>NZ_JBFAYF010000088.1:0-26705 GCF_040681165.1 Actinoplanes sp. NPDC051851 | reverse complement strand
GACAAGTGCGGCAGCAACACCCGCAGAAGATCCACTCCGGACACCGGATGGATCTACCATCGACCGGCAGCGATCACCAACTTTGTGACAGAGCCGAAAATTCGGGTGCACCGGGCGCCGGTTCGCCCCTACGTTGCGGGGATGCCCGCTGAAGCCACCCGCGCCGCCGAACTCCTCACCCAGCTCTCCAACCCCGCCCGCCTGCGCGCCTTCGCCGAACTGGTCCGCCGTGGCAAGGAAGGCTCCACACTCGCCGAGATGTCCTTCCTCCTGGAGATCACCAAGCCTGAGGCCGGCGAGGCCCTGGGCCGCCTCACCGGCCTCGGCCTGGCGTCGGGCACCGGCGACGGCGTGTACCGGGCCAAGCCCGAGGTGCTCCGCGAGGCCGCTCAGGCGCTCGTCGCCACCCAGCCGATCTCGCCGTTGCTCAGGGAGTATCCACAGCTCAAGAGCTTTTTCGCGTACGGCAGGTTGACGTCCCTACCGCCGACGATGAGCGAGCGGTACCAGCAGATCGCGGAGCTGCTGGCGCGGTTCCTCGCGGTGGACGGGCTGCTGACCGAGGACGAGGTCAACCGCCGGCTGGCGGCGATCGCGGACGACGTGGCCGCGGTGCGCCGGATGCTGGTGGAGACGGGGTGGCTGGAGCGGGACCGGGCCGGGTCGACGTACGGGGCGGGGCGCAGCCTGCCGTAGCGGATCGGCGGAACGGGGTAACGGCAGTGCCTCCCTCGGGCCCGGGGCGGCTGCCTAGCCTGGGAGGATGGACACGCGCAGCGAGATCCGCGACTTCCTCACCGCCCGCCGGGCGCGGATCACCCCGGAGCAGGCGGGATTGCCGGCGTACGGCACCCGCCGGGTGGCCGGCCTGCGCCGTGGCGAGGTGGCGATGCTGGCCGGTGTGAGCGTGGAGTACTACACCCGCCTGGAACGCGGCAACCTCTCCGGCGTCTCCGACAGTGTCCTGGAGGCCCTGGCCCGTGCCCTGCGCCTCGACGACCTGGAGCGGGCGCACCTGCACGGCCTCGCTCGCTTGTCCGGGAACGGTCATACCCGTACGCGCCGCCGCGCCCCGGGCCCCGAGGTTCGCCCCACCGTCCGGCGGCTCCTCGACGCGATGACCGAGGTCCCGGCCTTCGTCCGCAACGACCGCTTCGAGATCCTCGCCGCGAACGCCCTGGCCCGGGCCCTGTACGCGCCGATCTTCGCGGCCCCGTACCAGCCGCCGTGCACCGCCCGCTTCATCTTCCTCAGCCCCGAGGCGCACACCTTCTACCCCCGCTGGGAGCAGGTCGCCCGCGACGCCGTCGGCGCCCTGCGCGTCGCGACCGGCCGCAATCCCGACGACCAGGGCCTGATGAGCCTGATCGGCGAGCTCTCCATGCGCAGCGATGCCTTCCGTACGTGGTGGGCCGAGCAGAACGTCTACCGCCACTCGGCCGGCGTCAAGCTCTTCCGCCACCCGGCGGTCGGCGATCTGGAGCTCAACCACGAGTCGATGGAGCTGGCGGCCGACGAGGGCCTGACGATGGTCACGTACACGGCCCCACCCGGCACCCCGGCCGCCGACGGCCTCCGCCTGCTGGCCAGCTGGTCCGCGACCGAGCGGACCGCCACGCTCCCCGCACACTCCGACGTGGAGTAGGTCTCACCGGCGGAGCGGTGTGGCGGCTTCCAGGAGCACGTCGCGGAGCCAGGCGTGGGCCGGGTCGTTGCGGTACATCGGGTTCCACCAGAACGCCTCGGCGACCGGGACCACGTCGAAGGGGCAGGGCAGGACCCGTACCCCGGCGACCGGGGCGAGCAGGTTCGCGAGGCGTTCCTGGAGCAGCGCGATCCGGCGGGTGCCGGCCACCAGGAACGGGAGCTGGACGAAGCCGTCGACCACCACGTCCACCCGGGCCTCGACGCCGAGCATCCGGAGCTGGCGTACGGCGGGCGCGAACGCGGTCGGCCGGTCGTAGTAGACGACCCACGGGAGCTCGCCGAGCTTCTCCAGGGTGAGCGGGTCCCCGACGTCGTGGCCGGCGTCGACGATGCAGACCCAGCGGTCCTCGTAGAGGTCCAGATAGGGCAGTTCGGTGACGAAGCCGTGCGGGATGACCAGGCCGTCGGCGGTGCGCAGGGTCTCGGCGGCGTGGTCGACGGCGTACTGGGTGGTCTGTTCCAGGCGGAGCCGGACGCCGGGGGCGAGCGTGGCGAGCCGCTGCGACACGAGCGGCATCAGGATCGCGGCCGCGTAGTCCGAGACGACCAGGGTGACCTCGCGGTCCAGACGGGACGGATCGAAGTCGGCGGTGGAGTCGAAGACCCGGCGGACGCCGGCCAGCGCGGGGCCGGTCAGCACGGCGACCCGGGCGGCGAGCGGGGTGAGTTCGTACCGGTTGCCGACCCGGGTGAGCAGCGGGTCGCCGAAGTGCCGCCGGAGCCGGGCGAGCGCGCCGCTGGCCGCGGGCTGGCTGACGCCGAGCCGTTCCGCCGTACGCGTCACGTTCCGCTCCCGCAGCAGCGCGTCGAGCGTGACCAGGAGGTTCAGATCGAGGTTGGCCAGTACCCGGTCCATCGTCATGGGCCGACTATAAGCCTGGGTGATGGCGGGCATCACCAAGTCGAGCTTCCGCAATACCCCGAGGTCGCGCGAGAGTGGTCCCCATCACACGAAACAGGAGGGAAACCGCCGTGCCAGCAGTTCGTAATGTTCTGGTCGTCGGTGGGGGCGCCGCCGGTGCCGCCGCGGCGATCCTGCTCGCCGAGGGTGGCGTCGCGGTCGACCTCATCGACCTCAAGCCCGACGTCTCCGCGCTCGGTTCCGGGATCACCCTGCAGGGCAACGCGCTGCGTGTGCTGCGGCAGCTGGGTGTCTGGGACCAGGTCCGCGCCGAGGGCTACGCGTTCGACACGCTCGGCCTGCGCGCCCCGGACCCGGCGGGCACGCTGATCGCCGAGCTCACCGACATCCGCACCGGCGGCGTGGACCTGCCCGCCACGATGGGCATGTACCGCCCGGCGCTCGCCAAGATCCTGATCAAGCGCGCCGGCGACGCCGGGGTGAACGTCCGGTTCGGCACCCGGCCGGCGTCGCTCTCCCAGGACGGCGACGCGGTCACGGTCGGCTTCAGCGACGGCACCACCGGCACGTACGACCTGGTGATCGGCGCGGACGGGCTGCGCTCGTGGACCCGCCGGGCGATCGGGATCGACGCCGAGCCGCAGCCGGTCGGGATGGGCATCTGGCGGACCTTCACCCGGCGCCCGGCGAGCGTGACCCGGACCGACCTCTTCTACGGCGGGCCCGCGTACATCGCCGGGTACTGCCCGACCGGGGAGGACAGCATCTACGCGTACCTGGTCGAGGGCGTGCAGGACCGGGCCGGCCTGAGCCCGGAGGAAGCCCTCGCCACCATGCGAGAGCTCTCGCAGGCGTACCACGGGCCGTGGGACGAGATCCGCGAGACGCTGACCGACCCGAGCCGGGTGAACTACACCGCGTTCGAGAGCCACGTGATCGACGGGCCCTGGCACCGGGGCCGGGTCGTGGTGATCGGCGACGCGGCGCACAGCTGCCCGCCCACCCTGGCTCAGGGCGCCGCACAGGCCCTGGAGGACGCGTCCGTCCTCGCCGAACTGCTGCTCCGCGACGCCGCCGTGACCGAGGAGCTCTGGGCCGAGTTCACCGGCCGCCGGCTGAACCGGGCGACGGAGGTCGTCGAGGCCTCGCTGCAACTGACCCGCTGGCTCCTGGCCCACGAGCGCGGCGACGTGCCCGGCCTGATGGGCCGCATCGCGCACCTCGTCGAACAGCCCGCCTGAGAGGACCTGACATGAGCGACGACGAACGACTCATCACCCACCTGCGGCACGTCGACCTCGCGGTGCCCGACTACGACCGGCAGCTGGAGTTCTACACCACCATGTGGGGCCTGGACGCCGAGACCACCGACGAGGGCATCGCGTTCCTCGCCGCGGCCGGCTCGCCGGAGCAGTACTCCGTGCGCCTGCGCAAGGCCGCCGAGAAGCGCCTCGACCTGATCGCCTTCGGTGCGGCGGACCGGGCGGACGTGGATGCCCTCGCCGAGCGCCTCGGCCGGGCCGGGGTGACGCTGGTCGGCGAGCCGGGCACGCTGCAGACGCCGGGCGGCGGGTACGGGTTCCGCTTCTTCGACGTCGACGGCCGTACCGTGGAAGTCTCCTGTGACGTGGCCGTCCGGCAGCACCGCAAGCTCGAGGAGGGTGAGGCCGTCCCGGTCAAGCTCTCGCACGTGGTGATCAACTCGCCGAACCCGGAGGCGACCGTCGCCTTCTACGACCGGCACCTGAACTTCGCGCTCTCGGACACCCTGATGCACCCGCGGATGGGCGAGATGATGTGGTTCATGCGGACCAACCGCTGGCACCACAGCCTGGCGATCGCCCGGGGGCCGCACGTCGCGCTGCACCACGCGTCGTTCGAGATGCGCGGCATCGACGAGTACATGCGGGGGACCGGCCGGCTGCTGCGCGGCGGGGTGGAGAAGGTGTGGGGGCCGGGCCGGCACATGGCCGGGAACAACACCTTCAGCTACTTCCTCGACCCGCACGGGAACACCATCGAGTACACCACCGAGCTGGAGCTGCTCGACGAGGACACGTGGCACCCGCACCTGTACGACTTCTCCGACCCGGCCGTGAGTGATCAGTGGGGGACGGCGAACCCGATGAACGAGTTCGTCGCCAAGCAGTCCTTCAACGATGTTGACCGCGGCATCTTCGTCGCGCCTCCGGTGTGAGGAACCCGTGAAGATCGTGACTTTCCGGTACGGAGACCGCATCACGACGGGCGTGTACCGAGATGAGATGATATTTCCGTTCAAGGAGCAGCGTGCTGCCCTGAGCATCGTCGAACTCGGGCTGGACCGGGCGCGCGAACTCGAGCTGGCGGAGCCCGTACCGGAAACGGACGTTGCTCTGAAGGCTCCTCTGCAACCGACGTCGATCCGGGATTTCGTGGCCTTCGAGGAGCACGTCGAGGGCGTCCGGAAGAGCATCGACGGTTCGGCGGGCGTCCCCGGGGCCTGGTACGACGCCCCGACCTTCTACTTCACCAACCCGCACCGCCTCTACGGACCGGGCGACGAGATCCCGTTCCCGGCCGCGTCGGTCGCCCGCGACTTCGAGCTCGAGGTCGCGGCGGTCGCCGGCCCGGACGAGACGATCTTCGGCTACACGATCTTCAACGACTTCTCGGCGCGGGACCTGCAGAGCCGGGAGATGAAGGTCAGCCTGGGCCCGGCCAAGGGCAAGGACTTCGCCACCAGCATCGGCCCGTGGATCGTCACCGCGGACGAGCTGGACGTCCACAAGGACGAGGACGGTTTCCTGGACCTGTGGTGCGTCGCGGAGGTGAACGGCGCCGAGGTCGGGCGGGACCTGCTCGGCAACATGGGCTGGACCTTCGAGACCATGCTCGCCTACGCCGCCCGGGACAGCGCGGTCCGCCCCGGTGACCTGCTCGGATCCGGGACCGTCGGCAACGGCGGCTGCCTGGCCGAGCTGTGGGGGCGCAACGGGAGGCAGGACCCGCCTCCGCTGAAGGACGGCGACACCGTGACGCTCACCGTCGAGGGCATCGGCAGCCTGACCAATACCGTTATCTCGGGACAAACCCGGCCGGAGATCGCGCCGGTCCGGCGCCGCGATCACGCCCGCGCGCGTACAGAAAGGCAGCTCTGAATGTTCGAGTACTTCCCCGGCAACTACGTCTGGAACCTGGGCGTGGTCGCCACCCTGAACAGCGGCGGCCTGATCGACGAGGTGGACCGGGCCTGCCGCCCGATCCGCGAGCTCGGCGCGCAGGGCGCCGACGTCGGGACGAAGGAGTTCATGGCGTCCTGGGCCGCGGTCGCCGAGGACCTGGCGACGCAGGCCGCCGCCGACGAGGCGGCGGGGCACCTGCGGACGGCCGGGCAGAAGTACCTGCGCGCGACCAACTACCTGGCGCAGGCCGAGCGGATGCAGAGCGCCAGGCAGCCGGACCGGAACGTCTTCTACCGCCGCTGCCTGGAGCTCCAGCAGAAGGCGTTCGACCTGATCGACCCCGCCACGGTCCGCGTCGAGATCCCGTTCGAGGGGACGACGCTCCCGGCGTACTTCACGAAGGCCGCCTCACACGCCCCCGTGATCATCCTGTTCAACGGGCTGGACTCCACCAAGGAGCACATGTACTCCTCGGGCTTCTCCCAGGAGCTGGCCGCCCGGGGCGTCTCGACGCTGATGGTCGACTGCCCCGGCAGTGGTGAGGCGCTGCGCCTGCAGGGACTGACCAGCCGGGTGGAGAGCGAGGATTGGGCCACGGCCTGCGTCGACTACCTGCTGACCAGGGACGACGTCGTCGCCGAGAAGATCGGCCTGGTCGGCTGGTCGCTCGGCGGCTACTACGCGCCACGGGCCGCCGCGTTCGAGAAGCGGCTCGCGCTCTGCGTGGCGTGGGGTGCCAACCACGACTGGGGCGCGGTGCAGAAGCGCCGGCTGGAGCGCGAGGGGGAGAACCCGGTCCCGCACTACTGGGACCACGTGCTCTGGGTCTGGGGCGAGTCCGACGTCGACACCTTCATCACGAAGGCCGCGGCGGTCAACCTGGACGGCGTGGTCGAGAAGATCACCGTGCCGTTCCTGATCGCCCACGGGGAGAACGACCGGCAGATCCCCCTGGAGTACGCCCACCGATCGTATGAGCAGGCGGTCAACGCCCCGCGCCGCGACCTGCGGATCTTCACCAAGGAGGAGGGCGGGGCCGAGCACATCGGGCTCGACCACTTCGCGCACGTCCAGACCTACATCGCCGACTGGATCACGGACGTGTTCCAGTGATCGACCGGACCGATCCCGAGGGCGCCATCGCCGACGCGGTCAAGCGCTGCTCCAACTGGGGCCGCTGGGGCGAGGACGACGTCCGGGGCACGATGAACTTCCTGACGCCCGACAAGCGCGTGCAGGGCGCCGCCCTGATCCGGCGCGGCGTCACGTTCTCGCTCTCCCAGTCGTTCGACGCCGACGGGCCGCAGAAGGGCTGGCGCCGCCGCACCAACCCGGTGCACACCATGCTGGACACCGGCACCGACGCGGTCACCGGCGTGCAGGGCTTCCCGCACGGCATCGGCGGTGCCGACGACGTGATCGCCATGCCGCTGCAGTGCTCCACCCAGTGGGACGGCCTCGGCCACATCTTCGACCACGGGCACGCGTGGAACGGCCGCCCCGCCGAGAAGGTGGTCACCAGCCTCGGCGACCTGGTCACCGGCATCGAGACGGTCGCGTCGGTGATCGCCGGCCGGGGCGTCCTGCTCGACGTGGGCCGGGCGCTGGGCGTCGACGGCGAACTGCCCGACGGCTTCGCCGTCACCGAGGAGCACCTGCGGGCCACCATCGCCGCGCAGGGCCCCAGCTCCGAGGTGGGCCGCGGCGACATCGTCCTGGTACGCACCGGCCAGCTCTCCCGGGTCCGCCGCGAGGGCTGGGGCGACTACGCGGGCGGTCCCGCGCCGGGCCTCTCCTTCACCACCGCGGACTGGCTGCACCGGACCGAGATCGCCGCGATCGCGACCGACACCTGGGGTTTCGAGGTCCGCCCGAACGAGTTCGACGAGGCCTTCCAGCCCCTGCACCAGGTTGCCATCCCGCACATCGGCCTCTTCCTCGGCGAGATGTGGGACCCGGACGAGCTGGCCGCGGACTGCGCCGCCGACGGCGTCTACGACTTCTGGCTGACCGCCGCCCCGCTCCCGATCACCGGCGCGGTCGGCAGCCCGGTCAACCCGATCGCCGTCAAATGAGAGGTGCGTGCGGGGCAGGCTTCGGCCCTCCCCGCACGCCTCCTTCTCTAGAGGTACGGCTTGGTGATCAGCTCGATCGCGTGACCCGCGGGATCCTTGAAGTAGACGCCGCGCCCACCGTGGTTGTGGTTGATCTCCCCGGCCCGGTGCATCTGCGGATCGGCCCAGTGCGTGACACCCCGGTCGCAGAGCCGCTGGTAGGCCCGGTCGAAGAGCTCGTCGTCGATGAGCAGCGCGTAATGCTGCATCTGGATCTCCACGGGGGGCTCCGCGAACTGCAGCAGCGTCCCGTCGTCCAGCTGGATGTTGGTGAACGGCCCCCAGGAGGGCGCCGCCTCGATCTCGAGCAGCTCCCGGTAGAACCGGGCCGACTCCTCGCGATCCTTAGCGGCGATGATGGTGTGGTTGAAACTGACTGCCATGGATGGTGTGCCTTTCGGTCGGGTCTGCACGGGGGACTCGTCGCATCGACGACCCCTGGCGGCCCACGGGCACTCAGCGATCCACCGGATCGCCGTTCCGTGCATGGCTGCGCGCCGGTCCGGTGTTCACGCCGTAGACCCTACTCGATGCCTGCCGATCGGCGGAGCGCGTTTCTGACAGGATGCTTCGCATGACGACTACACCCGACCCTTCCGGCATCACGCGGATGCTCGCCGATGTCACGGCGGCGCTCGGCACCTTCCAAGCCGGCGGCGGTTCCCCGTCCGGCGAGGAGCGGGAGCCGATCACGGGCACGGGCGAGGCGCTCGACGGCGCGATCGTGGTGACCGCCGAGGTGCCGGGCCGCATCACCGGCCTGGAGTTCCGCCCGGCCGTGATGCGGATGGACTCGGCGGCGCTCGCCGAGGAGACCATGGCCGCCGTCAACGCGGCCCTCACCGACCTGCGCGAGAGGGTGGGAGCCGCGGCCACCCCCGGCGTCTCGTTCGACGCACTCTCCGGTCAGCTCAAGGAGATCCAGCAGACCGCCACTCAGCGGCTCACCGCGTTCACCGAGTCGCTCGCCGAGGCGCAGGCGCGGATCTCGGAGCAGGGCCGCCGATGAGCTCGGGCGGACTGACGATCGACCCGGAGGGCCTCGACGCCTCGGGGCAGAGTCTGCAGGGTGTCGCCGAGCGGTTCGGTGCCGCGCTGGCGACGTTCCAGGCAGAGATCGCGAGCTTCGGCCAGCCCTGGGGCGCGGACGACATCGGCTCGCTGATCGGTGCGGCGCACGACGAGGTCTCGGCGGCCGCGTACGAGTGCTACCAGGGCGTGATCGACGAGATGGCAGCAGCCGGCGCCGATCTGTCCGGAATGGCGGCGACCTACCAGGCGCTCGAGGACGCCATCGGGCAACACATGGACACGTTGCGCTCGGGGCTCGACTCGTGAGCCTGCAGCTGCCCGGCGAACTGGTGTCGCTGCTTGGCATCCTCGGCTACGACTGGCCGCTCGCCGACGAGGACACGCTCTTCGAGATGGGCCAGAGCTGGATCACCTTCTCTGCGGCCGTCAGCGACATCGTCGCCGAGGCAGGTTCGGCCGCGGGAGCGGTCTGGGCCGGCAATATCGGTCAGGACATCAGCGCATTTCAGAAGTGGTGGACCAGCGAGGACGGCCCTGCACCAGTGCTGTCCGACGGCGCCACCGCCGCGGTCCTGACCGGCACCGGGCTGATCATCTGCGGCGCCATCGTGCTCGCGCTGAAGGTGCTCGTGATCGTCCAGCTGACGATCCTCGCCATCGAGATCGCTCAGGCTCTCGGCACAGCCGGCGTGACTTTCGGAGCATCCCTGCTGGAGATCCCCGTCTTCCAGCAACTCGCCCGGGAGATCGTCGGCAACCTCATCCAAGAGGTGATCTTCGACCTGATGGACGCGTGATCTCGATCAGAGGAGACTGCCGCGCCGCGGGTGCGTACGGCCGTTGTCCCGTTCCCAGGCGAGGACGGCGGTGTCGGTGTCCTGCGGCCCGGCGATGAATCGCCAGTAGTCGTCCACCACTGGGCGCACCTCATCGAGGGAGTACTCGGCCTTCTGTGCTGGCAGGTAGTCGTTCTGGAGTTGGAGCCCCTTCACGGAGAGGATGCCGGAGAACGCGTTGCCTTCCCACTCCTCCTCCGTCGGGCGGCCCGTCCCGAGGTCGGCGAGGTCGGCGAGGAGGTCGAGGCATCCGGAGAGGCTGGCCTGGATGTCTCCGGTGAGCCAGAGCCCGAGGACCGTGAACCGCTTGTCGGCCCGGTAATCGACCAGCCCGCGCTCGTTCAGATGGAACGAGATTCCCGCCATGGTGTCCTTCCTCAGGGTTTGAGCACCGGGTAACCGTGCTTCAGGTCGCCGGTCTCCACATCATAGAACCCGGACAGATCGACGCCCCTGAAGCTGCCCTGCCATCGCCCCGTTTCGGGATCCTTCGTCGCTCCTTCGCGGAAGGCGCGGTCCACGGCGTTGTCGACCTGCTCCGGAGTCCAGTGGTCGGGGAAGAAGGTGCTCTTACCGCGTTTCTGTTTCCATTCGCCGGTGCTGCGGTTCTGCATCGCGACCTCGCCCTCGTACACCCCGGTGCGCTGGTCGCGTCTGGTCACCTTGATCAGTTTGGCGCCCGGCGGGTCGATGCCATCGGGCCGGTGATGGAAGCCGGCGGACCTGCCGTCCCGCTCGCCGACCAGGGTGTGGCGCAGCCGCTCGGTCGACATCCGACTGCCTCGGCCGCCGTGCTTCTCCGTTCGGCGAGCCTCGCGGAGATGTTCCAGAGCGTTCCGGATGTATCGCCGTGCTCCGCGGCTCCGTTTACTCATCTGTCAGATGCTGTCGGTGGGAGAGCGCGGTCACCGACCGACTGTAGTCGATGCTTGTCGGCCTGCCCGTTTCGTGGGTCGGTCGGCGGGGCGGCCCCAGCCGTCGCATTCGTCGGAGGGCTCGGGTTCGATCAGGTCGAGGAGGTCGGGGCCCGCATGGCCGGTGTCGACCGTGTCGCCGATCAGGCCGAGCAGCGCGGCGCAGTTGCGGCCGTAGCCCTGGACCATGCGGTCGACCCGGGTCAGATGGCCGCAGCGCAGGCAGGGCCGCATCCGGCCGGCTGCTTGGCGGGTTTGCCGCGATGCAGGTAGGGGGCGCACTTGGTCTTGATCACGTCCAGCGGGACGCGTAGCGCGACCTGCCCGTTCACCGATCGCCGGCGTCGGGTGGTCTTGCTGTCGTTGTGCTGGACGGTGATCTCGTAGCCGAGGAACCGGGCCGCGCCGGTGCGGGCGTGGGTGATCAGCGTCTTGCCCGCTGACAGTTCCAGCTTGAGGTCCTCACGCAGGAACCTGGTCAGCCGCTGTTTGATCTCCTCGGCCTCGTGCTTGGGTCCGGCGAACCCGAGCAGATGATCGTCCGCGTAACGGACATATCGCAGTCGCCGGTAGCCCGGATCGTTCGGATCCGCGCTGGGCAGGCTGCGCATCTGCTGCCGCAGCTTGCGGGCCTCGGCCCGGTTACCGCGACGGCGGGCCGTGGCCAGCCGGGTCTGCATCCTGATGTATGCCGGGTTCCGTGCCCGGCTTTCTCCCCGCGTGTAGTCGGGGATGAGAACCTTCTCGACGAAGCTGTCCAGCTTGTGCAGATAGACGCTGGACAAGATCGGGGACGCCACCCCACCTTGTGGTGCGCCGGACAGCGTGGCACCCCATTTTCCAGTCCTCCAGGTATCCGGCTGTGAGCATGTTGCGCACCAGCCGCAGGAACCGGTTGTCGTGGATCTTCTCCGCCAAGGTTTCGATCATGATGTCGTGATCGAGGCTGCCGAAGCAGTCGGCGATGTTGCCCTCAACGAACCAGGCCGTTCCGGTCCAGGTGTCGGCCACCTCCCGCAACGCGGCATGACAGCCTCGGCCGGGCCGGAACCCGTGGGACCGCTCGGAGAAGGACGGCTCGTAGTACGCCTCCAACAACAGGCGCACCACCTCACCGACCAGCTTGTCCGACCAGGTCGGCAATCCCGGCGGACGGGTTTTCCCGTTCTTCTTCGGGATATGGACCCGCCGTACGGGGCGGAATCGATAGCGCTCGTGGCGCATCGCATCGATGATGCGTTCGATCTTCCGCAGGGACATGCCGTCCACGGTTTCCTGCGTAACCCCGGGTGTCATCGCGCCGTGGTTGGCATAGATGGGCCCGTAGGCCAGACTGCCGCGCCGTGGGTGCGTACGGCCGTTGTCCCGCTCCAGGCGAGGACGGCGGTGTCGGCTGGCCTGGATGTCTCTGGTGAGCCAGAGCCCGAGGACCGTGAACCGCTTGTCGGCCCGGTAATCGACCAGCCCGCGCTCGTTCAGATGGAACGAGATTCCCGCCATGGTGTCCTTCCTCAGGGTTTGAGCACCGGGTAACCGTGCCTCAGGTCGCCGGTCTCCACTGGCGCCGCCGTGAGGGTCCCGGCTGCCAGGAAACACTCAACTTCGGGTGCCTAGCGTTCCAGAGAGTCGATCTCTGGGAGGGGTGGCGGGTGCAAGCGTTCCGGGTGTTCCGGCTGACCGCGATCGCCGAGGCGTTCTCGTGGACGGGTCTGCTGGTGGGCATGTATCTCAAGCATGTCACGCACACCACCGACGCCGGTGTCTGGCTCTTCGGGCGGGTGCACGGCGCGCTCTTCGTCGCCTACCTGGTGGCCACGGTCTGGGTCGCCCGTACCGAGCGCTGGTCCTTCTGGCGCACCGGCTTCGCCCTGCTCTCCTCGATCCCGCCGCTGACCACTCTGATCTTCGAGCGCTGGGTGTCCTCGCGGCGCCCAGCGGTGGAGCCGGCGTCCGCCACGGCCTGACTCCACCTCCGGGGAAGGGGCGCGCCCGCCAGCGCGCCCCTTCCCCCTTTGACCTTGCGGTTGAACCTGTTATCGGGTTGTAGAGGTTCGAGCGTTTCCTGACAGCCGGAACGGGGGACGGTGCCGGTGAACATAATGGTCCGATGGAGCGGATGCGGCCCTGCCGGCGATGCGGGCACCTGACCAGGGTCGACCGCATGGTGCAGGGCTACGGGCGGAACTGCGCCGCGCTGCTCGGCCTGATCGGCGGCACGGTCGACACCGGGCACGCCGGGCCGGACCTGCTCGACCTGATCGAGGTGGAGCCGGAGGACGAGTGTGACGGCGGGGACCGTCCGGCGGATAAACCCCGCATAGGCGAAAGAAAGTAAATATCCTGACTTAATGGGAGACCTCACCGAGCTCCTCGTCGACAACGCGCCGGACGCGATCATCGTGACCCGGGGGGACGGCACCGTCACGATGGCCAACCTCCGCGCCCACGAGATGTTCGGCTACCCGCCCGGCGGGCTCGTCGGGCTCCCGGTCGACATCCTGGTCCCCGAGGACGCCCGGCCACGGCACCCGCGGCACCGGGCCGTCTACGCCTCCGGCGAGCACCCGCCGCTGCGCCGGACGCCGCTGCGCGGGCTCCGCCTGGACGGCACCACGTTCGCCGTCGAGATCTCCCTCGCCGCGGTGGCCGAGGGCGACCAGACGTACGTGACCGCGGTGCTGCGCGACGACACCGCCCAGCGGGAGTCGTCCCGGGTCCGCGCCCTGCTCGCCTCGATCGTCCAGTCCTCGCACGACGCGATCGTCACCACCGACCTGGACGGCCGGGTGCTCTCCTGGAACCCCGGCGCCGAACTGCTCTACGGCCATCCCGCCGCCGACATGATCGGCCGCTCGATCGACGCGATCATCCCGGCCGACCGGCGTGGGGAGGAGGAGCGGATCCGGACGCTGGTCCGGCTCGGCGGCCGGGTCGACCGGTACCGTGCCACCCGGGTCACCGCGACCGGCCAGGTCATCGTGGTGAACACGCTGATCTCCCCGCTGCTCGACGAGCGCGGCACGCTCTTCGGCACCACCACGACCGCCCGCGACGTCAGCGACCGGGAACGCGCCGAGTCCCGGGTCCAGGCGGTCCTCGACGCGGCGCCGGACGCCCTGCTCGGCCTGGACGAATCCGGTCAGGTGGTGCTGGTCAACGCGGCGGCCGAGCGGCTCTTCGGCCATCCCACCCAGGACCTGATCGGCATGCCGGCCGACCGGCTGCTGCCGGACGGGTTCCCGGCCGCGGCGAAGGACGCCGAGCAGCACTGGGCGAAGCGCCGGGCGGTCCGCAACGACGGCACCGAGCTCCCGGTCGACATCGCCTCCAGCGCGCTGCACACCGACACCGGCGTGGTGATCGTCGCCGCCGTACGCGACATCACCGACCGGCTGGCCGCCGAGGCCGAGCGCCGCCGGCTGCGCGAGGAGACCGACCGGCAGAAGCTGGAGGCCCGGATGCAGCAGGCCCAGCGCCTGGAGAGCCTGGGCCAGCTGGCCGGTGGCATCGCGCACGACTTCAACAACCTGCTCGCGGTGATCCTGAACTACGCCTCGTTCATCATCGAGGACGCCACCGGCACCCCGGCCGCCAGCGACGCCGAGCAGATCGCCCGGGCCGCCCGCCGCGGCAGCGACCTCACCCACCAGCTGCTCGCCTTCGCCCGCCGCGAGGTGATCCGTCCCCGCCCGCTGGACCTCAACGCGGTGGTCACCGAGGTGCACCAGATGCTCGACCGGTCGCTCGGCGAGCACATCACGCTGACCGTGCGCACCACCGCCGCGCTGCCCTCCGTGATGGCCGATCCCGGTCAGATGGAGCAGGTGCTGGTCAACCTCGCGGTCAACGCCCGGGACGCGATGCCCACCGGCGGCCGGCTGACCGTCGACACCGCCGAGGTCCGCGTCGACGAGGACCACCCCGCCGGTCTCAGCCCCGGCCGCTACCTGCGGTTACGCGTCTCCGACACGGGTACCGGCATGCCCCGCGAGGTGATCGACAAGGCGTTCGAGCCGTTCTTCACCACCAAGCCCAGCGGTCAGGGCACCGGACTCGGGCTGGCCACCGTCTACGGCATCGTCACGCAGGCCGGCGGCACCGTGCAGATCTACTCCGAGCCCGGCATCGGCACCACGTTCACCATCCTGCTGCCGGTCACCGACGTGCGCGCCCAGTCCACCGCCGCCGAGGAGACCACGTCCGGACTCTCCGGCGAGGGCGCCACGGTCCTGGTCGTCGAGGACGAGGACGCGCTGCGCGAGGTCACCTGCCGCATCCTGCGCCGCGCCGGCTACACGGTCCTGGCCGCGAACGGCGGCGCCGAGGCCCTCCGCCTGGCCGCGGACCACCCGATCGACGTCCTGCTCACCGACGTGATCATGCCGGAGATGCTGGGCAAGAGCCTCGCCGACCAGGTCACCACGCGCTACCCCGGCACCCGGGTCCTCTTCATGTCCGGTTACGCCCAGCCGGTCCTGACCACCCACGGCACGCTGGCCGCCGACGTCCACCTCCTGGAGAAGCCCTTCACCAGCGCCGAACTCCTCCGGGCCCTCCACGACGAACTACAGACAAGACCCTGAAAAACCTCTTCCCGGGTACGCCCGTCCGCGCACCCCGGCACCGCCCCGCTCGTCGCGTACCCACCGCGATCCCACCGGAACTCCCCGTGCACGGGGTTCGTCGTCGTGAGCCCGTTCCACCGGGACCTCCCGCGCGCGGGGCCACCGTCGTGAGACCGCCGTGTAACCGGCCGCCCGTTTCACTCGGGTCACGAAGCACATCACGACTCTGGTACCGGTGTTCGCGCTCCTGCCGACGGGGTGCACGCCCACCACGGAGGACCCGGACGTGGCGACCGCTCAGGGGCGGGGCAGCGCGTCGCCGACCGCGAGCCTGTCCGATAACGACAAGATGATCGCGTACCCGCGGTGCATGCGGGCGAACGGCGTACCGATGCAGGACCCGAAGCAGGAGGAGAACGGCGACGGGGCCCGGATCGACGAGGAGGTGGCCCCGGAGACGATGGCGAAGGCCACCGAGGCGTGCCGCTCCCTCGACCCCGGTGCCCGGACGATCGACAGCCCGAGCCCCAGCCCGTCTGCCCCGTCTGCCCCTGCCACCCCTGTCGTCCCTAATGTTCCGTTTCCACCCGCTGGCCTTCCGGGGCGTGTGCGGCGGCGCGAGGCACCCCGGAGCACCAGCCAGAAGCCGACGACGGTTCGCGGGGCACGCCACGCACGATGTCGGCTGTTCGCCAGGGGTGTTCCGTCGCGTTGCATGGACTGTCGGTGCGCGGTCCGGGCGGCGTGAGCACACGAACGGCGCGGGCCGGGCCGCAGGTGCGCACGATCAACCCGGAACGGGGGTGGTGGGCGCACACCATCCGTGTTCGTGTAGCCGTGCAGCCGTCGGAGGGGCGCCGGAAGGACACGGGCGGCGATCGTGGATTCCCGCCGCCCGCGGGGTGCCGCCGGGCGTGCTGCGCACGGTTTTGGCTGGTCCTCGCGGGTGTGCCGGCGTGCGGGAGACACCCCTCAGCGCCGGCCGACCGGGGGAGGGCGTCAGGTGTGGTTGAGGAGGGTGCGGGAGAGGGCGGCGGTGAGGAGGCCGGCCAGGACGACCGTGAGCAGGCCGATGCGGAGGCTGGTCAGGTCGGCGATGAGGCCGACCAGGGGTGGGGAGAGCAGGAAGCCGCCGCGGAGCAGCCAGCTGACGATGGTGAGGCCGGTGCCGGGGGTCAGGCCGGGGAGCTCGTCGGCGGTGTGCATGGCGGCCGGGACCAGGGTGGCGGTGCCGACGCCGGCCAGGGCGAAACCGGCCAGCGCGGTCGGCAGCGACGGGACCGCGAGCGCCAGGCCCATGCCGGCGGCGGCGATCAGGCCGCCGGCACGGACCACGGTGCGCTGACCGAAACGGTCGACGGCGCGGTCACCGGTGAGGCGGCCGATCGTCATCGCCACCTGCAGGGTGACCACGGCGAGTCCGGCGGTCGCGGCGCCGGTGTGCAGCTCGTCGGTGAAGAAGAGGGCGCCCCACGAGGAGCCGGCGTCCTCGACCAGCGCGCCGCACGCCGCGAGTACGCCCAGCGCGGCGATCATCCCGAGCGCGGCGTGCCCGAAGGGCCGGCGGCGGGTGCCGGGGGCTTCCCGGCGTACGGGGGAAGCGGACGTTGACCTTTCGGCGTCCTCCGGGCCGGACAGCAGGAAGGGGTAGGCGATCAGGGCGACCGCGCTGAAGACGGTCGCGGAGATCAGCAGGTGGACGCCGAGGGAGAGGTGCAGGCCCGCGGCGGCGGAGCCCATCAGGCCGCCGAGTACCGCGCCGATGCTCCAGACGCCGTGCAGGGAGTTGACGATCGAACGGCCGTAGGCGCGCTGGACCCGCAGGCCGTGTGCGTTCTGGGCGACGTCGACGATCGCGTCGAGCGCGCCGACCACGAAGAGCACCGCGGCGAGGGTGGGCCAGTTCGGCGCGAGCGGTACGGCCAGCGTGGCGATCGCGGTGAGGACGATGCCGAACGAGGCCACCCGTGCCGACCCGAACCGGCGGACCGCGGCACCGGCGAGCAGACCGGCGAGCAGCGCGCCGGTGGGGAAGGCCGCGATCGCGGTGCCGAGGAGCGCGTTGCTGAGGCCGAGGTCCGCCTTGATCTGCGGATACCGGGGTACGACGTTGAAGAAGACGGCCCCGTTGGTGAGGAAGAGCGCGGCGACGGCGATCCGGGCGAGCCGCAGCTGCCGGCTCGGTGCCGGGAGGGTGGCGGAGGAGGACACGGTGTAGCTCCGGGTGGATCAGCGCAGGTACCGCTCGACGGCGTGCCGGACCTGCTCGGGGGTCATCGGGTCGGTGGAGAGGGCGCTGTGCAGGACCAGTCCCTCGATCAGAGCGTCCACCTCGCGTGCCGTGGTCGGGTCGAAGTGCTGCTCCAGGGCCCGGCGGCTGCGCTGCATCCAGGCCTGGGTGACCTTACGCAACGCCGGATCGCGGGCCGCGGCGACGTAGAGCTCGACCGCCAGCAGGATGTCGCCCGGCGAGCCCGCCAGGTCCACGACGGCGTCGATCGCCTCCTCGCGGGTGCGGGCGGCGGCCAGGCGGCGGTCGAAGTGGTCGGCGGCGGCGTTCGCGTGCCGGGTGAACGCCTCGGCCAGGACCTCGTTCATCGAGGTGAAGTGGTAGGTCATCGAGCCCAGCGGCACGTCGGCGACCCGGGCGATCTCCCGGTGGGTGGTGGCCGCGACGCCCTTCTCGGCGATCACCCGGAGCGCGGCGTCGATCAGGCGGTCGCGGCGGCCCGGGTCGTGGCGACGCCGCCGGGGAGCGTCACTCATCGTCGAGCGTACGCACCACGCGTGCCGGGTTCCCCACCGCGACCACGTTCGCCGGCAGGTCCCGGGTGACCACCGCGCCCGCCCCGACCACGGTGTTCTCGCCGATCGTGACACCGGGCAGGACGATCGCGCCGCTGCCCAGCCAGACGTTGTCCCCGATCACGATGGGCTTGGCGGCCTCCCACTTCTCCCGGCGCGGACCGGGCTCCAGGGGATGGGTCGGGGTCATCAGCTGGACGTTGGTGCCGATCAGCACGTCCTCGCCGATGGTGATCGGCGCGACGTCGAGGGCGACCAGCCCGAAGTTCGCGAAGGTGCGGGCGCCGATCCGGAGGTGGCTGCCGTAGTCCACCCGCAGCGGCGGCCGGATCTCGACGCCCTCGCCGACCTCGCCGAGCAGTTCGGTCAGCAGCTCCCGGCGGCGTCCGGGGTCGCGGGCCGAGGTGGTGTTGTACGCGTCCATCAGGTCCTGGGCACGCAGCATCGCCTCGCCCAGCTCCGGGTCGTCCGCGAGGTAGAGCTCACCGGCGAGCATTCGTTCGCGCATGTTCATGTGTACGAGCGTACATAAGAAAGTGAGCTACCGATGTTGAACGGCAAAGGGGTAGCATCGACCTGTGTCCATCGATGTCGCGACCCTGCCCCTGGTCGGCGGTCACGCCGCGCTCGATCTTGTCAACACGGTGACGCCGCGGGTGGCCGTTCGCGGCGAGACTCCCCGGGACCACCTGGCCGTCCCGGAGGACCTGCTGGTCTGGAGCCGCCGGGCCGGGCTGACCCTCTCGGGGGAGGAGGCGGCGATCCGGGCCGCCTGGCACGCCGATCCGGGCGCCGCGCCCGCGGCGCTGGAGGCCGTCCGGGAGATCCGGGAGGCGCTGCACGATGCCCTCACGGGAGCCGGCCGATCCGGCGTCGCCCTCGATCGGCTGCATCTTCGCTGGTCGGCGGCGACAGCCCGGGCGCGGCTGGCGCTGGACAAGGGACGGCCGGTGGTACGCGTCGGCGAGGTGCCCGCCCACGCCGTGCCGGACCGGGCCGCCGACGCCGCCGTCGCGCTGATCCGCACCGCCGACCTGACCGCGCTGCGCCGCTGCCCGGTGGAGCTCGGCGGGTGCGGCTGGCTCTTCCTCGACCTCAGCCGCAACCGGACCCGCCGCTGGTGCCGGATGGCCGACTGCGGCACCACCGCCAAGTCCCACCGTCTCACCGAGCGCCGCCGCGCCGCCCGCGCCGAAGGGCTACCTGTCAGCGGCGATTAGGAGGAAGCATGCTGAGCCGAACCCGCCGGGTCGGGGCGCTGGCCGCCCTCTCCGCCGCCGCGTTCGCCTACGTCACCACCGAGACCATGCCGATCGGCCTGCTCCTCCCGATCGCCGGCGACCTCCGGGTCACCCCGGCCGCCGTCGGCCAGCTCGTCACCGGGTACGGGCTGGTCGTCGTGGTCGCCACCGTCCCGCTCACCTACGCGACCCGCCGCCTGCCGCGCCGCCCGCTGATGACCGCGCTGCTCGCTGTCTTCACCGTGGCCACGGTCCTGGCCGCGCTCGCGCCCGGCTACTCCGCACTGCTCGCCACCCGGGTGCTGACCGCGCTCAGCCAGTCGGTCTTCTGGGCGATCGTCACGCCGATCGCGGCCTCGCTCTTCCCGATCGCGGTCCGCGGCCGGATCCTGGCGGTGGTCGCCGGGAGCGGCCCGCTCGCCGCGATCCTCGGCGTCCCGGCCGGCGCCTGGCTCGGCCAGCACACCGGATGGCGCACCGTCTTCCTGGCGCTCGCCGTGCTCCCGGCGCTGACCGTGCCCGCCGTCGCGCTGCTGCTGCCCGCCGGTTCCGCGGCCGCCCCGGTCGGCGCCCGTGGCGAGAGCCCGGACCCGCGGCGGTACGCCCTCCTGCTGGTCACCACGGTCCTCGGCGCGCTGGGGGCGTTCACGGCGTTCACGTACGTCACGCCGTTCCTGATCGAGACGGCCGGCTTCAGCGCGGCGGCGCTCGGCCCGCTGCTGCTGGTCCGCGGCCTGGCCGGGATCGCCGGGTTGGCGCTGGGCGGCTGGCTCACCGACCGCAGCCCGGTCGCCGCGATGGTGGTCCCCGCCGCGATCCAGGCCGTCTCGCTGCTCGCCCTCTTCCTGGTCCCGGGCGTGCCGGTGCTCGCCGTGATCCTGGTCGGTGCCGGTGGCCTGGCCCTCGCGGCGCTGATGACGGCCCTCGGCGCGCGGGTGCTGCAGACCGCGCCGGGCAGTCAGGACCTGGCCGGCGCCGGCTCCTCCACGGCGGTCAACATCGGCATCACCGGGGGTGCGCTCGGCGGCGCTCTCACTCTCTCCGCTTTCGGCGTACGTTCCACCGCCCTCGTCGCGGGCGTCCTCAGCCTGGCCGCCGTCGCCGCGGCGCTCAGCGAACCGCTGTTGCGCTCGCATCCGGCCGCCAGGCGTGCCCGTCCTGGGCCGACCGCAGGATGCCCAGACACGAGCAGCACGCCAGCAGCCCGGACAGGATCAGCAGGATGACCGCCAGGGCCAGGCCCGGGTACCTCTGCGGCGGCGTGCCCAGCGCCCCGCGCATGAACGCCAGCAGCGGGGCGCGGTACTCCAGCTCGGTGGTCTGCCCGGGTAGCGCCACCACGCTGGTCTCCGCGACGCCTATCCGGGGCGGCAGGAGATAGGGCACGTGGACGTGCACGTGGTGCTCGCCGAGCGCGACCGGCGTGGTGACCCGGCCCCACACGGCCGGGACCGGGAGCCCGTCGATCTCCAGCACCGGGGTGAAGAGCGCGAGCAGGAACGCGATCGGCGAGTACCGCAGGGTCACCGCGATGGTCGCGCCGCCGCTGCCGCGCCCGGTGTCGAGCGGCGGGAAGCCGGGGAGGAAGGGCCGACGGGGCGGCGCGTCGATGGCCAACGCTGCACCTTTCGGGAGTCCGCCGAAGCAGGATACCCCCGGTGCGCGGAGTTTTCACGTCCTATGTGGAGGGATCTCCGGGAGCCTGCTCTTCCGCCCCGCAGGTCACAGAGGTACCCATCCGCGTCATCGCCCCGTAACCATAGGTCTAGAGTCCGGATCGGGTGCCGAACCAGCCTCAACCTCGGGAGACAAACCATGACTAAGACTCCGGTCACCGTCACCGTGACGGGCGCCGCGGGCCAGATCGGCTACGCGCTGCTGTTCCGCATCGCCTCCGGTCAGCTG
This sequence comes from Actinoplanes sp. NPDC051851, assembly GCF_040681165.1. Taxonomy (NCBI): domain Bacteria; kingdom Bacillati; phylum Actinomycetota; class Actinomycetes; order Micromonosporales; family Micromonosporaceae; genus Actinoplanes; species Actinoplanes sp. NPDC051851. The sequence goes on along the minus strand of NZ_JBFAYF010000088.1, from coordinate 5,560 downwards.
CTCGGTGCGGACGTGCCGGTACGCCTGCGCCTGCTGGAGATCCCCCAGGCGGCCCGCGCCGCCGAGGGCACCGCGCTGGAGCTGGACGACTGCGCCTTCCCGCTGCTCGCCGGCGTCGACGTGTTCGACGACCCGAAGGCCGCGTTCGACGGCGTCAACGTCGCGCTGCTGGTCGGCGCCCGCCCGCGGACCAAGGGGATGGAGCGCGGCGACCTGCTGGAGGCGAACGGCGGCATCTTCGGGCCGCAGGGTGCCGCGATCAACGCGGGTGCGGCGGCCGACGTCCGCGTGCTCGTGGTCGGCAACCCGGCCAACACCAACGCGCTCATCGCCCAGCAGCACGCGCCGGACGTCCCGGCCGACCGCTTCACCGCGATGACCCGCCTCGACCACAACCGCGCGCTCGCCCAGCTCGCCAAGAAGCTGCAGGTGCCGGTCGCCGAGCTGCGCAAGGTCACCATCTGGGGCAACCACTCCGCCACGCAGTACCCGGACGTCTTCCACGCCGAGGCGGCCGGCAAGGCCGTCAAGGACCTGGTCGACCAGGCCTGGCTCGCCGACGAGTTCATCCCGCGGGTGGCCAAGCGCGGCGCCGAGATCATCGAGGTCCGGGGCGCGTCCTCCGCCGCCTCCGCCGCGTCGGCCGCGATCGACCACGTGCACACCTGGGTCAACGGCACCCGTGAGGGCGACTGGACCTCGGCCGCGATCGTCTCCGACGGCTCCTACGGCGTCCCGGCCGGCCTGATCTCCTCGTTCCCGGTCGTCAGCAAGGACGGCGCGTGGGAGATCGTCCAGGGCCTGGAGATCAGCGACTTCTCCCGCACCCGGATCGACGCCTCGGTGGCCGAGCTCCAGGAGGAGCGCACCGCCGTGCAGGGCCTCGGCCTGATCAAGTAGTTCTCTCGTCGCGGTCCGAGGGTCTCTCACCCTCGGACCGCTTCCTTTCCGGTACGCCGTACGTCAGGCGCCGGTCACGTAGAGCTTGCGCAACGGCTCCGTGACGGTCCAGATCGTCTTCGTGCCCGCCTCGAGCCGGACCAGGTCGCCGGCGCCGATCTCGTGGGTACCGCCGTCGGTCTCGATGGTCGCCTTCCCGGCCAGCACCAGGAACGCCTCCTCGGCCTCCACGTCACGGACCGCGCCCACGCTCATCTCCCAGACCCCGACCTCGACGCCCAGGTTCTCCAGGGCGATCACCGAGGTGGCACCGGTGCTCGGCGCGCCGGCGACCGTCACCTCTTCGGGGGATTCCTCATGCGTGACAGCGATGTCGGCGAGGCGATGTATGACGACTGGATCCATGCGTTGCACCCTACTTCTACCCTCGACTACAAGATCGCAAGGCGCCGGTTTTCAGGGTTCGTACAGCTCGCGTTGCTAGTTTTCCAAGGGTGCGGGCGGCTAGTGCCTCGCGTGTCATGACCGCAGTCGAAGCAGGAGAAGAACGTGGTCTTCAAGAAGTTGCTGGGCGCGATCGGGGTCGGCGGGCCGAGCGTCGACACCGTGCTCTCCAACCCGAGCACGTATCCGGGCGCACCCCTGACCGGTCAGGTCAACCTGGTCGGCGGCACCCAGGACGCCGACATCGAGTACATCACCCTCGCGCTGGTCACCCGGATGGAGGTGGAGGGCGGCGGCGGTGACTACTCGGCGACCGGCGACTTCTACCGCATCACGGTGTCCGGCCCGATGCGGCTGCACGCCGGCCAGCAGATGCAGATCCCGTTCCGGATCGAGATGCCCTGGGAGACGCCGATCACCACGGCGTACGGGCAGCCGCTGCGCGGCATGGTGATGGGCGTGCGCACCGAGGTGTCGATCGCCCGGGCGCTGGACAAGGGCGACCTCGACCCGGTCTACGTCCACCCGCTGCCGATCCAGCAGAAGATCCTGGACGCGTTCAACCAGCTCGGCTTCCGCTTCAAGTCCGCCGACCTGGAGCACGGCCAGATCTACGGCGTACACCAGACGCTCCCGTTCTACCAGGAGATCGAGTACTGGCCCGCCGCGCAGTACGCGCACAGCGTCAACGAGGTCGAGCTGACGTTCGTGACCAGCCCGCACTCGGTCGAGGTGGTGCTGGAGTTCGACAAGCGTGGCGGCATGTTCCACAGCGGCCAGGACACGTACGGCCGGTACACCGTGTCACACGCCGACGCGGAGACCACCGACTGGCGTTCGGTCGTCGACGGCTGGGTCCGCCAGGCGGTCGATCACCACAAGTCCCGTCCGGGCTACGGCGCGCCGGGCCACGGGGCGTACGGCGCTCCGGGCTACCCGCCGCCGGGTTACGGCCACGGCGCTCCGGCGTACGGCCACGGCGGTCACGGTGGCGGCTACGGGCACCACGGGCACTACCGCGGTGGTGGGCACGGCCACGGCTCCGGGATGGGCGGCGCGGTCCTCGGTGCGGTCGGCGGTCTCGCCGCGGGCTACCTGGTCGGCGAGGCGATCGAAGAGGTCTTCGAGGACTTCGGCGACGACTGATCTCCGGTGAGGCTTGAAGGGCGGGGGCGCGTGGGGCGCTCCCGCCCTTCGGCGTTCCCCGGCCCGGTTCGCGTCCGGTCCCGTCCCGCTTCCTGATCGATGCTTGATATCCCACTGTTTCCATGGGAAAAATGTGGGAGTTGGGTGTGCTTCCCGCCCGGTTCACCCCATTTCAGGAGGGACTCTCTCATGACGACCATCCGCCGGATCGGTGGCCGCATCGGCGCCGAGGTCCTGGACGTCGACCTCTCCCAGCCCATCGGCGAGGAGCTGTCCCGCGACCTCGACAGCCTGCTCGTCGAGCACAAGGTGCTGGTCTTCCGCGGCCAGGAGCTCGACGACGACGCACACGTGCGGTTCGCCTCCACGCTCGGGCCGCTCACCACCGCGCACCCGACCGTGCCGTCCGTCGAGGGACAGTCCAACGTGCTCCAGGTGGCCGGCGGGGAGGGCGCCCGCGCCAACACCTGGCACACCGACGTCACCTTCGTGATCGCCCCGCCCAAGGCCACCGTCCTGCGCAGCCTGGTCATTCCCCCGTACGGCGGTGACACGCTCTTCGCGAACACCGCCACCGCGTACACCGACCTGCCCGAGCACCTGCGCGCGCTCGCCGACCGGCTCTGGGCGGTGCACAGCAACGAGTACGACTACGCCGAGCACCCGCAGTTCCACAGCGCCGAGGTCGACGAGTACCAGAAGGTCTTCACGTCGACCCGCTACAGCACGGCCCACCCGGTGGTGCGGGTCAACCCCGACTCCGGGGTGCCGAACCTCTTCATCGGCGGGTTCACCAACGGGCTCGTGGGGCTGTCGCGTACCGAGTCCCGCGACCTCCTCCGGCTCCTGCAGGCGTACGTGACCCGCCCGGAGAACACCCTGCGCCACAGCTGGAAGGTCGGCGACGTGGTGGTCTGGGACAACCGCAGCACTCAGCACTACGCGGTCGACGACTACGGCACCCTGGACCGCAGACTGCACCGCGTGACGGTCTCCGGGGACGTGCCCTACTCCCTGGACGGCACCAAGAGCTACATCATCGAGGGCGACGAGGCCGCGCACTACACCGCGCCGCAGTCCTGACCGTCCGCCCCGGAAGTTCTCACCGCCCGCCTGTGCGCCGCAGTCCTGCCTGATCGCGTGCCCGCGTGCCCGCGTGCCCGCGTGCTGGATCGTGTGCCCGCGTGCCGGATCGCGTGCCCGCGCGCCGGATCGCGGCGTGCGGGTCAGCGGCGGTGGGCCAGGCGGAGCTCGGAGAGGTAGCGCTTGGTGATGCGGCCGCCGGGCACGCGGTCGATCAGGGTGCGGAGGTCGGCGAGCAGCCCGGTGCGCAGGTCCTCGCGGAGGGCCCGGTGACCGGAATAGGTCAGCAGGACATCGATGTACTCGTCGGCGGTGTAGGTGATGTCGCGCTCGAAGCGGTGGAAGACCGGCGGGGTGAAGCGGTCGCCCAGGTCCTCGGGGTCGTGCGGGATCGCACTCGACGGCTGGAGGCGCAGGCCGGGCGTGGTGCCGGGGTCCCAGCGCTCGTAGCACTCCTGTGCCGCGGCGAAGAAGTCCACCGTGCCGCCGAGGACGTGCTCGGTGGTGACGGTGGCGAGCAGCCCGCCGGGCCGGAGCGCGTCGGCGGCCCGGCCGACCCGGATCTCCGGGTCGATCCAGTGGAAGGACGTCGCGGCGACGACGATGTCGAACGGCTCGACGGGCAGCGGCCAGGTCTCGAAGTCCGCGTTGATGATCTGAGCGGTGCCGGTGGTGCCGGTGGTGCCGGTGGTGCCGGTGGTGCCGGTGGTGCCGGTCGTGCCGGTCGTGCGGCGGGCGAGGGCGGCGAGGTCGGGGCCGAGCTCGATGGCGGTGACCTGGTGTCCGCGAGCGATCAGGTCACGGGTGGCCTGGCCGGTGCCGCAGCCGATCTCCAGGATCCGGGCCGGTGGGCCGAGCTCGTCGAAGAGGGCGGGCGGGTAGCCGGGGCGGGCGCGGTGGTAGCGCTCCGCGTCCTCGTCGAACGTACGGCGCAGCAGTTCGTGCACTCTCCCCGGACCTCCCGGTCTCGATCGTCAGACCTCCTGGGTCTGGCGCCTCGCCTCGTGGACGTCGGCGATCAGCCGGTCCCAATCCGGATCCGGGCGGAACCGCGCCATCGGGAGGGTGTCCCGGCTGCGTGCCTCCGAATACTCCCACCAGGCGGCCACCCGGACCGGCCACAGACCGACCCGCGTCGCGCCGGCCAGGAAGCAGCGGTGCGCCAGCAGGGTCGCCGACAGGATCTCAGGATCCAGCTCCAGGTCCGGGTCGTCCACCGCTTTTCCGAGGGCGCGGACGTCCCGGTGCATCTCCGAGTACGCCAGGAAGGTCGGCATCGCGGGGATCAGCGGCTCGTCCTCCGGGATCACCATGTCGGCGGCGTACGCCGGGGTGAAGACCATGTCGTCGGTGGTGACGATCAGCGGCAGGGACTCGTGCCCGCGCCGGAGGTCCACCTGTACGGCCGGGGCGCCGGTCGGCACGTGCACCCAGTCGGCGTCGAGGACGTCCCGGAAGGCGATCTCGGCGGTGTCACCGATCGCCGGGACGTGCACGGTGACCAGCCCGGGCCCGGCGGTCACCACGGTGCCGGGCACCTCCTGGAGGAGCTGGGCGAGGTCATGAGTGCGCATGCTGCTGGTTATACGCCGTTCGCGCTCGTCAGGGGTTCTCCCTGTTTGAGGATTTAGGGGGATATTCCCGTGTGACGCCCGTCTCAGCGACCCGATTTGGTGTTGCGAGGGCCGGGGAGTAGTGTTGTCCGAGCCGCCAGGGAGACGGGCGAGCGAGCGGGACTCGAAAGAGGCCCGGCGCGGCCGTCCTGGAGGAAATCCTAGTCAAGATCTCACGATCTAGCATCGTGTGTTCTGGCGTGGGGTGCCACTCATTGTTTTCGAATTGCTGAGTCTGCGTGTGCGAAAAACGCGGATTTGACGAAACGAAAACGGCGGGTAAAGTAGAGCGAGTGCCCCGGGGAACGGGCCGCGGAAATGCGGATCGTTCGAAGGTGTGCGGTTGTTCTTTGAGAACTCAACAGGGTGCTTGA
>NZ_JBFAYF010000087.1:0-27113 GCF_040681165.1 Actinoplanes sp. NPDC051851 | reverse complement strand
GCGGCCACGCGGGCGGCGGGCGGCGGGCGGCGGGCGGCGGGCGGCGGGCGGCGGGCGGCGGGCGGCGGGCGGCGGGCGGCCGAGTCGGTCACGCGGGCAGGGGGACGCCGAGCCGGGTGAGGAGGTGGCGGCGCAGGTCGCCGAAGCCAGGGCGGTCCGGGGCGCGCGGGCGGTCGAGCGGGATGGCCAGCTCGGTGGTGATCCGGCCGCCGTCGAGGATCAGGGCGCGGTCGGCCAGCAGCAGGGCCTCGTCGACGTCGTGGGTGACCAGCAGGGCGGCGAAGCCGTGCCGGGAGCGCAGGCGGCCGAAGAGGTCCTGCATGCGCAGCCGGGTGAGCGCGTCCAGGGCACCGAACGGCTCGTCGAGCAGCAGGACCGACGGTTCGCGGGCGAGCGCGCGGGCGAACGCCACCCGCTGGGCCTGACCGCCGGAGAGCTCGGCCGGCCAGGCACGCTCCCGGTCGGCGAGGCCCACCTCGGCGAGCGCGTCCCGGCAGCGGTCCAGGGCGCCGGGGACAGCGGAGCGGAAGAGGGGGAACGCGCCGGAACGGGGGCGAGGCTGCGCGCCGGGGACGCCGAGGCGGACGTTGTCGAGCACCCGCTTCCAGGGCAGCAGGCGGTGCTCCTGGAAGACCACGCCGTGCCGGGCCGGGACCGCGTAGTCGCCGGTCGCCTCGGCGTCCAGGCCGGCCAGCACCCGCAGCAGGGTGCTCTTGCCGGAGCCGCTGCCGCCGAGTAGCGCGACCACCTCGCCGGCCCCGACGGTCAGGTCGACGCCGTCCAGCACCCGGACGGCACCGAACGCGCGGCGGACACCGGCGGCGACGATGACCGGCGCGGTCATGACGCCCGCGATCCGGGCCCGGTCATGCCGCCCGCAGTCCACGGCGCGGTCATGATGCCCGTAGTCCGTAGCGCCAGGCGAGAGCCCGGTGCTCGACGGCGCGCAGGAGGACGTCGGAGATCAGCCCCAGGGTGGCGTACACGAAAAGGCCGAGAACCACGACGTCGGTCTGGCTGAACTCGCGGGCCTCCATCATCAGGAAGCCGATCCCGGCCTGCGTGTTGGTCTGCTCGCCGACGACCAGGCTCAGCCACGCGGCGCCGATCGCGAGCCGCAGGCCGAGCAGGAGCGACGGGAGCGCCCCGGGGAGCACCACGTGCCGGATCCGCGCCCAGGTGCCGAGTCCGCAGGTCCGCGCGGCCTCCACCAGCCGTTCGTCGAGGTCCCGGATGCCGGCGTACGTGTTGAAGTAGAGCGGGAAGAACGCGCCCAGGGCGACCAGGGTGATCTTCATGGACTCACCGATGCCGACCCAGATGATCAGCAGCGGGACCAGCGCGAGGTGCGGCAGCATCCGGGCCATCTGGACCGGCGGGTCGATCAGGTCGTCGCCGCGGCGCAGCAGGCCGGCGAGCGCGCCCAGCACCAGCGCGAGACCGCCGCCGATCAGCAGGCCGAGGGCGGCGCGGCCGAGCGAGGTCAGCAGGTTCTCGCCGAGCGTACCGTCGGCCGCGAGCCGCCATCCGGTGCGCAGTACGGCGCTCGGTGCGGGCAGCTTCTCCTCCGGGATCAGCCCGGCGCGCGACCCGGCCTCCCAGATCAGCAGCAGTGCGACCGGGCTGACCAGGCGCTGCCGGCGCAGCCGCCGGACACGGGACGGAGCGGGCGCGGTGGCGGCATCGTCGGCGGCCTCGACGTCCGGCGCGGCGACGACGGTCACGGCGCGCTCCCGGCGAACCGGGTGTCGATCAGCGCCCGCATGTCGACGCTGCCCGGGATCAGCTCCAGCTCGGTGAACCCGTCGGCGATCCCCTGCAACTCCTCGCCGATCTCCGCGGTGACCGGGGTGAACGGTTGCGCCGCGCGGGCCAGGGCCCGCTTCGTGGTCGCCTCGTCGATCTTCAACTCCGGCGCCAGGATCCGGGCGCGTTCGTCCGGGTTGGCGATCCCCCAGGCCGTCGTCTTCTCGTACGCGGCAAGGAAGCTCTTGATCTTCTCGGTCTTCTGTTCCGCGGCGTCCTTCGAGACCAGTACGTATTCGCGGTTGTTGACGAGTCCGGTCGCGTCGGCCAGCACCTGCACGCCGGGCTGCTCGGCGAGCGCGAAGTACGGATCCCAGATCACCCAGGCGTCGATCTGGTCGTTGTCGAAGGCGGGCCGCCCCTCGGCCGGTTTGAGGTACTTGACCTGGACGTCGTCGAGCGTCATCCCGTTGGCCTCGAGGAGCTCGACCAGCAGCCAGTGCACGTTGGAGCCCTTGTTCAGGGCGATCGTCCGGCCGCGCAGGTCCGCGAAGGTCCGGTACCCGCGGCTCGCCTTGACCAGCACCGCCTCGCTCTTCGGCGAGGGGGCGCCGGTCGCGGCGATCACGAACGGCGTCTTCGCGGCGGCCGCGAAGATCGGCGGCGCCTCCCCGGTCTGACCGATGTCGATCGCACCGGCCTTGAGCGCCTCGGTGAGCGCCGGCCCACTGTCGAAGAGCGACCAGGTGACGTCCGGCGCGTCGCCGCGCGCCTTGAGCAGGCTCAGCCCGCCGAAGCGCTGGTAGCCGACGCGCAGTGGGCTCTCGCTCTCGCCGCAGCCGGTGAGGGCACCGGCCGCGGCCAGGATCAGGGCGGCGATCAGGGCAAGGGAGCGACGCATGTCAATGAGTCTATCTTGCCCATAGGATTTGTCGACAGGCTAGAATTTGTGGGCGGCCGCCGGGCGGCCGCCGGGCGGCCGCCGGGTGGTCGGCGGGTGGTCGGCGGGGATCCGGGTGACGCCCGGCCCGTAGAAGTGCTCGCGCAGCGTGGACCCCTCGTACTCGCTCCGGACCAGCCCGCGCCGCTGCAGCTCGGGCACGGCCAGGTCGACGAAGTCGCGGAAGGTCACCGGCGGCACCGGGTCGGCGATGTTGAAGCCGTCGACCCCGGATTCCGACGCCCAGCGCTCCAGCTCGTCGGCGACGGTGGCCGGGCTGCCCACGATCACCGGGCCGCCGCCGCCCACCCCGACGAACTCGGCGATCGCCCGCGGCGTCCACGTGCGGGACGGGTCGAGCGTGGTGAAGAGCTCGACCATGCCGCGGATGCCGTCGGTCTCCACGTACTCCAGGGGCTTGTCCAGGTCGAGCGCGGAGAGGTCGATGTGCATCAGCGCGCTCCACCGGGCCAGGGCGCCCTCCACGCTGGCGTACCGCTGGTAGTCGGCGAGCTTCGCGTGCGCCTCGGCGTCGGTCTCGGCCACGATCACGGTGGCGATCGCGAAGAACTTCAGCGAGGACGGGTCCCGCCCGGCGGCGGCCGCCTCGGCCCGGACCCCGGTGACCAGCTGACGGGCCATCGACGGCAGGTACGCGGAGAGGAAGACCCCCTCGGCGTGCCGGCCCGCGAACGCCCGGCCCACCCGGGACGTGCCGGCCTGGTAGAGCACCGGGGTACGCAGGATGCCCGGCTCGGAGAGCGCGATGCCGGGCACCCGGTAGTGCACGCCGTCGTGCTCGATCGGGCGTACCCGGGAGGGATCCACGAAGACGTCGCCCCGGCGCACCACGGCGTCGTCCGCCCAGCTGCCCTCCCAGAGCTTGTAGACGACCTCCATGAACTCCTCGGCCTTGGCGTACCGCTCGTCGTGCCCGAGCTGCTTCTCGAGCCCGAGGTTGCGGGCCGCGCTGTCCAGCGCCGACGTCACGATGTTCCAGCCGATCCGGCCCCTGGTCAGGTGGTCCAGCGTGGTCATCTTGCGGGCGAAGGCGTACGGGAGCTCGTACGTGGAGGAGACCGTCACCGAGAAGCCCAGATGTTCCGTCGCCGCGGCCATCGCGCTGATCGGCAGCAGCGGGTCGTCGGTCGGCGTCTGGATGCCGTCCCGCAGCGCCGCGTCGGCACTGCCCCGGTAGACGTCGAGCGGCCCGAGCGCGTCCGCCACGAAGAGCGCGTCGAACCGTCCCCGCTCCAGGATCTTCGCGGTCTCCACCCAGTAGTCGAGATCCCGGTACCGGTGGGCCTGGCTGTCCGGGTGCCGCCACAGCCCGATCGCCGTGTGCCCGACGGTGGACTGCCGCAGCCCGTTCAGCCGGATACGCATGCCGTGTCTCCCGGTTCCTCGTTCTCGATGATCAGCCCGGCGTGCTCCCGGACCTGCTCGGCCGCGTAGAACGCGTCCTCGTGCGCCGCCCATCGCCGCCAGTGCGGCGCATAGGTCTCCCCGTCCCTGGCCAGGGCGCGCCGCTTGCGCACCGTCGTGGGGCTCTCCACCCAGACCAGACCGCTCAGGTACGTCCGGAGCAGGGCACCCCCGGCCCCCACCCCCTCCACCACGAGCCACTCGCCGTCGGGGACGGGGTGCTCCTCCGCGTAGTGGTGCGCCGCCCAGTCCCACCGCCGCCAGACCGCTCGCTCCCCGGCCGTCAGCGGGGCCAGCACCCACTCGTGGAGCACCTCCACGCCGCGGCCGAGCCCGTCCCACCCGGCGTAGAGGTGGTCCATCTGGATCAGCGGCGCACCCAGGCGCTCGGCCACCGCCGTGGCGAGGGTGGTCTTCCCGGAGCCGGAGCGCCCCTCGATCGCGAGCACCCGCCGCTCCCCCGCCGACGGTTTCTGATCACGGGCCCAGGCCACCACCCGGTCGGTGGACGCGGCCAGCCAGTCGCCGGTCATCCGACGTGCAGCACCCGGTGCGGGGTGATCCGCAGGACCACCCGATCCACCTCCTGCGCCGGATCGACGACCACGTGGGCCGCCCCGGTGTACCGCCGCGCCAGCGCGTCGATCAGCGCGTGTGCGTCCTCGCCGGTGACCCGGGCGGTGCCGCGGATCTCCGCGTAGCGGGCGGGCCTGAGCCGATCGTGCAGCAGCACGGTGACCCGCGGATCCCGCCGGATGTTGCGCACCTTCCGCCGCCCGGCCTTGGTCGCCATCAGCAGATCGTCCCCGTCCCGCGCCACCCACATCACGGAGAGCTGCGCCTCCCCGCCCGCCTCCACGGTCGACAGCACCGCGAACTCCGGTCGGTCCACCAGCTCCCGCACCGCCTCCCACGCAGGACCTAGCTCAGCCCGGGTGCTCACCCGCCGCGTCCGAGCTCCAGCGGCAGCGACGGGTCCGCCGACCACTCCTCCAGCGACCCGTCGTAGATCGCCACGTCACCCCGGCCCACGGCGGCGAGCGCCAGCGCGACCACGGTGGCCGAGATCCCGCCACCGCAGTAGACCCAGACCGGCGCCGGGTCCTCGGCCAGCCCGCCGAGCGCCGCCCGCAGCTCCTCCGCCGGCAGGAACAGCCCGTCGGCCCCGGTCAGCGACCGCGCCGGAAGGTTCCCGCTGCCCGGGATGTGCCCCCGGCGCGAGTACCGGGTCGGCACCTCCCCGGCATACGCCTCGGGGTTGAGCGCGCAGACCACGGTCGCGTCCTTCTCCCCGGCCATCCACGCGGCCAGGTCCTCCTTACCGACCCAGCGCCCGTCCCGCTCCCGCACCGTCAGCGGGCCGGCGTCCACCGGTGCCCCGGCGGGGCCGGCCGACACGGGGAGACCGGCGGACTGCCAGGCCGCGAAACCACCGTCGAGGACGGACGCCTCGACGCCGAGCCAGTCCAGCAGGTACCAGAGGCGGGCCGCCCAGAGGCCACCGTTGCGGTCGTAGGTGACCACCGGGACGCCGTCCCGGACGCCCAGCGACGACAGGGCCGCCACCAGGGCGGACGGGGACGGCACCGCGAAGTGGAACGGCGCCGCCGGGTCGCTGAGCAGGTGGAGCAGGTCGGCGTGGCGGGAGCCCGGGATGTGCTCGCGCTCCCACCCGGCCAGCCCGGTCGACGACGTGTGGTCGCCGTCGTGCTTCGCCGGGGCGAGCTCCACCGTGGCGTCGAGCACGAGGACCTCGGCCTTGCGACGGCGTACGTCGAGAAGCTCTGCCGAGATGATCGGAGCGGTCATCGCGGCACCGCCGTGAGCCGCGGCGACGTCGCGGAGGGGACCACGGCCCGGCGCCAGTCGAAGTCGTCCGGGAGGATGCCGTTGCCGGCGAGCCAGGCGGTGTACGGCGTCATCAGGTCCTCGCGGATCTCGCCCCAGCGATCGCCGTCCCACCAGGTCGGCGCGATCAGGCCGAGCGAGCGGGCCAGGATGTCGCGGGAGAAGTACGGGATGACCCGGTCCAGCACGTCCAGCGTCGCGGCCGGATCGTCGGTGGCCGCGCGGTACCCCCGGGCCGTCGCCTCCAGGAACGCCTCCAGCAGCCCGTCGTCGGTGAGCGCCGGGCCCTTGCCGAGCAGGTAGCTGTGGTACGGCGGAGCGCCGATCTCGTCCACCGGCCAGACGATCCGCTGGTCGCCGGGGAGCTGGGCGAAGAGCGCGTCCCAGGCCCAGTACCCGCCGAACGTGGCGTCCACCTCGCCGGCCGCGATGTCGTCCACGCTCAGCTCGCGGTACCTGCTGTCGACCAGCACCACCGCGTCCGGGTCGCCGCCGTCCGCGGTGACCAGGTGCCGGACCATGGCCAGGCCGCGCGGGGTCGGGTTGAGCGCGAGCCGCTTGCCGGCCAGGTCGCGCGGGCGGGCGATACCCCGGCCGGTGATCGTCTGGATGGTCTCCATGCCCCGGTGGTTGATCGAGGCGACGCCGTGCAACGGCTGACCGGCGGCGCTGCGCACCAGCAGCCGGTTGGTCGGGAAGACGCCGAGGTGCACCTCGCCGCGGGCCAGGTGCTCCAGGGTGTCACCGCGCAGCGCGTCGAACGTGGTCAGCTCGACGTCCAGGCCCGCGTCCCGGTACCAGCCGTTGTGGCTGGCGACGTAGAGACCGGCGGCGTTGGTCCACGGGTGGAAGTACTCGAGCATCACGCGTACGTGGGTGAGGGTCATCGCGGTGTACCTGTCATCAGATCGGTGAGCCGGCGGCGGAGTTTCACGAAGGAGGGGTCGTCGACCACCTCGTCGCGCCGGGGACGGTCGAAGGGGACGGTGATCTTCTCGACGACCGTGGCCGGGCGGTGGGAGAAGGCGTACACCGTGTCGGAGAGGAGGAGGGCCTCCTCGATGTTGTGGGTGACGAAGAGGACCGCCCGCCGGTTGGCCTCCCAGATGTCGAGGAGCCAGCGGTGCATCTCGGCGCGGGTCATTGCGTCCAGGGCGCTGAACGGCTCGTCGAGGCAGAGGAGTTCCTGGTCGGAGATGAGCGCCCGGAGGAAGGCGACACGCTGCTGCATGCCGCCCGAAAGCTGGTGGGGGTAGGACTTCGCGAACTGCTCCAGTCCGACTTTGCCCAGCCATTCACGGGCGAGGGTCAAGTCCGATTTACCAGATATTTCACGTGCAACTACGACATTCTTTTCGATCGTACGCCAGGGCATGAGCGCCGGCTGCTGCGGCATATATCCGATTTTTCCGCGCTTAACCGGCTCGTTGTTGATCTCGATCGATCCAGAGGTCGGCGTGAGGACGCCGCCGATCAAGTGGAACAGGGTGCTTTTGCCGCTGCCGCTGGGCCCGACGATCGAGACGAACTCGCCTTCCTGGACCGAAATGTCAATATTTTTCAGGACTTCTAGGTCTTTGAAGCTGTGGTTCAACCCGCGGATCTCAAGAGCGCTCACGACGCACCACCAGCCTCTCCACCAGCAGGACCAGCCCGAACACCACCAGCGCCAGGACGATCACGATGCCGATCGCCACGAACAACCGGTCCGCCCGGAACGCCGACTTCTGGATGATCATGTAGTGGCCGATGCCCCGCTCGCTGCCGAGCCACTCCGAGATGATCGCCCCGAACACGCTGTACGTCGCCGCGATCTTCAGCCCGCTGAACATCGTCGGCAGCGCGTTCGGCCACTGCAGCTTGGTGAAGAGCTGCCCCCGGCTCGCCCCGCTCATCAGCAGGTAGTCCGCGATCCGCGGGTCACTGCGCCCCAGCCCGTCCAGCGTCGCCACCGCCACCGGGAAGAAGCAGACCAGGATGATCACCACGATCTTCGGCGCCAGCCCGAACCCGAGCCAGACCACCAGCAGCGGTGCGATCGCGATGGTCGGCACGTTCTGGCTGATCACCAGCAGCGGGTAGACCGCCGCCCGGAGGAACGGCACCAGGTGCAGCACCACCGCGATCAGCAGCCCGGCCGCGACGCCCGCACCGAAGCCGTACAGCGTGAGCTCCGCGGTGGCCAGGGTGTGTGTGGTCAGCACCTCGCGCTGTTCGACCGCGGCGGCCCAGATGTCCGTCGGGCTGGGCAGCAGCCACCTGTCGATCCCACTCGCCACCGTGTAGGCCTCCCACCCGGCGATCAGCAGGATCAGCGTGATCGCCGGGGGAAGGACCTTTTTGAAGCCGGTCACGCCGTCGGCAGGAAATCGTTGGTGTACGCCTTGGACGCGTCGACCTGCGTACTCAAGACCTTCTGATCGAAGAGCCACTGGGAGAAGTCGGTCCAGACGGTGTCCTTCTGCTCACCCCAGCGGGCGGCGTCGTCCTGATATTTCGGGCTCAGCCACTCCTGGCTCTTCTTGACGAGATCCGCGTCGAGGTCGGGCGCGGCCTTGAGCAGGATCTCCGCCGACTCGGCCGCGTTCTTCGCGGCGTAGGTGTAGCCCTCGGAGACCGCGGCGACGAACGACTTCACCAGCTCCGGGTTGCTGGAGATCTGCTTCTCGTTGGTGATCAGGATCGGGGTGTAGAAGTCCAGCGCCGCGTCGTAGTCCTTGACGTACTGGATGTTGAGCGGGGTGTCCTTGAGCTCGGCGTTGACACCGTCCCAGCCGTAGAAGATCCACTCGAAGTCGATCCCCTTCTTGGTGGCGGTGAGGAAGTCCGCCTCGCCGACGTTCACCACCTTGACCTTCTCCGGGTCACCGCCGTCCGCCTTGACCAGCGTCTTCAGCAGCGGCTCCTCGATCGCGCCGCCCCATCCGCCGTACGTCTTCCCGACGTACTGCGCGGGCCGGGTGATGCCCTTGCTCGCCGGCGACGCGAACCCGGAGGTGTTGTGCTGGATGATCGCGGCGATCGACACCAGGCCGGCCCCCTCGGCACGGGCCTGGGTGAGCGCCTCCTGCGCGCTGATCGCGAACGGGATCTTGTCGGCGGCCACCAGCGAGTTGGCGTCCGAGTCGCCCGGCTGGACGATCTCCACGTCCAGGCCGTGCGCCTCGAAGTAGCCCTTCGACTGGGCCACGTAGAGACCGGTGTGGTTGGTGTTGGGCGTCCAGTCCAGCGAGACGGTGACCTTCTGCAGGGCCTGTCCGCTGGAGCCGACCGAGGGCTCGTCGTCGTCCTTGCCACAGGCCGCGGCGACCAGGGCCACGGAGGCGGCGGCCAGGGTGGTCAGGGCGCGACGCCGGCTGATGGGGTTATTCATGGGGGCGGTGTCTTTCCGTTGCGGTGGATACCGCACGGAACCTATGCGCCCGGCGGCCACGTTCACCAGGGATTAGTGACCCGCATTACATACTGTTCCCACATATCAGACTGAATTCATAGGAATACCAGTCTTCCCTCCAGGCCGACCGCCTGATAGGTCAGCCACAGGATCACCGGCTACAACTACCCGCTCCCGCTACACAGCGTAACAGCGGCTCCAGCCGCCCGAATCCCGGAGCAGCGACTTTGCGCCCCCACGTCAGCATCGTCATCCCCACACACACCGAACGCCGATGGGAGTCGTTCCGTCGCACCGTCGCCTCCGCGCAACGGCAGACCCACCCCGCCGCCGAGATCGTGGCCGCCGTCGATCACCACCCGGCGCTCGCGACACGGATCAGGCGGGAGCTTCCCGAGATCAAGGTCTGCGAGAACGCGTACGACCGGGGCGTGTCCGGCACCCGCAACACCGGGGCGGCCCACACGCGTACCCCGCTGATCGCCTTCCTCGACGACGACACGGTCGCCGCACCCACCTGGCTGGCCCGCCTGATCGAACCCTTCGCCGACCCGGCCGTGGTCGGCACCGGCGGCGGCATCCTCCCCGCGTGGGAGGGCCCGCGCCCGCGCTGGTGGCCCGACGAGCTGCTCTGGGCGGTCGGCGTCTCGTACGCCGGCATGCCGACCGAGACCGCCCGCATCCGCAACGTCTGGTCCGCCGGCATGGCCGTCCGCCGCGACGCGTTCGACCTGGTCGGCGGCTTCCGCACCGGTTTCGGCAAGCTCGGCGACCGCAACCGCCCCGAGGACACCGAACTCTGCCTGCGGATGAGCGCCGAGACCGGCGGCTCCTGGATGTACGTCCCCGGCGCCGTGATCGACCACGAGGTCCCGGCCTCCCGCTCCACCTTCACCTTCCTGATGCGCCGCTGCTACCACGAGGGCCGCGGCAAGGTCCAGATGGCCACCCTGCTCGCCACCTCCCCACCCACGCGCGCCCCCTCGTCCCTCCCCTCCGCCGCCCCGTCCTCCCCCGTCTCCCCCTCCCCCGCCTCCCCCTCGCCTGCCTCTCCCCGCCCTTCCTCCCTCTCCGGCGCCGCCGCCCGTTCCGCCGCTGACGAGGCGCTGTCGACCGAAACCGATTACCTGAGGCGCACGCTCCCCCGCGCCGTCGTCCGCAACCTCATCGACGCCTCCCGGGGCCGCGGCGCCGTCCACGCCCTGCGCGCCGGCACGGTCATCGCGGCCGTCGCTGCCGCCGGCCTCGGCGGCGGGGTCGAGGCGGTTTCCACCCTTTTCTGACCGTACGAGCCATCGCCCGGTCCTTCCCCGCGTTTCTCCAGCCCAAACGCCCCCACCCGGTTACGGTAAGTGGAGAAAGATCCTTTTTGTCAGGCTTTTCCCGCCCGGTCCGGTCCGCCCGTTCCCATTACCCGGCGACGACCGCTCCCCGGGCGGGCCGCTCGGGAGGGCACTGTTCATGAGTAAGGCATTCGGGAGGCCCGCGGCCCTGTTCACCGCACTGGCCGGCGCGACCCTGTTCACCGCCACCCCCGCCACCGCCGGTCCCGCCGGTCCCGCCGCCAGTCCCCCGCACGCCGCGCTGTCCGGCGCCACCGCGCTGCCGGGTGACGCCGCCACAGCGGGCGCCATCGCACTACCCGGCGACGGCTCCCCCAAGCCCGCACCGCCCGGCTACGACATCAACGTCGGCGTGAAGACCGCCAAGACCACCTGCTCCGGCACCCAGGACGAACGCTGGTCCGACTGGCAGAAGGTCACCGCCCCCGACGGCTTCTACATCGACAACAACCACGTCCGCGTCGATTGGCTGAAGGCCCGCGGCGCCCGCAACGAGTACCAGATGACCTTCGACGACTACATCTTCGTCGACCCGAAGAAGCCCGACCTCGCCTACCCCACCGCCATCTCCGCCCGCATCTTCTCCCGCAGCCCCAAGCCCCGCTGCTCCGACCCGGGCCAGGCCGCCATCCGCATCAGCGGCGACTTCTCCGAGGCCCTCCTGGTCCCCCTGCCCCCCAGCAAGCCCGTCCCCCTGACTCCGCTCCCCCCAACCACCATCACCAAGGCCGCCCCCAGTGTCATCCCCCCACCGGCCCCGGGCACTACTCCACCGGCCTCGGGCACTACTCCACCGGCCACCGGCACCACCCCGCCCAAGAAGCCTGCTCAGGCCACCACACCCACGGCCCCAGCCCCAGCCGGCAAGCCCGCCACCATCACGGGCCAGCCCACCACCGGCACGCCTGCCCCTGGCAAGCCCGCCCCCGCCAAGCCCGCTGTCCCCACCGGACAGACGACCGCCGACGCCCCGGCCCGCCCGGCCAACCCAGCCCCCGCCAACCCAGCTGCTCCGGCAAACCCGGCACCTGCAGCGCCGCCCGCGGCCGCACCCATCGCCGCGGTACCAGCTGCTCCGGCCGCACCCATCGCCGCGGCCCCAGCCGCCGCAGCCCCGGCCGCACCCGCTCCCGCAGCTCCGGCCGCTGGGAAGCCCGCTCCCGCGGGCCCGGCCCCCGCCGCACCGGCACCTGCGGCTCCCGGCGCCCCTGGCCAGCCATGACCACCGATACGGCACCCACTCGGCGCTCCTGACCCACCGCTACTCCGATGGGCGACCCCTCCCCGACAGAGGGCTCGCCCATCACCGTTCCCAGGCCCACCCGCGTTCGCCTCGCGGGTCCCTCGCGAGAAATCCCGCCCGCCCGGGCAGCCCGGTGGGCAGCCAACGGCCAACGGCAAACGGGCAGCCGGCCAACGGCCAACGGCCAACGGACAGCCGGGCAGCCGGGCAGCCGGGCAGCGGCCAACGGCCAACGGACAGCCGGGCAGCGGACGGGCGGGGCCGATGGTGGACGGATTCGGTGAGGTCAAGGAGCGGGGCGCTCCAGGCGGATGATCACCCACTTCGAGGTCGGTGTGCCGCTCTCCGCGGCCTGGGAGTCGAGGGGGACCAGCGGGTTCGTCTCCGGGTAGTACGCCGCGACGCAGCCCTTCGGGGTGTCGTAGGCGACCAGGCGGAATCGGTCGGCCCGGCGCTCCACACCGTCCTCCCACTCGGAGATCAGGTTGACCACCTCGCCGTCGCGGAAACCGAGCTCGGTCAGGTCGTCGGCGTTGATGAAGACGACGCGGCGGCCCGCGTAGATGCCCCGATACCGGTCGTCGAGCCCGTACACCGTGGTGTTGAACTGGTCGTGGCTGCGCAGCGTCTGCAGGACCAGCCGGCCCGGCGGCACCGTCATCACCTGGAGCGGGCTGACCGTGAAGACGGCGCGACCCTCGGGCGTCGGGAAGCTCCGCGAGTCCCGCGGCGGATGCGGCATGGTGAAGCCACCGCTGTTGATCTTCGCGGCGTAGTCGTCGCAGCCCGGGACGACGCGGCCGATGCTCTCCCGGATGTTCTCGTAGTCGCTCGCGAAGGACGGCCACGGGATGTCGTGCCGGTCGCCGAGCACGGCCTGCGCGATGCCGCAGATGATGTCCACCTCGGAACGCAGCAGCTCCCCCGCCGGCTCCGAGCGGCCCCGCGACGCGTGCACGGCCGACATCGAGTCCTCCACCGTGATCCGCTGCACCCGCCCGCCGGTGGTGTCCTGCTCCGTACGCCCCAGCGTCGGCAGGATCAGCGCCGTGCGACCCGCCTCGATGTGACTCCGGTTGAGCTTCGTCGAGATCTGCACCGTGAGCGCGGCGTTCCGCATCGCCGCCGCCGTCACCTCGGTGTCCGACATCGCCGCCACGAAGTTCCCGCCGAGCGCGATGAAGACCTCCGCCCGGCCGTCCCGGAAGACCCGCACCGCGTCCGCCGCGTCCACCCCGTGATGCCGGGGCGGGTCGAACCCGAACTCCGCGCGCAACCGGTCGAGGAGGATCGCGGGCGGCTTCTCCCAGATGCCCATGCTCCGGTCGCCCTGCACGTTGGAGTGCCCGCGCACCGGGCAGAGCCCCGCACCGGGCTTGCCGATCATGCCCTGGAGCAGCGCGACGTTGACGAACTCCTTGATCGTCGCGACCGCGTTGTGGTGCTGGGTGATACCCATCGCCCAGCAGTGCACGATCCGCTTCGAGGTGGCCAGCATGTCCGCCGCCTCCTCGATCTCCGCCCAGGTCAGCCCGGTCGCCGCGAGCACCTCGTCCCGGTCCACCTTGGCGATGTGCTCGCGCCACTCGTCGAACCCGACCGTGGACGAGTCGATGAACTCCTCGTCGGCCACGCCCCGCTCCAGCAGCAGCTGGGCGATCGCCTGCCAGAGCGCGAGGTCCCCGTTGGACCGGATCCGCAGCAGCCTGTCGGCGAGCGCCGTGCCGTTGCCGACCAGCCCGCGCGGCTTCTGCGGGTTGTCGAAGCGCAGCAGACCGGCCTCGGGCAGCGGGTTGATCGCCAGGATCCGGGCGCCGTCCCGCTTGGCGATCTCCAGCGCGGTGAGCATCCGCGGGTGGTTGGTGCCCGGGTTCTGCCCCGAGACGACGATCAGGTCGGCCTGGTGCAGGTCCTCCAGGGTGACCGAGCCCTTGCCGACCCCGATCGTCCGGTTCAGCGCGGTGCCGGTGGACTCGTGGCACATGTTCGAGCAGTCCGGCAGGTTGTTGGTGCCGAACGCCCGCGCGAAGAGCTGGTAGACGTACGCCGCCTCGTTGCTGGCCCGCCCCGAGGTGTAGAAGACCGCCTCGTCCGGGCTGTCCAGCGCGCCCATGTGCGACCCGATCAGCGCGAACGCGTCCGCCCAGGAGATCGGCTCGTAGTGCGTGCCGCCGTCGCGCCGCACCATCGGGTGGGTCAGCCGCCCCTGCTTCTCCAGCCAGTGGTCGGTCTGCCCGGCCAGCTCGGCGATCGGGTGCGCGGCGAAGAACGCGGGCCCCACGGTCGCGCGGGTGCCCTCCCAGGAGACCGCCTTCGCCCCGTTCTCACAGAACTCGGCGGCGTGCCGGTGCCCCTGCGGGTCGGGCCAGGCGCAGCTCATGCAGTCGAACCCGTCGTGCTGGTTCAGCGTCCGCAGATTGCGCACCGTCTTGCGTACGCCCATCTTCTGCACCGCGTTGGCCAGGCTGAGCCGCACCGCCTTGAGGCCCGCGGCATGATCGGCGGGCGGGCCGACCCGCAGATCGGCATCCTCGAAAGACATCAGACCCTCCCCAAAAGGCTCACCCGCCAGTCTCCCCCTTCCCCCTGGGAGAAGGTCCATAGGGAGGGCACGCAAAAAAGAGATCTAAGAGTTCTGCTCGCGCAGTTCGGCCACGACCTCGGGGGACGGCCAGTCGTCCACCCGGTAGCGCGACGGCGAGAGCAGCGGCTCCGGCTCCAGCCCGGCCAGGACCGCCACCGCGTCCCACGAGGCGCGGAACTGCGGCCCCTCCTCCGGGTCGACGAACGCCACCGAGTCCGCCCGGGGCAGCAGCGTGCTCACCCCGGCCGTCCAGACCGCGATGGTCTCCGGCGGCCCGCCCGGCGGCTCCGCGGCGAGCAGCCCGCCGACGTGCACCTCCACCCCGGCCTGGGCGTACTGTTCGGAGAGCCAGTTGGTCTGCCCGTGGTACTCGGTCAATGCCAGCAGCGTCGCCGCCCGCCGAGCCGGCACATGGTGCGGATGACCCACCGGCGGGGCGTACGCGGTGGTCCGCCCGTCCTCCCCGGCGATGTACCCGACCGGCGAGAGACTGCGCGGCGCCTCCTTGAAGTGCTGGTCCACCAGGTTGTAGAACGGCTCCGCGTCGGTGCGCGGCATCGGGCACAGCAGCAGCGTGTTGTTGTCCGGCGCGAACGCGAGCACCGGCCCGCCCAGCCGATCGCCCACCTCGGCGAGCCACCCCGGCACCAGCAGCAGCGAGGTGAAGTACCCGTCGCCGTCGTCCAGCATGCTGATCAGCGGCTGCCCCTCGGGCCACGACCGGTCCAGCGACCGGCGGGCGATCTCGGCCAGGTTGCCGCGGGCGGTGGCGAACACCTCGTCCGCCGAGACGCCCCACTCGTCCACCCGGTCCGGTACCACGTACGCCATCGCGTCCGGCTGATCCACCACGACCAGCTCTTTCAGGTACGGCAACGCGCCCCGCGAGATCGGCGGCCGCATCCCCGGCGGCCCGGCCGACCCGAAGGTGACCGGGCGCAGGACGGGCCGCAACTTCGGGCGTACGGTGTCCCAATCCTCGCGCTGTGGCGGCGCCGCCATGATCCGGACCAGCTTGGCCAGCCGGTCACGGCGCTCCGCCGGGGTGGCGTCCGCGGTCTCCCGGAAGATGTTGGCCAGGTACAGGTGGGCCGGCCCGGCCGTCCCGGTGCGGTAGATGGAGATCGCGAAGTCCTCCGGCCGGTGGACCGCACGCTCCACACCGGGGGTGCTGCGGGCCACGCGGAGGGCCAGCGCCGCGAAACGGCGCCGGGGCGAGACGAACCGGTCCAGCAATCCCACGGCGGAACCCTAGCCGACCCGGCGCCCGGATCAGGAACGCCCGGGTCCGGCGGGCATCGGCTGCTCCTCGTCGACCAGCCGGGTGGCGATGTTCGCCAGGGCCTGATCGAGCAGCGCGCGGTCGCCCGGATCGGTCATCGTGAAGTCCTCCAGGCGGGCGCCGAGCCACTGCTGCCACGCGTGCCTGACCCGCTCGAACTGCTCCTGCCCGGTGTCGGTGAGCGCGACGACGTCGCCGTCCTGCCGCGCGAACCCGGCGGCGAACAGGTCCTCGAAGGCCGGCCGGAGCACCTCCGGCGGCACCCGGTGGGTACGGGCTATCCGGCCCAGGTCGGCCCGGCCGAGCGCCCGGGTGTGCAGGTGGGTCTGCCCGAGCGCCCACGCCTGGGAATGGCTGAGCCGACCGCCCGAGTCGGCGAGGATCTCCTCGAAGACGGTCCGGTCGTGGCCCGCCTTGCGCATCGTGTCGCTGATCGCCCGCTCCAGCTGGACCACCCGGTCGGCCGAGGCCGGCGGCGCGAACCCCTCGCCCACCTCGCCGGCCTGCGCCCGGGCCGCCCCGCGCAGCGGCATCTCCTTCAGGAACCAGGCGACCACGAACCCGAGGACCGCCACCGGTACGACCCAGCGGAAGACGTACGAGATGGTATCCGCGTACGCCTGAATGATCGGATCTGCCTGCGACGCCGGAAGGGCGTGCAGCGCGGAGGGGCTGGAAGCCGCGGAAGAGGACGAAACAGCAGAATAGGACGACAGCTTGTTGCTGTACAGCGTCCCGAAGATGGCCGTACCGAAAGAGCTCCCCAGGGTCCGGAAGAACGTCACGCCGGAGGTCGCCGTCCCCAGGTCCGCGTAGGGCACCGTGTTCTGCACGACGATCGTCAGCACCTGCATGGACAGGCCGATCCCCATCCCCAGCACGAACATGTAGAGCGACATCAGCCACGCGCTGGTGTCCGGGGAGAGCGTCGACATCAGCCACAGCCCGAGGGCCATCACCGCGGTCCCGGCGATCGGGAAGACCTTGTACCGGCCGGTCCGGCTGACGATGTTGCCGCTGACGATCGACGTACAGAAGAGGCCCGCGACCATCGGCAGCGTCCGCACCCCCGACGCCGTCGCCGAGACCCCGTCCACGTACTGCAGATAGGTCGGCAGGTAGGTCATCGCGCCGAGCATCGCGAAGCCGACGATGAAGCTGAGCGTGGAGCAGACCACGAAGACCGAGTTCCGGAAGAGCCGCATCGGCAGCATCGGCTCCGGCACCCGCAGTTCGACCAGGACGAACCCGGTCAGCAGCAGCGCCGAGCCGACGAAGAGGCCGACGATCACCGCCGAGCCCCAGGCGTACTCGTTGCCGCCCCAGGAGAGCGCCAGGATCATCCCGGACGAGCCGAGCGCCACCAGCGCGATGCCGGCGTAGTCGATCACCGGCCGGCTCTCCGACCGGAGCGACGGGATGGCCCGCGCCGCGATGACCAGCACCACGGCCGCCACCGGCAGGTTGATGTAGAACGCCCAGTGCCAGCTCAGGTGGTCGGTGAAGAGGCCACCCAGGGTCGGCCCGACGACCGTGGTCACGCCGAAGACCGCACCGAGCGCGCCCTGATACTTCCCCCGGTCACGCAGCGGGATGACGTCCGCGATCAGGGCCATCGCGGTCACCATCAGCCCGCCGCCGCCGATCCCCTGGACCGCCCGCGCCCCGATCAGCATGATCATGTCCTGCGCGGCGCCGCAGACCGCCGAGCCGGCCACGAAGATCACCGCGCTCACCTGGAAGATCGCCTTACGCCCGAAGAGGTCGCCGAACTTGCCGGCCAGCACGGTGGCGATCGTCTCGGCCAGCAGGTAGGCGGTGACCACCCAGGACATGTGCCCGGCGCCACCGAGATCGGACACGATCGTCGGCAGCGCGGTCGAGACGATGGTCTGGTCCAGCGCGGCCAGCAGCATCCCGAGCAGGATCGCGACGAAGACGACGTTGGTCTGGCGCCGGCTCACCACAGCGGGGGCGTCAGCGGCGGACATGAGATCAGTCTCGCGGCCTTCAGCCGCCCTTCGGGCCGAGATCCGAAAATCACTTCTCCCGTACGGCCGGAGCCGGCGCATCGTTCCGCCCACCGCCGCACACGAAGTAAACTAAGTTCACTTCCACCGGTAAACTTAGTTCACTTGGAGCCTCGATGACGGTGTTGACCTCGAACAGCTCGGTCGGCGACTGGCTGGCACACCCGGAGGGCGGCCCCGCCCTGCGCGAACTGCTCGCCCACGGCGGCTTCGACGAGTCCGTGCTCGCACCGGTCCGCGGCCTCCCGCTCCAGCAGCTCGCCGCGATGAGCCAGGGCCGGATGCCGCAGTCGGTCATCGACGAGCTGGTCCTGCGGGTCAACGACGGCGTCGCCCCGGACGAGGACGCCGACGACGGCTCCTGGCGCGAGAAGATCACCCCGGGGCGCTTCGACGGCCGTACCGTGATCGTCACCGGCGCCGCCTCCGGCATCGGCCGCGCCACCGCCTCCCGGGTGGCCCGCGAGGGCGGCCGGGTGATCGCCGTCGACATCACCGCGGAGAAGCTCACCGAGCTCGCCGCCGAGCTGGGCGAGGCGATCGTCGCGGTACCCGCCGACATCACGAACCCCGCCGACATCGAGCGCGTCGTCGCCGCCGCCGGCCCGCGCATCGACGGCCTCGCCAACATCGCCGGCGTCCTCGACGACTTCACCCCGATCCACGAGACCTCCGACAAGGTCTGGGAACGCGTCTTCGCGGTCAACGTCGACGGCGTCTTCAAGCTGACCCGCGCGGTCGTCCCCGCGATGCTCGCCGCCAAGCGCGGATCCATCGTCAACGTCGCCTCCGAGGCCGCTCTCCGGGGCAACGCGGCCGGTGTCGCCTACACCGCCTCCAAGCACGCCGTCCTCGGCATCACCCGCAACACCGCTTTCATGTACGGCCCCGAGGGCCTGCGCGTCAACGCCGTCGCCCCGGGCGGCGTGGCGACCGGCATGGTCCCGCAGAACCAGTCCGACTACGGCCTCGCCCGCACCGGCGCCTTCCTCCGCCTGATCCCCCCGGTCGCCACCGCCGAGCACCTCGCCGCCTCCATCACGTTCCTGCTCTCCGACGACGCCGTGAACCTCAACGGCGTCACGCTCCCCTCCGACGGCGGCTGGTCCATCCAGTAGCCGCCCGGCTGGTCCTCACGGCTGTGCCGGACACCCGGACACACCCCTGAGGACCAGCCAGAACCGCGACCCGCGCCACGGCCCGGCGCGGGCACGGACGACGCGGGCCCCACCCGCCGCGAGGCCGTAACCGGGCACGGCCGTAACGCGCCTCCCGGTCTTGGCTGGTCCTCAGGGGTCCGTCAACACCCCTGAGGGACCCCTGAGGACCAGCCGAGACCGGGGCGTGCGCTGCGGCCGGGAGTGGTCAGGGGGTGATCAGCTGCTGGAGGAGGGCGCCGTAGCGGGTGATCACGGTGCGGGGGTCGGTCGCGACCAGGGTCTCGTCGGCGACCACCCAGAGGGCGTACAGCAGGCCGCCGACGACCGCGGCGGCGAGGCGGGCACGCAGGTCGGCGTCGGGGCCGGTCAGGCGGTTGCGGAGCGGGGCGACGAAGGTGCGCTCGTGGATGGCCTGGAGCCGGGACTTGATCCGGTCCTCGTTGCTGCCGCGGACCAGGGCCAGGTAGACGCCGCGCATGTCGTCGTCGGCGAGCAGCCGCTCCACGAAGCACTCGCCGAACCGCTCGAGCGGGACGTCCAGCAGGGGTTCGTCGTCGAGACTCAGCTGCATCGTCTCCAGGAAGAGCAGCTCCTTGGTGCCGAAGTGGCGGATAACCAGGGCCGGGTTGCTCTGCGCGAGGGCGGCGATGTCGCGGACCGACGTACGGGCGAAACCGCGCTCCCGGAACAGCCGGGCCGCCGCCGAGCGGATCTCGTCGCGGGTCGCCGCACCTGTCCGCCTCGCCATGCCACTGATCGTAGGGGCCGGGTTCGCGCTGGTCACACGCCGGTCGTCCATACCGCACCAGGTTCCCCAGGAGCGTCTAAATGCCGTTATTTCAGCTGATCGTATGAATGATCAGCGGGGTCCGTGATGGGCTGTCCCGGTCATGGCAACCGCCAGATCCGAGAGGACAGACATGGGCAAGGCGGAACGGACGACCGACTGACCCGGGCACCTCTACATCGCACCGAACGCCCGAATTAAACGATTTTTCCGGATATTTGGGCAGATCAGGGTAATACCTGGCTTGTCCGTGATGGGCTGTTCGGGTATCAGGAACCCACCCCACGGAAAGGACAGACATGAGCAAGGCGACACGCAGGCTGACCGTGGCGGGCCTGGGTCTGCTGGCCGGCGCGACCTTCGGAGCCGGAGCAGCCCACGCCACACCCGCGAATCAACACTCGGACGACCTGTTCGGCTGGTACGCCGACCACGCGTCCTGCGAATCGGTCAGCTCAGTGGGCACCCGGCTGGGGATCTGGGACCACCACGACTGCGACGCGCGCCCGCACGGGGCGGGCCGCCAGTACGTGCTGGTCGTCGACCTGGACGACCGGGTGCCCCACCTGCCGGGCGGCGCCGGCCCCACGGACGGGAATCCCGGTATACCCGGCTGGCCCGCCTGGCTCGGCTTCCCCTCCTGGGCGGACCGGAACGCCTGGTGCGACTGGGACGGCTGGAAGAGCATCGACCTCACCCCCGGCTCGGGTTTCCCGGCCGGCTTCCCGTTCAGCGACGGCCCCTCCGATCACGGCTCCCCGTTCGGCGACGGCTTCCCGTTCGGTCATGGCTCCCCGTTCGGCGACGGCTTCCCCTTCGGCCACGGTTTCCCCTTCGGCCACGGCTCTCCGTCAGGCGACGCGGCCCCGACAGGCCACGCGGCCCCGGACGCCGGCGACGAGCCCAGCGACGACAGCATCGCCGGAAGCAAGGGTCGCCCGGATCCCGCCCCGCGACCGCATCACCCACCCGGCGACCGCGACTGCCCGTGTGACGAGCCCGGCCCGGGTGAACCCGCCGACGAGCCCGGCCCGGGTGAACCCGCCGACGCGAGCGAGCCCGCCGACGCGAGCGAGCCGGGCGTCCCCAGCGAGCCCAGCGACGTGACGGGTTACGGCGACATCTCCGGGTCCAGCGACGACGAGGCCCCGGAACCGCCCGCCGAGGAGCCGCCCGCCCCGCCGGTGAAGGACCACACCCGGCCCGCCGCCGACAAGCCCGCCCCGCCGGCCGACGAGCCCACCGACGACACGAACGCACCGACCAGCGCCTCCGGCGAGCCCGACCTCCCGCCGCCGCCCCCGCCAGCCGACGACGTGCCGCCCCCGCCGGCCGACGACGTGCCGCCCCCGCCGGCCGATGACGTGCCGCCGCCCGCGGGAGACGTGCCGCCGCCTCCGGCCGATGACGTGCCGCCGCCCGCGGGAGACGTGCCGCCGCCTCCGCCCGGCGCGGCCTGCCCGTGCCCGGCCCCGAGTGGTCTGACCGTCAACCTGACCATCGTCCAGCCGCCCGCCGGCCCCGGCCCGGAGCACCCCGCGCCCCGCACCGAGCGGGTCCGCAACGGCTGACACGTCCGTACGGGAAGGAAGCAAGCGGTGGCCGGCGCGGGAGAGCCCGGCCACCGCTGCCTTTCTCCTCAACCGCCGGCCATCGCCCCGACCACCAGGTACGGCTCCTCCCCGCTCGCGACCCGGGAGGGCAGCGGCGCGTCCGGCGGCTCGTTGGAGAGGTCTTCCTCGCAGGCGAAGAAGCGCACCAGCGGCCGCCGTCTCCCGGTCTCCCGGTCCCGGATGGTCCCGCGCAGCATCGGGAAGTCGCGCTCGACCGCGTCCAGCACGCCGCGCTGGGTGACCGGCCCGTCCACACTGACCCGCACCTCCTTACCGGCGCCCGCGAGCGTGCGCAGGTGGACCGGGAGGACGACCCGGATCACGGCAGGACCTGGGCTTCCACCGAGAGCACCGGCGGCAGGTCCCGGACGATCGCGGTCCAGTTCTCCCCGGCGTCGGCGGACGCGTACACCTGGCCGCCGCTGGTGCCGAAGTAGATGCCGCACTCGTCGAGGGTGTCGACCGCCATCGCGTCCCGCAGCACGTTGACGTAGCAGTGCGACTGCGGCAGCCCCGCGGTCAGCGGCTGCCATTGTTCGCCGCCGACCCGGCTGCGGTAGACGCGCAACCTACCGTCCATCACGTAGTGGTGCGAGTCGCTGGTGATCGGGACGACGTACACCGTCTCGGGTTCGTGGGCGTGCACCGCGATCGGGAAGCCGAAGTCGGTCGGCAGGTCACCGCTGATCTCCCGCCACCGGCCGCCCGCGTCGTCGGTACGCATCACATCCCAGTGCTTCTGCATGAAGAGCGTGCCCGGCCGGGACGGGTGCATGGCGAGCCGGTGCACGCAGTGGCCCACCTCGGCGTCCTCGTCCGGGATGCCCTGCGAGCGCAGCCCCGCGTTGACTGGTTCCCAGGTGGACCCGCCGTCGTCGGTCCGGAAGACGCCGGCCGCCGAGATCGCGACGTACATCCGGTCGGCGTTCGACGGGTCGAGCAGGATGGTGTGCAGGCACATCCCGCCCGCGCCCGGCGCCCACTGCGGACCGGTGCGGTGCTGTCGCAGCGACGTGAGCTCCTCCCATTTCACCCCGCCGTCGGTGGATTTGTAGAGCGCCGCGTCCTCGGCCCCGGCCCAGACCACGTCCGGGTCGTCGTGGGACGGCTCGAGGTGCCAGATCCGCTTGAACTCCCAGGGGCGCGGGGTGCCGTCGTACCAGAGGTGGTCCCCGACCGGTCCCTGGTAGGTGAAGTCGTTGCCGACCGGGTTCCAGGTGCGCCCGCCGTCCTCGGAACGCTGGATCACCTGCCCGAACCAGCCCGAGGACTGCGATGCCCAGAGCCGGTCGGGGTCGGCCGGGGAGCCGTTGACGTGGTAGATCTCCCAGCCCGCGAAGTGCGGCCCGTCGATCGTCCAATCCTTGCGCGTGCCGTCCGAGCTCAGGACGAACGCGCCCTTGCGTGTGCCCACCAGCAATCGAACTCTGCTCATCGACCCATGGTGCGGGAGACGGGACGGTCACGCAGCCCCATGAAAGAAGGTTCAGCCCTGTAGGGCACGCGCCATCTCGGCCTGTTCGGCGAGCACGTCGTTCATCCGGACCTGGACCGCGTCCATCTTGCCGATCGTCTCGCTGGTGGTGTGGATGCCGGTCGCCACCGTCTCGGCGCTGGCCTGGATCCCGGCGATCTGCTGGGCCACCTTCTGGGTCGCCTCGGCGGTCTCCCGGGCCAGCTCCTTGACCTCGCCGGCGACCACCGCGAAGCCCTTGCCGGACTCGCCGGCCCGGGCCGCCTCGATGGTGGCGTTCAGCGCGAGCAGGTTGGTCTGCTCGGCGATCGACTCGATGATCTTGATGACGTCGCCGATCGCGGTGGACGCCTGGCCCAGCGCGGCCACCTCGGCGGTCATCGCCGAGGCGCGGGCCACCGCCTGCTCGGCCACCTCGGTGGCGTCGCCGCTGGCGCTGCGCAGCCGGTCGACCGTGTCGAGCAGGTTGCGGGCGTTCTCGGCGGCCCGCTCGGAGGCGCGCAGCACGTCGAGCCGTTGCGAGACCAGCTGCTGCACGTTGCGCAGGGCTGCCGCCCGGGACTCGGAGAGGTCGATGTACTCGGTGGTGAAGAAGTCCATCGTGCCGACGATCCGGTCGCCGCTCATGATCGGGAAGCAGACCCCGGAACGGACACCGGCCCGGCCGGCGGCGGGTGCGCGCACACAGTCGGTCAGCTCGGCGAGGTCCCGGACGAAGACCAGGTCCTTGGCCCGCCAGGCCCGCCC
The DNA here is from genome assembly GCF_040681165.1 of Actinoplanes sp. NPDC051851. NCBI lineage: Bacteria > Bacillati > Actinomycetota > Actinomycetes > Micromonosporales > Micromonosporaceae > Actinoplanes > Actinoplanes sp. NPDC051851. The sequence goes on along the minus strand of NZ_JBFAYF010000087.1, from coordinate 3,497 downwards.
GGAGAGCCCGACGCCCTCGGCGAACGTGGCGGCGAGCGTGACCCGGCGGAACTCCTCGCCCGCCGAGCCGGACTCGACCTCGAACTTCAGCACGTTGACGTCCGGGTCGATCTGCCAGTACGACCCGTACGCCCAGCCGAACGCGGTCCGCACGCTGTCCAGCGCGCTGCGCAGCGCGCTCTGGCTGTCGTTCGCCGAGCCCAGCTTGGTGACGACGGTGGTCACCGCCATCCGGTCGTCGGCGACCTGGCGCAGCTCGGCCGAGTTGACCGCGCTGGTCCGGGCCCGTTCGGCGATCCGGGCGATGGCGACGAACTTCTCCTTGCGCGCCGCGTCCAGGTGCAGTGGGTTCGGCGAGTAGTACTCCAGCACCCCGACCACCTCGGTGCCCTTGAGCACCGGCAGCGTCATCCCGGCCACCATGCCCGCCTGCATGGCCGCCTGACAACGACGACAATCCGAGCATTCCTGTACGTTCTCCGCGCCCACCAGCACTTTCCCGCGGTACGCGCGCCCGAGCAGCCCTGAGTCGATCGGCAGCGTCTTCTGGCCCCCGATCACGCTCTGCACCTGCGGGGAGATCCGGCCGGTCTCGTGGATCAGCCGAAGCTGGTTCCCCTCCGGCACCCAGATCGCGCCGTAGCCGAAACCGTGCGACTCGACGGTGCTGGCCACCGTGATCCGCCACGCGGTGGTCTCGTCGATCGCCGTGTCGAGCGCGTTCACCAGCTCCTCCAGCGCCTCGACGTCGCGCGGGATGGGGCGGACGGCCTCGACACGTGCCACGCGTGAACCGAACAGTCCCACGATCGTTCTCCATTCACCCGGCACGGACCGATCACCAGTACTTTCGGCCTTCTACCAGGGAATTTAAGGCCGAAACCGGTATCCCATCCCGGGTTCGGTCAGGAGATGCCGGGGACGGGCCGGATCGTCCTCCAGCTTGCGGCGCAGCCGGGCCATGTACTGCCGCAGGTAGTTCGTCTCGGTCTGGTACTGCGGTCCCCAGACCTCGTGCAGCAGCTCCCGCTGGGTGACCAGCTTGCCGGGGTGCCGGATCAGGTGCTCCAGAAGCTGCCACTCGGTCGGGGTGAGCCGCACGTCCGGGGTGATCGCGTGCTCGGCCAGGTTGATCTCGAAGGCGCCGAGGCTGACCAGCGGGGCGGCGGCGTCCGCCGGGTGCGCCACCCGGCGGGTCACCGCGCGGATCCGGGCCAGCAGCTCGTCCACCCCGAACGGCTTGGTCACGTAGTCGTCGGCGCCGGCGTCCAGGGCGGCCACCTTGTCCGCGCTGCCGGCCCGCCCGGAGAGCACGATGATCGGCACCGTGGTCCAGCCGCGCAGCCCGCTGATCACCTCGGCGCCCTCCATGTCGGGCAGCCCGAGGTCGAGGACGACCAGGTCGGGATGGTGGTGAGCGGCGACGTGCAGGGCCGAGGCACCGTCCCGCGCGGTGTCCACCTCGTAGCCGCGCGCCTTCAGGTTGATCCGCAGCGCCCGGACGATCTGCGGTTCGTCGTCGACGACCAGGATGCGGGTCACGCCGTGTCCAGCGGACCGGAGACCGGCAGCGAGAGGATCATGGTGAGGCCGCCTCCAGGGGTCTCTTCGGGGGTGAGGGTGCCGCCCATCGCCTCGGTCAGGCCGCGGGACAGCGCCAGGCCGAGTCCCACCCCGTTGTGGTTGTCCCGGTCGCCGAGCCGCTGGAACGGCAGGAAGACATCGTCCCACCGGTCCGCCGGGATGCCCGGGCCGTGGTCGATCACCCGGAGCTCCACCGCGTCCCCGTGGGTGCTGCCGGTGACCATCGGTGGCTGGTCCGCGGGGCTGTACCGCAGTGCGTTGGCGATCAGGTTGACCAGGACCCGCTCCAGCAGGCCGGGGTCGGTCTCCAGCAGCGGTAGGTCCTCGGGGACCCGGACCCGGACGGCGAGCCCCGCAGGCCCCAGGTCGTCCAGCGCGCGCGGGACGACCTCCTCGGCGCCGACCGGGATCCGGGTGACGCCGAGCGCGCCGGCCTGCAGGCGGCTCATGTCGAGCAGGTTCGCGACCAGCCGGTCCAGGCGGTCCAGCGACTCGTCGGCGGTGGCCAGCAACTCCTCCCGGTCCTCGTCGTCGAACTGCACCTCGGTGCTGCGCAGACTCGCCACGGACGCCTTGGCCGAGGCCAGCGGCGTACGCAAGTCGTGGGAGACGGCCGCGAGAAGCGCGGTGCGCAACCGGTTCGCCTCGGCCAGGGGTTTCGCGGTGGCCGCCTCGGCGGCCAGCCGCTCCTGGCGCAGCGCGACCGCCGCCTGGGCCGCGAACGCCTCCACCACCCGCCGGTCCGAGGCCTCCAGCGTGTGCCCCTTGAGCCGCAGGTTCAGCCGCTCGTCGACGGTCACGACGACGTCCGCCCCGGCGCCCGCCCGGTACTCGCCCACCACGGCGACCGGGGTGTCCCCCTCCAACAGCGCCACCGACTCCAGCGCGAAGGTCTCCAGGAGACGTTCCAGGAGGGCGGTCAACGGCCGCTGGCCGCGCAGCACGCCACCGGCGACCGCGGCCAGGGTCTGCGCCTCGGCCGACGCCTGCGCCGCCTGCCGGGTCTTGCGCGCGGCGGTGTCCACCACCCAGCTCACCGCGAGCGCCACGACCACGAAGATGCCCAGGGCGAGCAGGTTGTCCGGGGAGGCGATGATGAAACGGCCGTACGGCGGGGTGAAGAACCAGTTCAGCAGCAGCGAGCCGGCGACCGCGGCGAGCAGCGCCGGCCAGAGCCCGCCGATCAGCGCCACGGCCACCACCGCGGCCAGGAACAGCAGGATGTCGTTGACCAGCGGCGGGTCCGGCACGATCGAGAGCACCGCGGTGAGCAGTGGCAGTCCGGTCAGCACGGTGCCGAACCCGGCGATCCGGCGGCCCCGGGAGAGCGCGGCCGGCATCGGGGCACGGCGGGTGCCGCGCCCGGCCCGCTCGTGGGTGACCAGGTGGACGTCGATGGAGCCGGAGAGCGAGGTGGTGGTCACCCCGACCCCGGCGCTGAGCAGCTGGGCGAACCGGCTCCGGCTGGAGACGCCGAGCACGATCTGGGTGGCGTTGACGCCCCGGGCGAACTCCAGCAGCGCGCGCGAGACGTCGGTGCCGGAGACCTGGTGGTACGACCCGTCCAGGCTCTCGACCAGGACCCGCTGCCGGGCCAGCACCGCGGGATCGGCGCCGGCCAGTCCGTCGTTGCGTGTCACGTGTACGGCGAGCAGGTCGGCCCCCCTGCTCCGGGCCGCGATCCGCGCCGCCCGCCGGATCAGGGTCTCCCCCTCCGGACCGCCCGCGAGCGCCACCACCACCCGCTCCCGGGTCTCCCAGGTCGCGTCGATGCCCTGGTCGGCGCGGTACCGGTCGAGCTGGTCCTCGACCTTGTCGGCGAGCCAGAGCAGCGCCAGCTCCCGCAACGCCGTCAGGTTCCCGGTCCGGAAGTAGTTGCCGAGCGCCGCGTCGATCTTCTCCGGCCGGTAGAC
>NZ_JBFAYF010000086.1:0-28299 GCF_040681165.1 Actinoplanes sp. NPDC051851 | reverse complement strand
GTGCGAGACCTCCACACCCTTCGGCACACCCGTCGAACCCGACGTATACATCACATAAGCCAGATCACTTCCGGACACCGGCACCACCAACTCGCTGGCAGCCGGCTCAGGGGAGGTCACCGTCACATCGACATCCGCCAAAACCGCGTCGATCCGCGCCCGCGGCCACCCGGCGTCCACCGGAACGAACGCCGCACCCGACTTCGCGATGCCGAGAAGCACCGCCACCAGGTCCGCCGACCGGTCCAGCACCACACCCACCCGGCCGCCGCGCGACACACCACGCCCGGCGAGACCCGCCGCAATCCGACCCGACAGCCTGTCCAGTTCGGCATACGAGAGAACCCTCGTGCCGTCGACCACCGCGACCGCATCCGGAGTACGCGCCACCTGAGCGGCGAAGAGGCTCGGGAGCGAGTCGCCCGGCACCGGGTGGGCGGTCTCGTTCCAGCCGTCCAGGACCATCGCGCGCTCGGTGTCGCTGAGGACGTCGACCCGCCCGATCAGCTCGCCGGGCCGGGTGGCCAGCAGGGTGAGCGCCTTCAGCAGGCGCTCCGCCACCGCGCGCGCCTGGTCGGGGCCGAACAGGTCGGGCCGGTGGTCCAGCTTGAACGTCAGATCGTCGCGGGCCACCAGGGAGAGCGGGTAGTTGGTGGACTCCCGGACCGTCGTACCGGCCAGGCGCAGGCCGGTGTCCCGCCCGGGGCCGTCCGGGTGCTCGGGGAAGTTCTCGAAGGCCATCATCGTGTCGAAGCGCCCACCCGGCCCGGCGACCCGCTGGATCTCGGTGAGCCCGAGATGCTGGTGGTCGAGGAGGGCCGACTGGGCGGTCTGCAGGTCGGTGAGCGTCTCGGCCAGGGTGCGGCGGGGATCCAGCCGGACCCGGACCGGCACCGTGTTGATGAAGAGCCCGACCATGGTCTCCATGCCGGGCAGGGTCGCCGGGCGGCCGGCCACGCTGGCGCCGAAGACCACGTCCCGACGGCCGGTGAGCCCGCCGACGACCAGTGCCCAGGCGGCCTGGACGACGGTGTTCAGGGTGACGCCGTGCCGGCGGGCGGCGTCCCGGATCAGCGTGGTCAGGGCCGGGCCCGGTTCGATCGGAAGATGCCGGGTGAGCGTGCCGGAGAGCGCCGCATCCTCGTCCGGTGCGACCAGGGTCGGCTCGGTGGCTCCGGCCAGCGCGGCACGCCACGCCTGGCGCGCACTCTCCGTGTCCTGCCGGGACAGCCAGACCAGATGCTCCCGGTACGGCGTGACCGGCGGCAGGCTCCGGGTGCGGCCGCCGTCGGCGTACGTGATCCAGAGCTCGCGCAGGAGCACCTGCAGCGACCATCCGTCGAGCGCCAGGTGGTGCAGGCTGATGACCAGCCGGCTCCGGTCCGGTCCGAGGGTGATCAGCGAGAGCCGCAGCAGGGGCGGCACGGTCAGGTCGAAGCTCCGGGCCCGGTCCGCGGCGCCGAACCGCTCGGCTTCGGCGCCGGCGTCCCGCGGGTCGTGGCCGGAGAGATCGATCTCGCGCCACGGTAGGGTGACCGCGCCGGCGACCGCCTGGACCGGCACCGATAGGCCGGGCAGGTGGTGGAAGCCCGCGCGGAGGCTCGCGTGGCGCGCCAGCAGGGCCGTCCAGGAGGCGCGCAGCAGGGCCGGGTCGACGGCGCCGTCCAGATCCAGGGCGAATTGCTCGACGTAGACGTCGGTGCCCTGCTCGCCGAGGAGCGCGTGGAAGAGCAGCCCCTCCTGCAGGGGCGACGACGGCAGCACGTCCTCCAGGCCGGGCACCGCGGCGGCGAGCCGGTCGACGGCGTCCTGGTCGAGGTCGGCGAGGGGGAAGTCGGACGGGGTCGGGCCGCCGGCGCCCGCGGCCACCTCCCCGGCCAGCCCGGTGAGGGCGCCGGCCCACCCGGCGGCGAGGGCCTCGCCCTCCGCCGTGCCGAGGACGCCGTCCGGCGCGGCGACGGTGAGGGTCAGGCGCGGGCCGTCCGGGTGATCGCGGACGATCGCCTCGGCCTCGATCGGGTGCATCGGCGGCAGATCCGCGGCGGTGCCGTCGCCGGGCCCGCCCTCGCCGGTCGGGGTCCAGTCACCGGCGGTGGGATCACCGGCCGGGACGCGGCCCAGGTAGTTGAAGCCGATCCGGGCGGTGGGCAGGCCGGCCAGCAGGCCCCGCTGCCGGAGCAGCCCGTAGCCGGCGCCGTCGCCGGGGACCGCCCGCACCCGCTCCTTGACCCGTTTCGCCAGCTCGGCCACGGAGTTCACGGCACCGGCCGGCAACCGGACCGGATGCACCGAGGTGAACCAGCCGACCGTCCGGGACAGATCGGCGCCGCCCGACCGGCCGTGCCCCTCGACGTCCACGACGAGCCCGCCGCCGTGGCCCTCGCCGAGCGCGGCGGCCAGGCCGGTCAGCAGGATCTCCCCGGTACCGGCCCGGAAGGCCTCCGGCACCCGGGTGAGCAGGGGTGCGGTCGACGCGGCCGGCAGCTGTACCGAGTGGCGCAGCACCGGACCGGCGGGCTCTCCGGCGGGGTCGGCCGGGCCCTCCAGCAGTTCCGTCCACCGTGCGGCCTCGTCACTCCGGTCCGTGCCGGACAGCGCGCGGGCCCAGCCGCGGAAGGAGACCGGCACCGGCGCGAGGCACGGGCGGTCGCCCGCCGCGAGGGCCGCGTACGCCTCGGCCAGGTCCGCGGCGAGGATCCGCATCGACACGCCGTCCACCGCGAGGTGGTGCACCGCCAGCAGCAGGCGGCCCGCCCGGCCGGGGCCGCGGTCCATCCAGACCACCTGAGCGAGCAGGCCGCTCTCCGGGTCCAGGCGCTCCACCGCGGCACGCAGTTGGTCGCCGATCGTGCCGGTCCGGACGGTGCGTACCCGCAAGGCCGCCCCGGGTCCGGGGACGTGCAGCCGCCGGGTCGCCAGGTCGGCCCGGGCCCGCAGCATGTCGTGGTGCCCGGCGAGCACGGCGACCGCCTCGTCGAGCAGCGTGGGGTCGAGGCCGGGCGGCACGCTCAGCACCTCGGTCTGCGCGACCCGGGCGAACCGGTCGGCGCCCACCCGATCGAGCAGCTCGTGCATGACCGGGGTGAAGGGCACCTCACCGGTGCCCGCCTCCCGGGAGATCTCGGCACCGTCCGGGCCGGTCGCGATCGCGGCGAGGGCGGCGGGGGTGCGGCACTCGAACACCTGCCGGGAGGTGATCACCAGCCCGGCCCGGCGTGCTGTCGAGACGAGCAGCATCGACATGATCGAGTCGCCGCCGAGCGCGAAGAACGACGCGTCGGCCGGCACCTCGTCGCGGCCCAGGACCTCCCCGAACAGCTCGCAGAGCAGCCGCTCCCGCGGGGTCCGCGCGTCCCGGCCGACCTCTGACACATCCGGGTCCGGCAGAGCGGCACGGTCGAGCTTCCCGTTGACGGTCAGCGGCAGCGCGTCCAGGCCGACGAACGCCGACGGCACCATGTAGTCCGGCAGCGATGCCGCCGCGTGCTCCCGCAGCCCCTCGACAGCACCGACGACGTAGGCGACCAGGCGGCCCTCACGCACCAGCACCGCCGCCTGGGAGACCCCGGGATGACCGAGAAGGATCGCCTCGACCTCACCCGGCTCCACCCGGAACCCACGAATCTTCACCTGATCGTCGATACGGCCCGCGAAGTGCAGGGTTCCGGTGCGATCCCGGCGGGCCAGGTCACCGGTGCGATACATCCGCCCACCACCGAACGGGCACGCCACGAACCGCGACGCGGTCATCCCCGGACGAGCCACGTAACCACGAGCCACACCCGTACCCCAGATGTAGACCTCACCGGTCACACCCGGCGGCACGGGCCGCAGGAACTCGTCCAGAACGAACACGCATTCGCCATCGAGCGGGACACCGATCGGCGGCGCACCCTCACCAGGTGAAAGCCGTACCGCCGTGGTGATCACCGTGTCCTCGGTCGGACCGTAGGTGTTCCACACCCTTGCCCGGGCCAGCCACCGATTCGCCAACTCGGCACTCAACCGCTCCGCACCCAGCACCCAATTGGCGACACCCGGCACCGTCGCCGGGTCGAGGACCGACAACAGGGAGGGCACCACACTCGCCGCCGTCACCCCCGCGTCACGGATCATCGCCGCCAGCAACGACGGGTCCGTGCGCTCCTCCGCCGAAGCGATCGCCAGCGTGCCGCCCGAGCCGAGCGTCACGGCGAGGTCCAGGACCGCGGCGTCGAAACTGAACGCCGCGAACTGCAGAACCGTCTCCCCCACACCCAGAACCGGGCCCATACCGTCGATCAACGCGGCCACGCTCGCGTGCTCGACCGCCACACCCTTCGGACGGCCCGTCGAACCCGACGTGTAGATCACGTAGGCCAGGTGGTGCCCGGCCGGGAACGGGAACTCCTGGGAGGACTCGGCCTCGTCCGGGACCAGCAACGGCAGATCACCGAACGCACGATCACCGACGACCGCACGGACACCCGCATCCGCCACGATGAAATCGAGACGATCCTGCGGATACTCCGGCGAGAGCGGCACCCACGCGGCACCCGCCTTCCACACCGCCAGCTGCGCCACGACCACATCGATGCCACGGGGCAGACAGATGCCGACCCGGTCCTCGATACCGATGCCGAGATCGATCAGCCGCGTGGCCAGGGCGCTCGCACGGGCATCCAGAACGCCGTACGACAGGGACGAGGAACCGGAACGCACCGCCGGCGCCGAACGGTCCTGGGCAACGAAGCGCTCCAGGAACGACAGCGACGGGGCGGCCGTCGGCACCGGTGCGGGCGGGGCGAGGAACGAGACGGCGCTGACCCGGCGGGACGGATCGGCCGCGATCTGGTCCAGCACCCGCACCAGGCGGGCGAGCAGCGCCTCGGCGTCCACATCGTCGACCACGTCGCGCCGGTGGTCCAGGCTCAGGCGCAGCTCGCCGACCGGGCGCACGCCGAGGACCAGCGGGTAGCTCGTGCCCTCGCGCACACCGCCACCGGTCCGGCGCAGCGGTGCCGGCGGCTCGGTCTCCCGGGCCCGGTAGTTCTCGAAGGCCATCAGCGTGTCGAAGCCCGCGCCGGGACCGGCCAGCCGCTGGATCTCGGCGAGCCCGAGGTGCTGGTGGTCGAGGAGCGCGGCCTGTCCGGCCTGGACGGTGGCGAGCAGCCCGGCGAGGGCGTCCGCCGGGTTCAGGGTGACCCGTACCGGGACGGTGTTGATGAAGAGTCCGAGCATGGTGGCCATGCCGGGCAGGTCGGCGGGACGCCCGGCGACGGTGGCGCCGAAGACCACGTCGCGGCGGCCGGTCAGGTTGCCCACCACGATCGCCCAGGCCGTCTGCAGCAGGGTGTTGAGGGTGACCCCGGTCCGCCGGGCGGTCTCGCGCAGCCGCGCGGCCAGCACCGGGTCGACGTCGAGGGTCCGGTTGCCGATCGAGTCCGGGGTGGCCGGTGCGAGGACGGGCGCCACCAGGGTCGGCGAGTCGAGGCCGGCCAGCGCCGCGCGCCAGGCGGTCCGGGCGGCGTCCCGGTCCTGGCGGGCCAGCCAGGCCAGGTGGTCGCGGTGCGGGGTGACCGGGGGCAGCGTGGCGGTCCCGCCGGCCCGGTAGACCTCCCACAGCTCGCCCAGCAGCACCGGGAGCGACCATCCGTCGAGCAGTACGTGGTGCAGCGTGACGACCATCCGGTGCCGGTCGTCGCCCCGCCGTATCAGCAGGACCCGCAGCAGGGGTGGCGCGGCCAGGTCGAAGCCGCGGGCGCGTTCCGCCGCGGCGGCCTCGTCATCCGGCGCCTCGCGCCAGGGCAGCACCACCTCGCGGGCGATCACCTGCACCGGGTGGGCCGCGCCGGCCGGCTGCCGGAAGCCGGCGCGCAGGGCCGGGTGCCGGTCGAGCAGGGCCTGCCAGGAGCGGCGCAGCCGGTCGGTGTCGAGCGGGCCGTCCAGGTCGTGGTGGAGCTGTTCGACGTAGACGTCCGGGGCGCCCCGGTCGTAGAACGCGTGGAAGAGCAGGCCCTCCTGCAGCGGGGTGACCGGCAGGATCTCGGCGGTGCCGGCGGTGCACACCTCGTCCAGCTGTGCCTGGTCGAGGCCGGCCGCCGGGAAGTCGGCCGGGATGGGGCCGCCGCCACCCGCCGCGACGTACGCGGCGAGCTCGGCGAGCCGGCCGGTCCAGCCGGTGACGAGCCGTTCCGCCTCCCCGGTGGCGAGCAGGTCGCCCGGCCAGGAGAGGGTGAGGGTGAGACGGGGGCCGTCGGGCAGGTCGTGGACCCGGGCCTCGGCCTCGATGGCGTGCATCACCGGGGAGCGGCCGGCCAGCCCCTCGCCGAGCCCGGTCTCCGGGTCGAGGCTCCACGGCCGGCCGGTGGCGGTGAACCTGCCCAGGTAGTTGAAGCCGATCTGGGCGGTGGGCAGGCCGTCCAGCAGCCCTCGCTGCCGGAGCAGGCCGTAGCCGAGGCCGTCGCCCGGTACCGCCCGCAGCTCCTCCTTGACGCGTTTCATCAGCTCGCCGACGGTGTCCGCGGCGCCGGGCGCCAGGCGCACCGGGCGTACCGCGGTGAACCAGCCGACCGTCCGGGACAGGTCGGCGCCGCCCTCCCGGCCGTGGCCCTCGACGTCCACCAGCAGGGCGTCGCCGCAGCGCGCGGCGAAGGCCGCGGCCACTCCGGTGAGCAGCACGTCCTCGGCGCCGGCCCGGAACGCGGCGGGCACCGCGCCGAGCAGCGCCCCGGTGAGTTCCGCCGGCAGGGTCACCGATACCCGGTGGACGGTGTCGCCGACGTCGCGGGACGGGTCGAGGGGGCGGGCGGTGAGCAGTCGGGTGGTGCCGCCGAGCAGGCCGGTCCAGTGCGGCAGCTCGGCGCGACGGTCGGTGGCGGCGGTGGCCAGGGCCCAGGACCGGAACGGGACCGGTACGGGTGCGAGCGCGGGTTCCCCGCCGCCGGCCAGGGCGGCGTACGCGGCGGCCAGGTCCGGGAGCAGGATCCGCCAGGAGACGCCGTCCACCACCGTGTGGTGCACGACCAGCACGAGCCGTCCGGTGGTGTCCGGTCCGGCGTCGCACCAGATCGCGCGGACCATCACGCCGGCGACCGGGTCCAGCTCCGCGACCGCCGCCCGGGTCACCTCGGCCACCAGGGCGGGCAGGTCGGCACCGATGGCGCCGACCCGGCGCAGCACGGCGCCGGCCGGCGGCGCGCCGGAGGTCACCAGCTCGCCGTGCGCCGGGTCGAGGCGGGCACCGAGCAGTTCGTGGTGGGCGATGACGGCGTGCACGGCGCCGGCGAGGACGTCGAGGCGGGCCTCCGGCGGCACCACCACGGTGGCCGACTGGAAGACCTCCCGCAGGTCGCCGGCGCCGGCCCGGCCGAGCAGTTCGCGCAGCACGTAGGTGGCCGGCACCCGCCCGGGGGCCGCCGCACCGGGTGGCGCGGCCGGTTCGTCCCGCGCGACGGCGGCCGCCGCGGCCAGGCGGGCCGGTGTCCGCTCGTCGAAGACCTGCCGGGCGGTGATCGTGCGGCCCGCCCGGCGTGCGGCCGCGACCAGCATCATCGCCAGGATCGAGTCGCCGCCGAGCAGGAAGAAGTCGTCGTCCGGGCCGACCTCGCCGAGACCGAGGACGTCAGCGCAGAGCCCGGCGAGAAGCTCCTCCTCCGGGCCGGCGGGCCGCCGCGCGGTCTCCCGGACGGCCTCCGGGGGCGCCGGCAGCGCCGCACGGTCCAGCTTGCCGTTCACCGTCAGCGGCAGGGCGTCCAGCACGACGAAGGCCGAGGGCCGCAGATGGTCCGGAAGAACCTTGCTCGCGTACGCCCGGAGCTCCCCGCTCCCCGTCGTCGCGCCCGGAGCGGCCACCAGGTAGGCGATCAGCCGCCCGTCCCGCGCGACCACCGCGCACTGGCGGACCGCGGGGTGCCCGGCGAGCACGTTGGCGACCTCGCCCGGCTCGACCCGGAAGCCACGGATCTTGACCTGGTCGTCGGACCGCCCCACGAAGTGCAGCCGGCCCTCCGCGTCGCGGCGGGCCAGGTCCCCGGTCCGGTACATCCGCTCGCCGGTGCCGCCGGGGCAGGCCACGAACCGTTCGGCGGTCCGGGCCGGCTGTCCGGTGTAGCCGCGGGCCAGGCCCTCGCCCGCGATGTAGATCTCGCCGGTCGTACCGTCCGGCACCGGTCGCAGGTCGTCGCCGAGCAGGTGGACCCGGGTCCCGTCGAGGGGGAGGCCGATCGGTGGTGCCTCGCCCGCGGGTTCCGTGCCGGCCGGTACCGGCACCGCCGTGGTGATCACGGTGGCCTCGGTGGGGCCGTACGTGTTCCAGAGCCGGGCACGGCCCGCCCACCGGGCGGCGAGCGCCGCGGTCAGCGATTCGGCGCCGAGCACCCAGGTCCGTACGCCCGGCACCTGGTCCGGCTCCAGGACGCTGAGCAGCGATGGTACGACGCTGGCCACCTCGACCGAGGCCGTCCGGATCATCCGGCTCAGCGCGGCCGGGTCGGTCCGCTCGGCCGCCGTGGCCACCGCCAGGGTGCCGCCCGCGGCGAGGGTGACCACCACGTCGAGGACCGCCGCGTCGAAGCTGAACGACGCGAACTGCAGGGCCACCACCCCCTCGGCGACGCCGAGCACCGGGCGCATCGTCTCGGCCAGGCGGACCGCGCCGCGATGCGGTACGGCCACGCCCTTCGGCCGGCCGGTCGAACCGGAGGTGTAGATGACGTAGGCGAGCGAGTCCGGCGAGAGCGGTGCGGCGAGCGGCTCACCGGGATCGTCGGGTGTCTCGTCCAGGTTCACCCTCCGGGCCGTACCGGCGGGTACGGCCCGGAGGCTCTCCGCGACGCCGGCCAGCACGGTCGCGCCGCTGTCGGTCAGTAGGAAGCCGAGCCGCTCCGGCGGGTACTCGGGGTCCATCGGCAGGAACGCGGCACCGGTCTTCCAGACCGCCAGTTCGGCGGCGACCATGTCGATGCCGCGGGGCAGGCAGAGCCCGACCACGGTGCCGGGACCGGCGCCGTGGTCGGCCAGGTACCGGGCCATCCGGTTCGCCCGGGCGTCGAGTTCGGCGTAGGTGAGCCGGCCGGCGCCGCAGACGACGGCCACCAGGCCCGGTGAACGGCGGGCCCGGTCCTCGACGAGGTCCCGTACGCTGTCAGTTCCCATATCCCCGTGGCTCCCTGTCGCCGGTGCTGGACGAACTCGCTGGCGGACCTATTCGTGGCGCGGTGTCATGTGCCGGGGGCCGGGTCCGCCCGGCCCCTCGTGCGGTCCGGGACCACCGGGGAACATCCCGGGGCCGGGGCCACGGCCGGGTCCGGGTCCGAAGCCGGGACCGCCCGGCGGCGGGCCGCCGGGGTGCATGCCGGGGCCGGGGAACGCACCGACGGGCTCCGGCTCGGGACGCCGGGGTGTCCCCTCGGCGAACTGGGTGCGGTACAGCTCCGCGTAGAGACCGCCGCGCTCCAGCAACTCCTCGTGCGTCCCCCGCTCGGCGACCCGTCCCTTGTCGACGACGAGGATCTGGTCCGCCTCCCGGATGGTGGACAGGCGGTGGGCGATGACCAGCGAGGTCCGGCCGCGCAGCGCGGTCTTGAGCGCCCGCTGCAGGGCGGCCTCGGACTCGGAGTCCAGGTGGGCGGTCGCCTCGTCGAGCACCACCACGGGCGGCGCCTTCAACAGCAGACGGGCCATCGCCAGGCGCTGCTTCTCCCCGCCGGAGAGCCGGTAGCCACGGTCACCGACGACGGTGTCCAGGCCGGACGGCAGCGAGGAGATCAGGTCCCAGATCTGCGCCGCCCGGCACGCCTCCACCAGCTCCTTCTCCGAGGCGCCCGGTGACGCGTAGATGAGGTTGTCCCGGATGGTGGCGTGGAACAGGTGGGCGTCCTGGGTGACCATGCCGACGGTCTCCAGCAACGAGGCCGCCGTGACGTCCCGGATGTCCTGGCCGTCGATGCGGATCGCGCCGGTGATCGGGTCGTAGAGCCGGGGCACCAGATGGGTGATCGTGGTCTTGCCGGCGCCGGAGGGCCCGACCAGGGCGGTGAGCTTGCCGGCCGGCACGGTGAAGCTGAGGTTCTCCAGGGTCAGCGCGTTGACGGTGCGCTCCGGCATCGGCAGCGCGATCGACTCCAGCGAGGCCAGCGAGACGTCGGCCGCGGTGGGGTACCGGAAGGAGACCTCCTCGAACTCGATCTCCGGTGCCCGGTCGTCCGCGGCCCGGCGCAGGGCCGGCGCACCCGGCTTCTCCGCGATCAGCGGCTTGAGGTCGAGCACCTCGAACAGCCGGTCGAAGCTGACCAGCGCGGTGAGCACGCTGGCCTGCGCGCTGGAGAGCTGGTTGATCGGCCCGAAGAGCCGGGTCAGCAGGGTGGCGAGCGCGACCAGCGTGCCGATCTCGAACGTCCCGCGGATGGCGAGGACGCCGCCGAGGCCGTAGACCAGGGCGGTCGCCAGCGAGCTCAGCAGGGTGATCGAGAGGAACAGCATCTTGCCGTGCACGGAGGCGAGCACGCCGATGTCGCGGGCCTTGCCGGCCAGCCCGGAGAAGAGCCTGGTCTCGGTGGCCGGACGGCCGTACAGCTTGGTCAGCAGGGCGCCGGTGACGTTGAAGCGCTCGTTCATCATCGAGCCCATCTCGGCGTTGGTCTGCATCTGCTCGCGCATCAGCCGCTGCAGCCGGCCCCCGACGATCTTGCCGGGCAGGACGAACAGTGGCAGCACCAGCAGCGAGAGCAGGGTGACCTGCCAGGAGAGGTAGAACATGGTGCCGAGCACGAGCAGCAGGGTCAGGCCGGCCGAGACCACGGTGGAGAGCAGCGAGGTGACCGCCTGCTGCGCACCCACCACATCGGTGTTGAGCCGGCTGACCAGCGCGCCGGTCTGCGCCCGGGTGAAGAACGCCAGCGGCTGCCGCTGCACGTGGTCGAAGACCTGGGTGCGCAGGTCGTAGACGAGTCCCTCGCTGACCCGGCCGGACCACCAGGCCTCGGCGAAACCGAGGGCGGTGCCGATCAGGGCGAGGACCGCCACCGCCAGGGAGATGCCGACGACGAGTCCGGTGTCCCCCGCGACGATGCCGTCGTCGATCAGGAATTTGAAGAGTACGGGACTGGCCACGACGATGCCCGCATTCAGGGCTGTCGTCGCCAGAAGAATGGTTATTCCGCCGCGATAGGGGCGAGCATAGGGAAGAATTCGTCGGACGGTGCCGGGTTTGATCTGTTGCCTGGTCACCGACGAATCCGGCCCCATGCCCCCGCGCATCATCATCGGGCCCGGGCCGAGCGTCATGGCTGCTGATGCCTCCGCTGTCGTCGTGTACGGTCGCCGCTACCGGGCCGCCTCGTAGCCGCGCATCTCCTCGATCAGGCTCTTGGGCCGCATGTCGGTCCAGTTCTCCTCGACGTAGTCGAGGCAGGCCTTGCGGGTGTCCTTACCGAACACGACCCGCCAGCCGACCGGGACGTCGGCGAACGAGGGCCAGAGCGAATGCTGATCCTCCTCGTTCACCAGGACGAAAAAGGAGCCGTTCTCATCGTCGAAAGGATTGCCCATGACCACTCCCTGACAGGCGATTCCGATAAGGCCTGGGCCACGGTAATCCGGAATTCGAGCAGTCGACAAGAATCGTCCAACCGAAGGTCGTCCAACCATTTAGTACGGACGGTTGGACGCTATCGGCGAGAGTCGCGGCCGGGCCGCCTCACGATGGGAAACCGCGGTGAAACCGTCCGTGCAAGAGTATGGGCGGGTACGTCGAACCCGTGCCCGTCCAAGTGTGCGGACCGAACGGAGCCGGGAGGCTGCTGGTGCGAGTGCTGGTGGTGGAGGACGATGAGGAGATGGCGCAGACCGTCGCGGTCGGACTGCGGCGGGCGCAGATGGCGGTCGACGTCGCGCTGGACGGCCCGAGCGGCCTGGAGCGCGCGCTGTTCAACAGCTACGACGTCATCGTCCTCGACCGGGACCTGCCGGGCATGCACGGTGACGACGTCTGCCGCGAGCTGATCGACGCCGGGTGCGGCAGCCGGGTGCTGATGCTCACCGCGGCCGGCACCCTGGAGGACCTGGTCGACGGGCTCAACCTCGGCGCCGACGACTACCTGCCGAAACCGTTCGGCTTCCCGGCGCTGGTCGCCCGGATCCGCGCGCTGGCCCGGCGCTCCTACCCCGCCCTCCCGCCGATCACCCGGCACGGCGACCTCGAGGTGGACACGGCACGGCGCCGCGCCACCCGGGCCGGCAGGGTCCTCGACCTGCGCCCGAAGGAGTTCAGCGTGCTCGAAGTCCTGATCACCGCGAGTGGGCGGACGGTCTCCGCCGAGGAGCTGCTGGAACGGGTCTGGGACGAGGCCGCCGATCCGTTCACCAACGCCGTCAAGATCACGATCAGCCGGTTGCGGACCAAGCTCGGCGATCCGCCGCTGATCGAGACGGTGTCCAAGAGCGGTTACCGGATCTGATCGGCCGTGTCCGCCCTCGGCCGCCTCACCCGGCGCATCGCCCAGAGCAGCCGGCCGCGCCGCACCGTCCGGCTCCGCCTCACCCTGCTGTACGGCACGCTCTTCCTGGTCTCCGGCGCGGCCCTGCTCGCCGTGGTGTACGTGCTCGTGCACCACGCGGTCAGCGGCGCGGCGGACAACACCTTCTCGGCGACCGGCGGCGACCTGGAGATGTCCACCGGGCAGCCCGGGCCGATCATCGCGCCGTCGCCCGGCCAGCTCGGCACGAGCACGATGGACGTCCTCCGGGTCCGCACCGAGCAGGCCATCGAGGCGCAGAAGGACGCCGTCATGCACTCGCTGCTGGTCAACTCGGGCATCGCGCTCGCCGTGATGTCGCTGGCCTCGATCGCGCTGGGCTGGCTGGTCGCCGGCCGGATCCTGCGGCCGGTCCGCACGATTACCGCGGCCGCCCGGGAGATCTCGGCGACGAGCCTGCACCGGCGGCTGGCCCTGGAGGGCCCGGACGACGAGCTGAAGGAGCTCGGCGACACGTTCGACGGGCTGCTGACCCGGCTGGAGGCGTCCTTCGAGGCACAGCGCCGCTTCGTGGCGAACGCCTCGCACGAGCTGCGGACCCCACTGGCCCGGCAGCGGGCTCTCGGTGAGGTCGCGCTCGCCGATCCGGACGCCACCATGGAGTCGCTGCGCGCCGCGCACGAGCGGATCCTGGTCGCCGGTGGCCAGCAGGAGCGGCTGATCGAGGCCCTGCTCACGCTGACCCGCAGCCACGGCGGCATCGCCGTGCGCGAGCCGTTCGACCTGGCGCAGCTGACCCACGAGGTGGTGGACAGCCGGCGGCCCGACGCGCAGGACCGGGGCGTCACGATCCACGGCGCGATCGGGCCGGCGCTCGCCACGGGACACCGCAACCTCGCCGAGCGGCTGGTCGGCAACCTGGTCGACAACGGCCTGCGCCACAACGTACGCGGTGGCCGGGTCGAGGTGACCACCGCGATGGTGGCCGGCCGGCCCGCGCTGACCGTCGTCAACACCGGTCCGGTGGTGCCGGAGTCGGAGGTCGAGCGACTGTTCCAGCCGTTCCAGCGCCTCGAGACGAACCGCCGGGCGCGGGCCGAGGGCCTCGGGCTGGGACTCTCCATCGTGCACGCGATCGTGGTCGCGCACGACGCGACGATCGAGACCGTGCCGCGGCCGGAGGGCGGCCTGGCCGTCACGGTCACCTTCCCGGCACCGGCCACGGAGAGCCAGGTGTCCACCACCCGCGAACAACCGGTGGCCCAACGGGCTTAGCCGCCCAGGAACTCGACGATCGCGGCGTTCACGGCGGCCGGCTTCTCCAGGTAGCCGTAGTGCCCGCAGCCGTCGATCTCCCGGTAGACCGCGCCCGGGACGGCCTCGGCGACCTCGCGGCACAGGTGCGGCCGGACGATCAGGTCGTCGCGGAACCCGATCACCAGGCACGGGCGGGTCACCTTGCCGAGGTACGGCCGCCGGTCGGGGATCACCTGCAGGCCCAGTTGGGAACGGGCCGCCTGGGACCGTACCGAGGAGAGCTCGAAGACGTCGAGCCAGTCGGTCAGCCGGGCCTCGTCGTTGAGCGTCTCCGGGGACAGGTTGTGCACCGCGGACATCACCGCGGCGTATCGCGGGGGCACGTCCACCCCGCTGTCGGCGAGCAGGATGTCGGCCTGCGCCGCGGCGGCGCCGAGGGCGTCGGTACGGCCGGCCGTCGCCATCAGCACCGCCCGCTCGACCAGCTCGGGGCGGGCGATGAGGAGCTCCTGCACGATGATCGCGCCGAGCGAGAACCCGACGACCCGGCACGGCGCGGCGCCCAGGTGCTCGATCAGCCCGGCGACGTCGGCGGCCATGTCGTCCAGGGTGAAGCCCGCCGGGGCCTCGGTGGGCGCGATCCCCCGGTTGTCCAGGGTGACCGGTCGGTAGCCGGCCGCCCGCAGCGCCGGCACCTGGTGGGTCCGCCAGATCCGGCCCGGCGCGGCGGTGCCGGTCACCAGTACGACCGGATCGCCCGTGCCGTACTCGTCGTAGTGCAACCGGATCCCGTTGACCTGGGCGATCGGCATCGGAGCTCCCCCTGAGGCTCGGTGGCGGACACCCGAACCGTAGGAAGGGCCCCGCCACCGGGTCAACGTGCGTCCAACCGCGTCAGAAGGTGGGCAGACCCGACCGGCTGCGGACGTTCAGCTTGCGGTAGATCTTGGTGAGGTGCTGCTCCACAGTGCTCACCGTGATGAAGAGCCGGTCGCTGATCTGCCGGTTGGTGGCGCCGTCCGCGGCGAGTGCGGCCACCCGGCGCTCGGCGTCGGTCAGCTCACCCCATCGGGGGTGCGGCAGCCGCGGGGTGCCGGGAGCGGTGGCCTTGCGCACGTTGCCCGCAGGCTCGGACGGTGTGCGCGCCGCGCGCACGAACGGCCGGCGGCGGACCGGGACCGGCGCCGTGTCCGTGCCGAGGGAGTCCAGCTCGGCACGGACCTTCGCCGCGCTCAGCCGGTCGCCGTGGCTCTCCAGCACCTCGATCGCCTCGGTGAGCAGGGCGGGCCGGGCCGCCGCCTCCCCCGCGACGGCCAGCCGCCACAGGGCGATGCCCCGGGCCCGGGTACGCCGGCCCTCCAGCCGGGAGAGCAGCTCCTCGGCGTACGCCCGGGCCTGATCCCGGCGGCCCAGGGCGATCAGCGCCGCGGCGGCGTCGTTGCGCCAGCCGGTCACCGTGGCGCCCCGGCCCCAGCGGGCCAGCAGGTCCCGGGCGGCCAGGAAGTGGGTGAGCGCCGCGCGGGCGTCGCCCATGGCCAGCCGGTAGTCGCCCACCGCGGAGAGGTACGGCAACGCGAACGGCGTGTCGAACATGGCCGCCGGCACCGGGTGCATCAGGTGCCGCGCCGCCTGCCGGGTGTCACCGAGCTCGGTCGAGATCTGCACCGCGGCGGCGAGCGGCAGCCCAGCGACCACGCCCCACTCGTACGCCGGCACCACGGAGAGGACGTCGTCGATCAGCTCACGGGCGTCCTCGACGCCGCCCAGCCGCAGCGTCGCGATCACGCCGAACATCTCGAACATCACCCGCCGCATCGGCACCCGCCGGATCCACGGCTCCTCGACCAGGCGCCGGGACCAGTTCGCCGTCTCCTCCAGACGGCCGCGCTGGAGCATCAGCCCGAGGGCGCTCACCAGCGACGACAGTGAGCCCTCGACGGGCAGGCCGGGCTGCCGGCGGTCGTCGCCCAGCGCCTGGTCACCGCCGTGCACCGGGGTGAGCATGGTGTGCAGGAACATCGCGGCGGCGTCCAGCGGCGACCAGGCCGCGTCCGTGCCGTGTGCCTCCGCTCCGGTCGTACCCGAAGCGGTCCTGATCTCGTTCTTGATCTCGGTCTTGGTCTCGCCCCGGTGCTCGCGGGCGCAGAAGACGTCCCAGAGCTCGGCCAGCGTGCCGTTCCGCGGTGCGGCGCCCGGCGGACGGCCGCCCGACCGGATCAGGTCGTCGGCCTCGGCGAACGCGCCGCGCCACAGCAGCAGCCGCACCGGCACCTGCGCGTCGGGGCCGGTCAGCAGCCCGGCCCGGACGGCACTGTGCAGTTCACCGAGATGCCGGTCGGCACCGGACGGGCCCAGATTCCACCGCGCGTCCGCGAGCCGTGCGGTGAGCCTCGCCCGGCGGCCGCCGTCGGTGCAGTGGCCGGCGGCGTAGCGCAGATAGGCGACGGCCTCGGCGACGTCGCCCGCCGCGACCGCCTCCCGGGCCGCGTCGTTCAGGATGGACACCCGCCAGCTCTCCTCGGCCGGATCGCGCGCGGCCATCAGCTGATCGGCCACCGCCGTCGCCGGCTCGCCCGCCTCGTGCAGCAGCCCGGCGGCGTGCAGGTGCATCGCGGCCAGCGCGTCGGCCGGGATGCCGGAGAGCACGGCGAGCCGGCCCTCCTCGTGCCGGAACCGGTCGGAGACCAGCACACCCACGTCGCGCAGCACCAGCAGCGCGGCCCGCACCGACATCGGGTCGAGGCCCAGGAACTCGCCGAGCAGGCCCGGCTTCGCGGCGCCGCGGAGCACCGCCACCGCGCGGGCGACCGCGAGGGTCTGCGGCTCGCACCGGTTGAGGCAGCGCAGGACGGCCTGCCGGTACGCGGCACCGGGCGCCGGCGGCCCGGGGACCGGATCGTCCACGGTGCAGTCGTCGATCAGCGCGTGCAGCAGCACCGGGCTGCCGCCACCGGCCTCGGCGCAGAGCCGCAGCAGGCCCGGAGGCGGCGGACCGCCGAGGCGCTCGACCACCAGCGTGGCGGTGGCGTCCCGGTTCAGCGGGGAGAGCCGGATGTGGTGGCAGTACGCGAGGTTCAGCGTCTCGGCGTGCAGGCCGGCCAGACCCCGCTCGTGCGCCGTGCTCTCGGTCAGCACGATCAGGATGCCGGCCCGCTCGATGCGCCGGATCAGATGACCGAGACAGAGCAGCGACGGCGCGTCCGCGAAGTGGAGATCGTCCACCCCGATGACGATCCGGCGGCCGCCGGCGAACGCGCAGATCGCGTCGGAGACCCGGCGCAGCAGGCCGCCCGGATCCTGGCGCAGCCAGGCGACCGGGGCTCCCACGTCGCCCGGCGGCCACGGGTCGGGCATCCCGGCCGCGCACAGTGCCCGGACCAGCAGCTCGATCATGCTGAGCGCGTAGGCCTGCTCGCTCGCGGTCGCGGCGACCGAGAAGAAGAGACCACCGGCCTCCCGCACGTATCCGGCGACCTCGCGCAGCAGGCTGGTCTTCCCGCTGCCGACCGGGCCCGCGACCACGATCGCGTTGCTCCGCCCGCGAACCCAGTCAGCACAGAGCTGATGGAAATAT
The DNA here is from genome assembly GCF_040681165.1 of Actinoplanes sp. NPDC051851. Classification (NCBI taxonomy): domain Bacteria; kingdom Bacillati; phylum Actinomycetota; class Actinomycetes; order Micromonosporales; family Micromonosporaceae; genus Actinoplanes; species Actinoplanes sp. NPDC051851. The sequence continues at coordinate 11,013 of NZ_JBFAYF010000086.1, read as the reverse complement.
TGGATCTCTTCCGCACGACCCATGGCACCCCCGCACCCGGCCCCACCCTATTAATTTCCGCCAATGCGGAATATTAACAAGGAACCACAAGAGCTACGTCTATATACCATGATTCGGGATGTCAACTTCCAGTTATCACAGTCGATAAACCGACGTCAATAAATGAATTTCGGACAAAAAAGCCCACCGCCGGATTCCGGCCGGGCCCGCCACCCGGCCAACCTGTGCATCTCCTGTCCGACTGCTATGAGAATCGGTCAGAACTCCCGGTCCTCACTCCCCCGACCATACCGGCGCACGCTTCTCGGTGAAGGCCCGCACACCCTCGGCCGCGTCCCGGCTGCGCCGCCGTCGCTCCTCCCAGGCGTACGGTGCGGCGAACGCGTCCTCCAGCGGCATGTCGACCGAGCGCAGCACCGCCTCCTTGATCGCGCAGAGCGAGAGCGGCGCGCCCTCCAGCAGGTCGTCCACCCACTCGCCCACGCAGTCGTCCAGGCTCTCGGCCGCGACCACGTCGTTGACCAGCCCGAACCACAGGGCCGTGGCCGCGTCCATCCAGCGGCCGGTGAGCAGGTAGCCCATCGCGATCCGGTGCGGCATCTGCCGGGCCAGCCGGAACGCCCCACCCGCACCGGGCACCAGGCCCAGGCGCACCTCGGGCAGCGCGAAGACCGATCGGTCCGAGGCGATGATCAGGTCACAGGCCAGCGCCAGTTCGAAGCCGCCGCCGAACGCGTACCCGTCCACCCGGGCCACCACCGGTTTGGAGAGGCTGAACCGCTCGGTCAGCCGGGGCCAGCCCGGCTGGCCCCGGCTGCCGAACGTGGTCGGTTCCACCCCGCCGGTGTCCAGCCGGCGGCGCTCCTTCAGGTCCTGACCGACCGAGAAGGCCCGGTCGCCGGCGCCGCTGAGCACCGCCACCCGGATCTCCACGTCCTGCTCCACGTCGTCCCAGACCGCCCCGAGCTCCTCGTGGGTACGCAGATCCAGGGCGTTGAGCACGTGCTGCCGGTCCACCGTCACGTAGGCGACGTGCCCCTTCTTCTCGTACCGCACCCGGGGTACGTCCGCGCCGGTCATGCCGGACGTCCCGCGAACCGGTTCACCTTGGCCAGCACGTCGGCGCCGTAGACGCGCATCGCCTGGCACAGCGCGAACTCGGCAAGGTAGGCCCGCAGGTCGTCGACCCGTTCCTCGCCGGCCGCCAGCATCGCCCGGTTCGCCACCACCGCCTCCCCGTCCAGGCCCGCCAGGGCCCGCTCGATCGCCGCGTCCATCCGCTCGGGCTCGGCCACCTCGTCCACGAGCAGCCGCGCCTCCGGCTCGGTCGCGTGGATCCGGCGGCCGCCCAGGATCACCTGCCGGGCCGTACGCGCACCCGCCACCCGGGCGAACCGGAGGTTCGCCACCCCGGGCACGATCCCCTCGGTCGCCGCCGGCAGGCTGAAATACGCGTCCGCCGCCGCGATCACATGGTCGAAGACCAGCAGCATCTGGGTGCCCCCGCCGATCGCGAAGGTGTCCACCGCCGCGACCCACGGCTTGGCCCGCGCCGCCGGCCGCCATCCGGCGGGCTCGCCGGGCAGCAGACCGCGCAGCAGCTTGTGCAGGTACCCCAGCTCCCGGCGGAGCAGGAAGCCGACCAGCGGGATGTCGCCGGCGGCGAGCTTCTTCAGGTTGATCCCGGCGCTGAACACCCGCCGGCCCCGGTACCGGGGATGGCTCATCGGGCCGCCGCGGACCAGGCCGACCCGTATCTCCGGGTCGAGAAGTGCCAGGTCGACCGCGGTCTCCATGTCATCGACCTGGACCTCGTCCTCGGCGTTGAGGCAGTCGTCCCGGCACAGGGTCAGCCGCGCCACCCCGTCCCGGCGTTCCAGGTGCACCGCGGTCATCCGCAGCTCACCGGTCGCCCGGAACGCGGGGAGCAGCTCCAGCGCCCGCGGCGTGGGCCGAAGCATCGCGTCGATCAGGTGCCGGCCGGCCACCGGGGAGCCCAACACGGCGCGCAGGAAGATGCCCTGATCGATCTCCCGGGTCTCCTTGTCCGCCTGCCGGGCGGCCCGCTCGGCAGCGAGCTGCGCGGTGGTCGGCACCAGACCGGGGAACGCCCGGGACGCCGCGTCGACCAGCTCCGCCAGGCTCAGATACCGGGTACGCCCGGCGGTGAGCTCGTCGTACACCCGGTCGGTGTGCGCCGCGAGGAAGCCGGCGCGCAGCAGGCGCAGCTCCTCGTGGATCGCGCCCGCCTCGGCCCGTTCGGCGGCGGTGCGCCCGGCCGGCGCGGGCAGCTCGGCGAGCCGCCGGTCGCCGCGCCCGGCCGCCGCGGCCAGCCCCGCCCGGTCGGCCCGCAGGTCGCCGGACGGGGCCGCCGGGAGGACCCCGGCGACGGCGGTCATGCCCCGGCCCCGCGCCGCAGCGTACGGTCGCAGGCCGCGAGGTGTGAACCGAGCGCCTCCTCGAAACTGGTACGCACCGCGTCGGCGAGCAGCTGCCGGCGGATGGCCAGCTCGGAACCGGCCAGCCCCTCGGACTGCTCGGCCAGCTCCAGCAGCACCGGGCCCGGGTCCACGGTCACCGCGTCGACCAGGCCCACCGTCAGCGCGCGGGACGCGTCCATCGGCACGCCGAGCAGCGCGGCCCGGCGGATCGCCCCGCCGCTCAGCCGGGCCAGCCGGAACAGCGCCATGCCCGGCCAGGTGGCGTCGCCGTCGACGGCCACCACCAGCCGGGCGCCCGGCTCGGCGACCCGGAAGTCGGTGGCCAGCGCGACGTCCAGGGCCGCGCCGCCGCAGTCGCCGGAGAGCACCGTCGCGGTCGGCGTGGGCAGCCGCTCCAGCCGGCGCAGCACCCGCTCCCACTTGGTGACCAGCCCGACGCTCAGCTCGCCGGACCGGCCGCCGGCCGGGGTGCCGGAGACGTAGACGGTGGTCAGACCGGCACCGAGGCCGTCCTCGACCCGGTCGCACAGGGCCTGGAACTCCTCCACCAGGGACGGCGTGACCGGGGCCGCGCCGTCGATCCGGACCACGTCGTCGCGCATACCCGCGCCGCTCACCACTGGACCAGCGCCATCTCGATCGTCGAGCCCGGGCCCATCGTCATCAGCACGCCGTACTCCCCCGGCCGGGTCACGCCCTCGTCGGCCAGCCGCTGGTAGGAGAAGAGGAAGGATCCGCTGGACACGTTCCCGTAGTCGCGCAGCACGCCCACGGTGTGCCGGACGTCGTCCCGGGTCAGCCCGAGGTTCACCACCACCGCGTCGATCACCTTCTTGCCGCCCGAGTGGACCAGCCAGTGCGCGACGTCGCTGCGCCGCAGGCCGGTGCCGTCGAGCAGGGTGCCGATCACCCGCTCGGCGTTCGCACCGACCACGTACGGGATCTGCGGGTCCAGGAAGAAGCTGAACCTGTCCTGCTCGCGATCCCAGTCGTAGCGCATCGCGTCGATCGCCTCGGTGATCAGGTAGCTGGCGAACTTGAGGATCCGGGGACCGCGCCCCGTACCCCCGTCCTCGCCCGGCCGGTCCGCCACCAGCGCCAGGGCGGCCGCGCCGTCGCCGAAGAGGCTGTTCACCACGGTGGTCCGCATCGTGCCGTCCAGGGCGTACGCGGCCGAGCACGCCTCGCTGCAGAGCACCACGGCCAGCTCACCAGGGTGCGCCGCCGACCAGCCGGCCACCACGTTGAGCGCGTTCAGGCCGGCGTTGCAGCCCATCCCGACGATGTCCGACCGGCTGCACCGCGGGTCGATGCCGAGATCCCGGATCAGCAGCGCGCTCAGGCCCGGGGTGAGGAAGCCGGTCGAGGTCACGCAGCACAGGTGACGCAGGTCGGCGAGGCTCGCGCCGATCCGGTCCAGGCAGGAGAGCAGCGCCCGGCCGCCCATCTCGACGGCGAGCCGCTTGTGCTTGTCGAGCAGGTCGCCCTGGGGCTCGGGCGCCCGGCGGCCGTGCTCGTCGGCGGACGGCAGCGTGAGGTGCCGCCGGTCGATCGCGCTGTTCAGATAGACCGATCGGACCTTCGGGTCGGTGATCTCCATCAGGCCGAGCAGTTCCGGCTGCGAGACGGCGGTTCCGGAAACCGCGGTGCCGACGCCGATCATCCGGGTGATGGCCGGAATCCGGGACGTCGCCGATGATTCACCGGAATGGATGGCGAGCGTCGTCATCGGTACATCCACCCCCACGAACGCTTCCTGCTCCGTACGATCCTCTTGGCATTTTTCCCGGTCATCGCGAGCGCCTTTCCGAATCGATGATTCGAACCTCGCCGACGCTAGGTCGGGTGCCCGGATTCCGTCAATTGAACGTCCAACTGCCCTCTTACCGGGAGATCCGTACGCCGGTCGGCGGGACCGCCGGATGACCAACCGCGCCGCGGGGCTCCTGCCGTCGGGCCGGGCGAGGGGACCACGTAACCTTTTGCGTTCCGGACCTGGCGACGCCGAAGGAGGAGACGACCGGATGTCCGCCCCCCACTCCGAACCACCGCGCCCTTCCCCGGGCACCGTCTACGGACGTGGCGGCGTCGATGTCCGCGAATCCGCGCCACGGCGGTCACTGCACCCCTCGGTGGCCGGTCTGGCGGTCGCCGCCAGCCTCGTCGCGGTCCTCACCGTCGGGTACGCCGCGTGGCGGAGCACCGCCGGATCGCCGACCGCCGGGGCGGCCACGCCCACCGCGGCCGTCACCACCGAGGCGGCCGCCGCGGCCGCCTCACCGTCGGAGACGCCGTCCCCGACACCGACCGTGGCCACGTTCGGCACCGGGCGGTGGGTGTTCGCCCCCGGCGACGATCCGGAGAAGCGCCTGACGGTCAACGGCGACTACGCCTACTGGTCCGCTACTGATCAGACCGCCCTGACCGTGGTCGCCGGGCTGTCCGACGACTCGTGCTTCAGTTTCCAGGCCGAGGACGGGCGCTACATGCGCCACTTCGACTACCGGCTGCGCTTCGACGACAACGACGGTTCCGACCTCTTCCAGCAGGACGCCACCTTCTGCCCCGACGGCGGCCTGACCGCGGACGCGGTACGCCTGCACTCCACGAACTACCCGGAGTACTACCTGCACCGCCGGGACAACGACCTCTACATCGACAAGCCCAGCGGTGACGACTTCGCGGCCGAGAGCACGTTCCGCGCCCAGGAGGCGCCGTAGGATCCGGGGGTGTGACCCGGCCTCCGGTGCCCTCTCCCCTCCCCGCGCCTTCACCCCTTTCTCCCGCGCCTTCGCCCCTTTCTCCCGCGGCCCGGTTGATCCTTCTGAACGGTCCGCCCGGGGTCGGGAAGTCGACGCTGGCGCGGCGGTACGCGGCCGATCATCCGCTGACGCTGAACCTGGACGTCGACCGGGTCCGTGACCTGATCGGGGGCTGGCGGGAGCACCCGCACGACGCCGGCCTACTGGCCCGGGCGGTCGCGCTGGCGGCCGCGCGGACGCATCTCGCCGCGGGCCACGACGTGATCGTCCCGCAGCTGCTGGCGCGGCCCGCCTTCATCGACGAACTCGCCGGGCTGGGCTCTCCGATGTACGAGATCGTCCTGCTGGACAGCAGGGAGAACGTGATCCGGCGCTTCGTGCACCGCAGCCGGACCAGCGCCGACCCGGGGCACCGGTCCGTGGCGGAGATCCTGGACCGCCCCGGCGGCATGGCCGAGCTGGAAGCGATGTACGACCGGCTGGTCGCGCTGATCGCCGAGCGCCCGGCCACGAAGGTCATCCCGTGCCCGGACGGCGAGGAGGACCGGGCCTACCGGGACCTGCTCGCCGTGCTGGCCTAGCCCGTCTCCGCCCCTCGCCCTCCCGGCCCGGTCTCGCCTCGCCGCTCCCGAAGCGGTCTCGCCCGCCCCGGCCGGCGTGGTTCAGCTCGTCTCCGCCCACTTCGCGATCACGTCGAGGATCGGGGCGCGGCCGGTGACGCGGTCGGAGAGGTCGCGCTTGTCGTAGCCGGAGGCGTGCGGCGTGGCGGCGGCCGTCGCGAGCATCCGCGGGGCCATCCAGAAGAACTTGGCCGCACCCGCCACCCGGATCGCCCGGCGGACCCGGTCGGGCGCGAGGACGCCCCGCATCGCGCGTACGTAAGAATCGGTGATCGTCTCGATGGCCTCGTCCAGCAGCTCGATGTCGAGGAAGCCGTCGAAGAACGTGTCCAGGGCCAGGTTGGCCGCATCCTCGCCGACCGCGCCCGGACCCACGTGCGCCCAGTCGAGCAGCACCGGGCCGTGCGCCGCACCGATCAGGTTCATCGGCCAGACGTCGTGGTGGCACATGGTCCGGGGCAGCGCGCGGGCCGTCGCCAGGATGTCGAAGCGCCGCTCCCAGAGCCGGCGCAGACCCGCCCGCAACTCCGGCGACCAGGCGGCCACCGCGACCGGGTGTGTCCAGTCCAGATCATCCGGTACCGGCAGGCCGAGCCCGCCGTCGGTGAGGAAGTCCCGGGCCAGCCACGGGGCCTCCAGGGGACCGCGCCGGACCCAGGCCGCTTGTGCGACACCGAGCCGGTACGCGAGATCGCCCAGGTCGGACACGGTGAAGTCGGTGCCGGCCGTGCCCGGGACGTCCTCCAGCCACATCGCCACGGAGCCGTCCGCGCGCTCGACGGTCTCCCGGCACGCGGGCGCCGTGATCCCACCGTCGGCGAAGACCGTTGCGGGCAGGTCCGCCTCGTAGGCGCAGGGCTCCCGGCGCCAGTAGTTGAAGTGCCCGGGGTCGTCGCTGGCGGCCAGGTGGGGCAGCGCTCCGGGGCGGCGGGGCGTGGCCACCTTGAGCACGGCGGGCCCGTCGTCCCGGCGTACCCGCCAGACTCCCCCGGTCACCTCGTTGGCCGTGCCGTGCACCAGCCCCTCGGCCACCCACCCGTCCCGCATCAGGTCGATCGGAACCGTCATCCATCCTCCTCGCGCCCTGTCCACGCCCTGTCCACGGCCAGTCGCCGCCCGCCCCGCCGTACACGCGTTCCCCGTACCCAGTTCACGCCCGGTCGCCGCCCACCCGGCCACGCACCACACGTTCCCCGCAGCTGTTCGTCCTCAGCCGCCGGCCGCCCGTGCCCCCTCACTGCCGGCCGCCGTGTTCCTCAGTTGTTGGCGGACTGCCATTCGCGCGGGAGCGGGATCACCGAGACGCCGTCTCTGGGCACGTCGGGCTGGAACGGGGCCTCGCGCAGAACGGCACCCTGACCGAAAAGGGCGATCGCCGCCTCGGCCTGGGTGGTGTTGAAGCGCCACCCTTGAACCGTACGGAAGGTGACGATCTTATCGTCCTTGACCACGCCGACGTGACGCTCCGTGTGGCCGTCGGTAGCCGGTGACCGACCCTTGAAGTGGACCACGCAGTCGACCCGCGACCACGGTTCGAGCTGCGGCGGGCGGTGGCGGTCGTCCGGGCCGAGGAAGACACCGTCGGGGCCGATGGCGAAGAGCGGTTCGTGACGGATCGCGCGACGCAGCCGTGTGAACATCACCGCGATGAGGATGATCTCGAAGAGGAGGCCGGAGAGGAAGAAGGCGTAGTACCCGGACCAGCTCAGCACGCCGATCACCATGGCGACGACCGGCAGCCAGCTCCCCAGCGCCAGGTTGAGCCCGGTCCGGAGCCGGCTCTCCCGGACCCGGTACCCGGCGGCGACATCGACTGTCATGCCATCAGTGACGCTCCGCGACCGACCCGCGTTCACGGCGTGCGGCAGACTGGCACCCGTGGCCGATCATCCTGCCCTTCTCGACGACCGCACGCTGCACGAGTAGCCCGTCGTGGCCAACTGCTCGATGAACCGCGAACGCCAGCTGACCGGCGTCAACAGCTACGCGAAGGTCCTCGGCTTCGATCCCCTCCCGGTGGTCGGCGACGGCGCGTGGCTGGACCTCTGCTGCGGTACGTGTTGGGCGCCGGCTCAATGCCCCGAAGGACGTCAGCCAACTGTCCGTGCAGGAACTCCCCGCCGGCATACCCACGCCGCGCGGGGCCCGACCCGGCGCGAGAATCCTGACGGCGCCGCCGGCCAGCCGTACGGTTTTCACCGGCTCGGCGGTTCGAGGCTTACCGAGGGCCCCGCGTCGCCGGCACGGTGATTTAAGGGAAGGGGTCGCCCCGCCTGGACGCGGGCACGGAGTCTTCCATGTCCAGCAGACGGCCAGCATCAGCACACTCAACGCGTGCGCCCGCCCACCCCCGGATCGGAGGCCAGTGCCCGGGGCCGTTTCGCACAGCCGTGTTGCAGGCGGGAGCCGGGGTAGCGGCGCAGCCAGTCGGCGATGCCGAAAAACCGCGACGAGTCCGGTGACCAGGGTCAGCGCCGGGTAGCCGTGCTCGGAGAGCAGATTGACGGTGACGCCGACGGCGACCACGCCGAGCAGGAAACCGGCGATGGTGGCAACGCCAGCCCAGGCGTTGCCGGTCGCGGCCGGGTTGGCCGGTGCGGGGGTGTCGGGGTGTCCACAGATCCAAAGTGGTGGGTCCAGTCGAGCCGGTGAAACCCCACCCATCCGCTGGCACCCTGATGTGGCTGGCCGGTTGACTGCCGTTCCGGTTCCTTGGAGACGGAACAGCTGCAAGGAAACTCAGATGGACGCACTCTTCCGTGCCAATTGGCCCTGGCCGCCGATTGAGGAAGGTTCGACCCGCCACTCGGATGGCCACACATCCTGTCGCCCTTCGGCCAAGACAACCTGAGCCTCCGCCATACTCAGCTGCTTCCCAGATTCGAAGGTCGCCCCGCCGAACCCCGCGTCGCCGGTGAAGGTCGCCCCGGCGAACCGAAGTAGGAGTTTCAGGAAGCGTCATCACGGTAGGGATGCCAGGCCAAGGGGCAGGCTGCCACCGCAGCTGGACGGTGATCGTGTCGGCGGCCACGTTGCTGCGGCGGCCGGGGTTGTCCTTGATCTATGGGTGGTGTATCACGTCACTGGTGCCGGGCCTTGCCTTGTAGGCGCCACCCTGAGAGTTAAGCAGGGGGCGCCTACAAGCCGCCTCAGTGGCGGGTGGGGCCACGCGTATTGATGTGCCTTGATGCGACTGCGGCCAGTCTCGGCTTCTCCTTGATCCACATAGTTGCGTGACTCGATGTCTTGCCAGTGAATGCGACCAGCAGCACGAGGGCCGCCAGCAGGGCGAGCAGTATGGCGAGTGAGACCAAGGCGACCTTGGTGCGGCCTGCCGTGGTGCAGGCAGCCAGTGTCGCCACCACGCCGGCGAGGGTCCCGATGACCCCGGCGAGGACTACGAGATCACTGAAAAGCATTCCTGGGTCCTCCTGAAGTTTGGGCCGAGCGGTACTCAACCTCCGGCCACCTCAACGATTGCCAGTCGGCTCAGGAAATCGGCTCAGCGTTCCACTTCTGGGTGGCGATCATTTGCGATCTTGTGTCCATGACGCCGATGGACACGGTTCAGGCGGGCTGAAAATTACGATTTTTGCGCCTTGTGCCTGCAAAGTGGGCGCGTGTGCCCCGCCGTGCACCGATGCGGGACCGAGATCTCGGACGCAATCCTAGGCGCGACGCCTGCGCTGCGAAACACTCCAATCGTGTGACATTTAGGTAGACCTGAAGGTGTTAAAAGTATGGTTTTTTCCGTCAGTTGCAGGTCTCTTAGGGAGGTCCATGGTGTCGGACGCTGCGGAAAAAGATCACGAAGGAAAGAAGTTCGACACGGCCATGCGCGAATTTGGAAGGTGGATCGCGACCGGCAAGCACAGCAAGGAGGCGCAAGGCCTCAGGGATATTGCTGATAAGTACGGAACCACTCGCGCGATGGCGCGGGACATCTGCCTGATCCTGCAGGCCAAGGGCATGGTGCAGATGAGGCAGCGGGTTGGCGTAACCATCCAGCCCATGGAGAACTGGGATTCCCTTGATCGAGACGTGATCAAGTGGCGGATGCATGAGGATCGATGGAGCCAGCTCAGTGAGCTAACCGAACTGCGCCTGAGTGTCGAACCGTACTGCGCGCGGCTCGCGACCGAGCGTGCAACTGCGCCCCAAAGAGGCGGGCTGCGGAGGCTTGCCGATGAACTCGAAGATGCCGGTCTGCGCTGGGCCTCGGCCGAAGGGGACGTGACTAGCATCCGCCGCGACTATCTCGATCTCGACCAGCAGTTCCACCGCATGATGCTGGCCGCGTCTGGTATCACGTTGCTACGCGCTATCAGCCCGGCAATCGATCTAGCCCTAGAGGCGCGAAACGGCAGTTTCGATAAAGAAGTCCAGGAGGCGGCAGGGCCGCCGCAGAGGGTCTCGCTTCTTTTGCATGACGCAACTGCAACAGCCATCTATCTAGGTCATGCAGGCGAAGCGGAGCTTTGCATGGCATCAATCCTCCACGAGGTCCGGGGCAAGATGACCCCGAACCTCGTGGACCAGTTGGAGGAGGCGCTGGTCAAACTCGACATTGGTACTCCGGAGAACCGGGCGATCCTGGCGGAAGCACGGCAAGACGGCGTCTAGCCTCGCCCCTTCGTTAAAGGGTGTCCAAGGACTGGGCCGGAAATGGCGAAGTGCCTTGTCGGGTGGCCGGAGGGAGTCTCACCCTCCGGCTCTCACAGATCCCGGCGTGAACCTCTCGGCTCACCGGGCTCTTGTCATCCTGATCACCAGACGGTCGAGAGCGAGGTGACCCATCTCCAGTGGGCGAACAGGCTCTACCGGCTGCTACACGTCGCCGCCCGAATCACCCGCACCGCCCGCCGGACCCGTTTGGCCATCGCCGCCAACTGGCCCTGGACCGACACGTTGACCAGCGCATTCAACAACCTCGCCGCGCTACCCCAGCTCACCGGCTGACCCCGCGACTCACGCACCGACCACCATCACGGAGGAACCCGGCCCCGCACCGGGCCTTCACCATGCCAACAAACCAGAAGCAATACTGCGAATCATATTAATCGAGCAGTAGCTATGGGCTCGCGGCCAAGCGAAAGGGGACTGTACAAATAACGGTGTAACTCCTGATCAAGGAGACGCATCTGATGACCATGACAACTGACGCCGTGGATACTGCCGCGGTGGCGAAGA
>NZ_JBFAYF010000085.1:0-30603 GCF_040681165.1 Actinoplanes sp. NPDC051851 | reverse complement strand
GCCACCCCCTCGACCGCACCCGCACCACCCACCTACAACGCCTCGACTTCACCCTCGCCGCCTAAACCCCGAATAAGCCAGCAGGGTCACGGGTGCCTCACCCCCACCCACACACCGCTCAACGCCAGCCGCCGACTCCTGGCTGGCCCTCACGGGTGCCTCACCCCCACCCACACACCCCTCAGCGCCAGCCGGGGCCGCATGGCCCGGCAGATAAGTTCGTACTGATATAAGTGGGGCGTGATAGCCTGCGGGCGTGCATGCGTTCGACGTACTCGGGGATCCGGTTCGGCGCAGGATTCTCGAGTTGCTCGCCGACGGGGAGCGGACCTCCGGCGCGGTGACCGCCGTCATCCGGGCGGAGTTCGGCATCTCGCAGCCCGCGGTCTCCCAGCATCTGCGAGTGTTGCGGGACAACGGGTTCGCCACCGTCCAGCGCGACGGTGCCCGGCGGCGCTACGCCGTCGACGACACCGCGCTGCGGGAGGCGGACGAGTGGCTGGGGCGGTTCCGGCGGTTCTGGACCCCGCACCTCGACGCGATGGCGACCGAGATCGCCCGGGGCAGGCGACAGCGCCGGCTCAACCAGACCGAGGAGTGACCGTGATCGACGTGAAGCACCAGATCAGCCGGGTGAACCGGGCGACCGGCGGCGCCGACCGAGCCACCGGTGGCGCGACCGGCGGCGACGGCGAGTACCGCGTGCTGACCATCAGCCAGGTCTACGACACCGACCTCGAGGACCTGTGGGACGTGGTGACCACGCCGGAGCGGATCGCGCGCTGGTTCCTGCCGATCGCGGGTGAGCTGCGCGAGGGAGGGAAGTACCAGTTCGAGGGCCAGGCCGGCGGCACGATCACCCGCTGCGCGGCGCCCCGCGAGTTCGCCGCCACCTGGGAGTTCGGCGAGCAGGTCAGCTGGATCACCGTACGCCTGACCCCGGAGGGTGACGAGCGCACCCGGTTCGAACTGGAGCACACCGCGCCGGTCGACGACCACTGGGAGCGGTTCGGCCCGGGCGCCGTCGGGATCGGCTGGGACATGGGCCTGATCGGTCTGAGCCTGTACGTGGCGGACCCGACGGCTGCGAAGGACCCGGCCGCGGTGATGGCCTGGACGACTTCCGAGGACGGGAAGCTGTTCATGCGCCTGAGTGGGGACGCATGGGCCGAGGCGGACATCGCGGCCGGGGCCGAACCGGAGAAGGCGCGTGCGCAGGCGGCGAACACCTACGCCGCCTACACCGGCGCCGAGGCATAGATAGACTGGTGGAGGCCCCCCGCCGCGATTCGGAAGGACGTGCGCATGCGCGCGGCAGGGCTCCTGGCCAGCACCATCATTCTTGCTTCCGGTACGCCGGCGAGCGCGGCACCCGCCCCACCCCCGCTGCACCAGGGCTGGATCGTCACGACGGCCGACCCCACCCGCTGCCTGACCGGCGGGGTGATCGGCACCCTGATCCATTCCGAACCCTGCGACCGGGGCACCGCGGGCCAGCTCTGGTACCAGTCGAGCGACGGGCACCTGACCGGCGACGGCAACTGCATGCAGGCGGGCACCGCCAAGCGGGGCGCCCGGGTCCGGGTGGCCGCCTGCACCTGGGAGGCGAACCAGGCCTGGACGTTCGGCACCACGCTCAGCAACGGCGACGACGGCCCGTGCCTCACCGAGGAGATGGTCAACAGCGCGGGCTACGGCACCATCCGGCTGCGCCCGTGCAACGGCACCGTGGCCCAGAACTGGAAACCGATCTCCCTGTGGTGACGCGCTAACCGCATTTATGCCGAAAAATCACCTCGCATCAGCGAGCGGGCAAGCGAGCGGCGAGGGCGGGCAAGCGAGCGCGTGGCCGGACAAGCGAGCGCGTGGCCGGACAAGCGAGCGCGTGGCCGGACAAGCGGGATCACGGCCAGCTCGGCTGGTGGGCGCGCTCGGCGGCCGTCAACCGCGCCGCCAGCACCGGGCCGCGGCGCCCGGTGCGCACGCTCCCCCACACGTCCTCGGCGAGCAGCCGAGCCGGGCCGAGCCGGTGCCGCACCCCGAGCCATACCCGGGTCGCCCGGTCCGCGGTGCCGCGCCCGCCCGACGTGGCGGTCTGGTACCCGAACCGCCGCAGCCGGTCGCCGAACACCGCCTCGCACCGCCGGATCTCCGCCGCCCCGAGACGGCTCTGCCAGCTGCTCACCCGCTCGGTGGTCACGTCCTCGTGGGTCAGCGCGTGCCATGTCTTGTACTCCGGCACCGCCACCGCGGCAAGCTCGGACGGCTTGGTCATCGCCGGGTCGAACTCCTCGCCGAGGAAGTCGCAGATCGCCCGCAGGTACCGCTCCGGCCGGGCGACCAGGTCCTCGTACCGGACCTGATGGTAGACGTCCGGCCCGTACCGGCGGGCCGCCCGCAACGACGCGTCGGCCGCCCGCGCCCAGTGGTCGATCATGGTCTCCAGGTCGTTCGGCGGCCACGGCGTCTCCTTGAGGGAGGCCACGCAGTCCCGCCCGTCCCGGACGATGTTGATGATCTGGGCGTCCGGGAAGAGCCGGCGGATCACCGGCAGGTGCCGCAGGTAGGACGGCCGCTTGTCGCCCCAGCGCGGCTTGCCGAAGCGCCGTGCGTACATCCGGAACACCGTGCCGAGCGCCGACCCGAGCGTCCCGGGCGAGCCCTCGATCGCGGCGATCACCTCGTCCGGATCCAGGCCGAGGTCCGCGAAGTGCGGCGTCTGGACGATCCACCGCCCGAGGGCCCGGCGCCGCGCGGGTTCGCTCAGGTCCCCGAAGTCGTGTCTGCGCTGGTAGGCGACGAGCAGGAACCGGCTCTCCGGCGGCAGGGCGATGCGCGGATGCGCGTGCAGCATCAGCTGGAGCATCGTCGTACCGGACCGCGGACAGCCCACGACGAAGATCGGACGGTCACTGGACATGCCACAAACCGTAAGGTAGTTGTTGTCCGTTTTGCAAAATTCGCCCGATCAAGTCATGACTTGCCCAAAGGCGCGGTATGGCATATTGCCTACTCATGACGGGTGCCGAGTTACTGGATCACTGTCTCGCCAAGCCGGGCGCGTGGCGCGACGAACCCTGGGACGGCGACACCGTCGTCAAGGTCGGCCCCAAGATCTTCGCGTTCCTCGGCAGCGGCGACGGGGTCGGCGTCAAGTGCGGCCGCAATCGCGACGAGGCCGACGAGTGGCTTCACCGCTTCCCGGACGACGCGTCACCGAGCCGGTACATCGGCCGCTACGGCTGGAACGTGCTCCGCCTCGGCGGCGCCATCCCCGACGACGAGCTGCTGGAGGCGGTCGACGCCTCCTACGACGCGGTGGTCGCCGCGCTTCCGAGGAAGGATCGGCCGGCCGCGCCCTGAGGCGTTGTGGGGTTTCCTACAGAGCATTGCCGGTGGGAAAGCGGGCGATCTAGGGTCGCTTTCCTAGACAATGGGCGTCTAGGAAAAGGGCGGGTGCCGGTGAGCGGGATCGTTGTCGTCGGGGAAGCGCAGCTGGAGGCGTGGCGCGCCAAGGTCACGCCGCCGGTGGAGCGGCTGGGTGGCGGGATCTGGTCGGTGCCGGTGCCGATCCCGGGGAATCCGCTGCGGTACACGCTCTGCTATCTCGTGCCGGGAGACGACGGGATCCTGGTGGTCGACCCCGGGTGGAACAGCGACGAGGGCTGGAGCGCGCTGGAGAACGGGCTCGCGCGGGCCGGTGCCGGCGTCGACGACGTGACCGGCGTCGTCGTCACCCACGTGCACTCGGATCACCACGGGCTCTCCGGACGGCTGCAGGAGAAGGGCGCCTGGGTGGCGATGCACCCGGAGGAGCGGGCGGCGCTCGACGCGAGCGGGGACCCGGCGGACTGGCTGCGGCAGCACGACGTGCCGGAGGAGGAGATCGCGGCGCTCGCCGGGACGATCCGGCGGCACCGGATGACCGATCCGGCCCAGCCGGACGTACTCCTGGAGGACGGCGACCGGGTGCCGCTGAAGGGGCGCGACCTGCGGGTCGTCTGGACGCCGGGACACACGCCGGGGCACATCTGCCTGCGGGACGAGACGGCGGGCGCCCTGCTGACCGGGGATCACCTCCTGCCGCGGATCAGCCCGAACATCGGCCTGCAGCGGCCCGGGGACTCCCCGCTCGCGGCGTTCCTGGAGTCGCTGGAGCGGGTCGCCGAGCACGACGAGCTGGACGCGCTGCCGGCCCACGAGTACCGGTTCCGGGGCATCGCGGCGCGGGCCGGTCAGCTGCGGCGGCATCACGAGGAGCGCTGCGACGAGATCGTGGCGGTCGTCGAGCGGCTCGGCGCGGTGACCGCCTGGCAGTTGGCGGAGGCGCTGACCTGGTCGCGGCCCTGGGCCGAGATCGGCCCGATGCGGGTGGGTGCGGTGGCGGAGACCGCAGCTCACGTACGCTACCTCGCCGACCGTGGCGTACTGGAGCTCCGGGGTGGCCGAGCGCGCCCCGCCGGGAAGCCGGCGGGGCGCGGTCAGCGGATCAGCTGAGCTTCTTCGACTTCGTGATGGCCGCGGTGATCGCCTCGATCAGCGGCGCGGCGTGGTTCCAGGAGTAGATCGGCACGGCCTGCCACGGGAAGACCTGGTTGGCCTTGACCGCGGGCAGCGCGGCCCACGCCGGCTTGGAGGCCAGGTCGGTCGGCTGCAGGGTCCCGGTACGCGCGTCCAGGAAGATCACGTCGGCGTCGTACTTGTCGGCGTTCTCCCAGCTCAGGGACTCGTAGTAGTCGCTGTCCTTGACCTCGGGCATGATCAGGTCGACGCCGAGCTCCTTGAAGTACATGAGGTCGGAGCTGACCGCGGCGCTGGAGACGTAGAAGATGTCCGCGCTGCCGGAGCCGAACAGCACCTTGATGCCGCCGGACGCCTTCGCGGCGGCGGTCAGGTCGGTGGCGGCCTTCTCGAAGCGCGCCTTGGCCTCGGTGACCTTGGTCGCGTTCAGGTCGGCGCCGAGCGAGGCGGCCAGCTCGGCGTAGCGCTCGATCGGCTTGTTCAGCGGGACGCGGCCGACGCTGATCAGGGCGGCGTCCGCGACGGCGAGGATCTTGTCCTTCGACTCGTCCGGCACGTACCAGTAGGCGCCCGGGTCGAACATGTGGGTGACCAGCAGGTCCGGGGTGAGCGCCGCGTACTTCTCCACGGAGAACTCGCCCCACGCGTTGCCGACGATCTCGACCTTGCTGATGTCCAGGTCACCGGCCTGGTCCTCGGCGGTGCCATCGGCCTTCTTGGTCTCGCCGAAGACACCGACGATCTTGTCCTGGAGGCCCAGGTCGGCCAGCGCGGCCGCGGTGCCGGTGAAGGCGACGATCTTGGACGGCGTCTTGTCCTGGTTGAAGGTCTTGGGCTGGTCGTCCGTGAAGGTCCACGGGCCGTTCGCGGCGGACGAGGACGCGGAAGAGGACGCCGACGAGTCCTCCTCGTTACCGCCACACGCGCTCAGCACGGCACCGAGGGCGGCGGCGCCACCGGCGGCCAGCAGACCGCGACGAGACAAGGGCAAAGAGGAAAAAGACATGCTCACATCTTTCGCAGGGTCGTACACCGGTCACTCGACCGTGTAGATGGTTAGGCTAACCTAACGACCCGAAAACGCGTCAACTAGATCCACCAAAAGCCGATCGGAGCAGGGCACTGTCCACCATCGACACCCCCATCGACCGGCGGGTTCAGCCGAGCCCGCCGGCGACCCGGCGGGTCTCCGTCCGGCTCGCCGGCCTGCTGCTCGCGGTGGCCGCGCTCGCCGCCGTGCTGGTGCTCAGCATCGGCTTCGGCGCCCGGTTCCTCTCCCCCGGCGAGGTCTGGTCCGGTCTGGTCGACCCGGACTCGGCGTACTACCGGATCGTGCACGAGATGCGCCTGCCCCGGACCGTGCTGGGCCTGCTGGTGGGGCTCGCGCTCGGGCTGGCCGGCGCGATCATGCAGGCGCTCACCCGGAACCCGCTCGCCGACCCCGGCCTGCTCGGCATCAACGCCGGCGCCTCGGCCGCCGTCGCCAGCGCCGCGGCCTTCCTCGGCATCGGCACCTTCTCCGGCTACATCTGGTTCGCGCTGATCGGGGCCGCGGTCGTCACCGCCATGGTGTACGCGGTCGGTGGCGGGCGGGCGGCCACCCCGGCACGGCTGGCGCTGGCGGGTGCGGCACTCAACGCCACGCTCTACTCGTACGTCAGCGGTGTGATGTTGGCCAACACCGAGTCGATCGAGAAGATGCGGTTCTGGACGGTGGGCTCGATGGCCAGCGCCGACTTCCCCACCATCCGCCGGGTCGCGCCGTTCATCCTGGTCGGTGTGCTGGTGGCGCTGCTCGCCGCCCGGCCGCTGAACGCGCTGGCGCTCGGCGACGACGCGGCCCGCGCGCTCGGCGCCAAGCCCGGCGTGATCCGCGCCATGGTGATCGTCGCGGTGACCCTGCTCTGCGGCGCCGCCACGGCGGCCTGCGGCCCGATCGTCTTCGTCGGCCTGCTGATCCCGCACATGGTCCGCCCGATCACCGGCCCCGACCTGCGGTGGATGCTCCCGTACACCGCGGTCCTCTCCCCCGTGCTGCTGCTCGGCGCGGACGTGCTCGGCCGCGTGCTGGGCAGTCCCGGCGAGCTCCAGGTCGGCGTGGTCACCGCGGTCCTCGGTGGTCCCCTCTTCCTCTACCTCGTGCGAGTCGCCAAATGATCGGTGTCATCCGCCCCCGCGCCGTCACCGCCGGCGTCATCGCGGTCGTCGGGATGGCCGCGGTCGCCGTGCTCGCGCTCGGCACCGGCGACTTCCCGATCGGCCCGGCCGACGTGGTCCGGACCCTCTTCGGGCAGGGCACCCGGGCCCAGGACTTCATCATCAACGAGCTCCGGCTGCCCCGGGTGGTCACCGCGATCCTGGTCGGCGTCGCGCTGGCCGCCGGTGGCGCGGTCTTCCAGTCGCTGGTCCGCAACCCGCTGGGCAGCCCGGACGTGCTCGGCGTGGTCAACGGCGCGAGCACCGGGGCGCTGACCGTGGTGATCCTCGGCGGCAGCAGCACCCAGCTCTCCCTCGCGGCGGTGAGCGGCGGTGTGGCGATCGCCCTGGTGATCCAGCTGATCGGCGGGCGGCGCGGCCTGCACGGGTACCGCTTCATCCTGGTCGGCGTCGGGATGGCCGCGATCCTCAACGGGATCAGCGGCTACCTGCTGACCAAGGGCGTCCAGATGGAGAACGCCCGGGCCATGCTCTGGCTCACCGGCAGCTTCGACGGCCGGGGCTGGGAGGACGCGCTGCCGCTGCTCGCCGTACTCGTCGTGGTGCTGCCGTTCCTGATCCTGGCCTGCGCCCCGGGCCTGCGGATGCTGGAGATGGGCGACGACATCGCGGCCGGGCTCGGCATCCCGGTCCGCCGGCTGCGCAACGGCGCGCTGCTCGCCGCGGCCCTGATCGTCTCGTGCGCGGCGGCCGCGGCCGGTCCGGTCAACTTCGTGGCGCTGATCGCGCCGAACATCGCCCGGCGGATCACCCGCGCCCCGGGCCCGAACATCGTGCCGTCGATGGCGGTCGGCGGCTTCCTCACGGTCGGCGCGGACTGGCTGGCCCAGCACTCCGGCTACCCGCTCCCGGTGGGCGTGGTGACCGGTGCGCTGGGCGGGGCCTATCTCGTCTGGCTGCTCGTCAGCGAGCGACGGGCCGGGCGAATCTGATGAACAACGTGGACACAGGAGAACTAGCATGAGCCGTCTCAACGGGACCGGGATGACGCTGGCGTACGACAAGCGCGTCATCGCCGAGGAGCTGAGCGTCGAGATCCCGGACGGCTCGTTCACCGTGATCATCGGCCCGAACGCGTGCGGCAAGTCCACCCTGCTGCGCGCCCTCTCCCGGCTGCTGAAGCCGACCGTGGGCACCGTGCTGCTGGACGGCGACGACATCCACGGGATGGCCACCCGGGCGGTCGCCAAGACGCTCGGACTGCTGCCGCAGTCGTCCACCGCCCCGGACGGCATCACCGTGGCCGAGCTGGTCTCCCGGGGCCGCTACCCGCACCAGAGCCTGCTGCGCCGCTGGTCGACGCAGGACGAGCAGGTGGTCGCCGAGTCGATGGAGGCCACCGGCGTCGCCGACCTGGCCGAGCGGAACGTGGACGAGCTCTCCGGCGGTCAGCGGCAGCGCGTCTGGATCGCCATGGCACTGGCCCAGCAGACCCCGCTGCTGCTGCTCGACGAGCCGACCACGTACCTGGACATCGCGCACCAGATCGAGGTGCTCGACCTCTGCGCCGACCTGCACGAACGCCAAGGGCGTACGCTGGTGGCGGTCCTGCACGACCTGAACCACGCCGCCCGGTACGCCACCCACCTGATCGCCATGCGCGACGGGAAGGTCGCCACCGCCGGAGCGCCGAACGACGTGCTCACCGCCGAGCTGGTCGAGGAGGTCTTCGGACTGCCCTGCCGGGTGATCGACGACCCGGAGACCCACACCCCCCTGGTCGTCCCGGCTGCCCGGAAGCGACCGGACAACGCCCCGATTGCTCCGGAACCCTCAGTCAACGCCCAAGTCTGACGATAAGAGGGGATAACAAGTCCCCCCTTATCCGGACATGGAGCGCAATCCTGATGTCCTCTGAAGCGGCCTCCCCAGGCGCCGGCGGTAGCGGCATGACCCGGTGGTTCACCAACCTCCGGGTTCGCAACAAGATCCTCGCGGCCGTCCTCGTGGTCGCGGTCACCACCGCCGGCGCCTGCACGCTCGCGATCATGCGGATGGCCGACATGAACGACCGGGTCACCTCGGTCAAGAAGAACAACGTCACGAACATGACCCTGATCGGCGAGATGCGCGCCGGGCTCTCGGACATGAACTACTACCAGACCATGCAGTTGCTGTCGGCGACCGCGGCCATCAAGGCGACCTACGCCACCAAGCAGGAGACCGCGAAGACCGACCTCAAGGCGTCGCTCGACAGCTACGCCGCGCAGACCAAGAGCAGCGACGCCGCGGCGGCCGTCGCGCAGGTCTCCACCTACTACGACGCGTTCGTGCAGGCCGGCACCGACGCCGCGGCCGGCAAGAGCGTGACGCTGAGCGACTTCACCGACGCCCTGGAGGGCATGGGCACCTCGCTCAACACGCTCTCCGACGCGGAGAGCGCCGACGCCGTCGAGGCCCTCGAGGCCGCCCACAACGCGTACGAGAAGGCCCGTACCCAGGTATTCACCGCGCTCGGCGTCGCCCTGCTGGTCGGCATCGGGCTGGCGCTGCTGGTGGCCCGGTCGATCACCCGCCGGCTGCACCCGGTCGCCACCGCGATGGAGCAGGTGGCCAGCGGCGACCTGACCCACCAGATCCCGGCGGACGGCAAGGACGAGATCGGCGCGATGGCCCGCTCGGTCAACCGGGCCACCACCTCGGTCCGGGAGACCGTCACCGCGCTCGCCGAGAGCGCCGCGCTGCTCGCGAACAGCTCGAAGGAGCTGAACCGGGTCAACGACCAGACGGTGGCCGGCTCGCAGGCCGTCACCGACCAGGCCGACGCCGCGAACACCGCCGCCGCCGAGGTCTCCTTCAACCTGCAGACCGTCGCCACCGGCGCGGACGAGATGGCCCTGGCCATCCAGGAGATCTCGCAGAGCGCCGCGGCCAGCGCCGGCGTCACCATGGAGGCGGTCAGTGTGGTCGCCGAGACCACCGGCACGGTCAGCAAGCTCGGCGCCAGCTCGCAGGAGATCGGCGACGTGGTCAAGGTGATCACCAGCATCGCCGAGCAGACCAACCTGCTCGCCCTGAACGCGACGATCGAGGCGGCCCGGGCGGGCGAGTCCGGCAAGGGCTTCGCGGTGGTGGCCGGCGAGGTCAAGGAGCTGGCCCAGGAGACCGCGAAGGCGACCGAGGACATCTCGCAGCGGGTGCAGGCCATCCAGGCCGACACCGAGAGCGCGGTGGCCGCGATCGCCCGGATCGGCGAGGTGATCGAGAAGATCAACCAGTTCCAGACCACGATCGCCTCGGCCGTCGAGGAGCAGACCGCGACTACGGCGGAGATGAACCGCAACGTGGCCACCGCGGCGAGCGGCGCCTCGGAGATCGCCCACAACATCAACGGCGTCTCCAGCGCGGCCGAGCAGAGCACGATGGGCGTCGCCGCGGGCCAGCAGGCGGCCGCCGAGCTCGGCGCCCTCGCCGACGACCTGAACCGCCTGGTCAGCCGCTTCAGCTACTGACGGCGGCCGGCGCAGGGTTTGGCTGGTGGGGTTTTGGCACCAGCCAAACCCGCGGCCGGACCGCCCGGAGCGGGTCAGGCGGTGAGTGGGTCAGGCGGTAAGTGGGTCAGGCGGTGAGTGGGAGGGGGACGCCCAGCTTCTCGGCGGCGACCTGGATCTCGGACCAGACCTTGGCGGCGACCGGGACGCCGGTGGCCGTCCGCTCGGCGGCCACCGCGGCGCTGCGCTCGCCCGGGTAGCGGATCTCCTCGTCCTCGCTCGCCCGGACCAGGCCCTTGAGCGCGTCGAGGGTCTCCCCCACCGCCGGGGCGAACGTGTCGCCGGTGCCGAACGCCGCCGGGTCCAGGGCCATGATCAGGGCGTTCTGCCGGTGCACCCGGGCCGACGGGCCTCCGGAGTGGACGTCGCGCAGGATCGGGGCACCGACCAGCACGCTGGTGAGCAGCTCGAACACCAGCGACATGCCGGCGCCCTTCGCACCGCCGAGCGGCAGCGGCATCTTCGCCAGGTTCGGGTCGGTGGTCGGTACGCCGTCCGCGGTCGCCGCCGTACCCTCGGGAAGCTCCTTACCGGCGTTGCGGTACTGGGCGATCCTGCCGAGCGCGATGCCCGCCGTCGCCATGTCCAGCAGCACCGGCGCGTGCCCGGCCGCCGGCACCGCGATCGACAGCGGGCTCGTCGCCACCGCGGCCCCCTTGACCCCGGGGTACGTCATCTGCGGCATCCCGGCCACGAAGGCGATCCCGACGAGGCCCCGCGCGGCGATCCGGGACGTGTAGTAGCCGATCGCGCCGGTGTGGACGGTACGGCGTACCCCCACGATGCCGGAACCGGAGGCACCCGCCAGGTCCACCGCCCGGTCCACCGCCGCGGTCAGCGCGACCGGACCCGGCGCCCGGTCCGCGTCGAGGACCGCCACCGCCGCGGTGGTGGACTCCCAGCGCAGATCCGGCACCGGATTGGCCTCGCCCGCGTCGAGCAGTTCCAGGTATCGGGGTACCCGGGCGGCGCCGTGCGAGTCGACCCCGCGCAGGCTGGCCCAGGTCAGAACGTCGGTGACGGCGGTCGCGTGCTCCGCGGCGAGGCCGGCCGCGACGAACAGGGCGTCGACGAGTCCGCGCAGCTCACCGGCGGGGATCACGACTTTGGATGGGGGCATGACAGCTCCAGGAATGGTCAGCGGGCGACGCGGACGTTGACGATCGCGGTGGTGCCGCCGTGCACGGCCTTGAGCGCGCGCTCCAGGGCCGGCGCCAGGTCGGCGGGCTTCGAGACGGTCTCGCCGTGCATGCCGAACGGCTCGGCGAGGGCGGCCAGGTCGGGCTGGTCGGCGAGGCTGTTGCCGAGGAACTCCCCGGTCTGCACCGCCGCGCCGTCCGGGTAGAAGCGCAGGTGGTTCATCTTCATCGACCGGTACTCGGTGTTGTTGTAGACCACGATCAGCAGCGGCAGCCCGTTGGCCCGGGCGGCCTGCAGCGACTGCACGATCGGGTTGTAGAGGAATGCGCCGTCGCCGATGGTCAGCGCCACGGTCGCCGAGGGCGCCGCGAGCTTCACGCCGAGCGCGACCGCGATCCCCTGCCCGAGCCCGCCCTGCACGTAGAAGTACGTGTCGGCGACGGTCCGCCGGAGATGCTTCTGCACCACCCGGCTGTGCGTGATGGTCTCGTCCACCACGATGTCGCTATCGGACAACAGGCTCCGGAGTACGGCCGTGACCGTCACCGGGTCGATCCGGTCGCCCCCGGCCGCGCGGGACTCCACAGCCGTGAGATCAGTATCGGATTTAACGGGATTTTTAGCTTTAAGTCCCTGCTCAATCCATCGCACCGCCAGCTCGCGCAGCGTCGCGGCGACTCCGCCCTCGAGGTAGAAGTCCGCGTTGAGCACCTGGTAGACGATGTGCGGCCGCTGCGGCACCTCGTCGATCACCACGATCCTCGCACGCGCCGGCCGCCGGCTCGGCGGGTAGAACGGCGCCCGGCAGTTGAGCAGCACGATCACGTCCGCGGTGTCCACGAACGGCTCGATGTCGCCACCGGCGTGCAGCTCGTGGTCGCGCGGGAAGTTCACGCAGACCGCCGACGCCGGCTCGACCACCGGGACGCCCAGCGCCTCGGCGAAGGCCACCAGCGCCGCGACACCGCCCTCCTCGCGGCCGGTCGTCTCCGTGATGATCACCGGCCGCTCGGCGGCGGCCAGCAGCTCCAGGACCGCCTGCATGTCCTCGGCCGAGCTGACCGTCGACCCGCGCGCCGCGATCGGCTTCGGCTCCGGGCCGTCCCACTCCTCCAGCAGCACCTCGAGGGGGATGTTGAGGTAGACCGGGCCGGCCGGCGCCCGCGACGCCAGCTCGGCGCTCCGGGTGATCATCGTGGGCAGCGTGTGCACGCTGGCCGCCTGGTTGGACCACTTGGTGAACGGCGCGGCCATCGTGTGCGGGCCGCCGACCACCGAGAGGTTGCGGTACCACTGGCCGCCCGGGTCGGGGCCGGGGCCGTCGCCGTAGGTGACCGACTCGGAGGAGGCGACCAGCATCGGCGCACCGGCGAGCAGCGCGCCGTGCACGGCCATCGCGCCCTGCAGCAGACCCGGGCCGGCGTGCAGCAGGACACCCTGGGGACGGCGGGTGACCAGCGCGTACCCGGTGGCCATGCCGACCGCGACGGTCTCGTGGGTCAGGTCCAGATAGGCGGGACAGGGCAGTCCGTCTCGGTGGCGGCGGGCCAGCGACTCCCACACCGGGGCCCACTCGGACCCCGGCGAGGAGAAGATGTAGTCCGCCCCCACCGCGGTGAACGCGGCGACGACCGCGTCCCCGCCGTCGGTGGAGTGCGCCATCTCAGTTACCGGTCTCGATCGGCCAGTCCAGGACCTCGCAGATGCCGCGGCCCATGATGTACTCCAGCTCCTCCGGCGTCAGGTCGAAGTGCTTGGTGAACTGCTCGATCGTCTCGACGTAGGTGAGGCCGTGCCCCATCAGCCGGGTGATGTCGGTGCCCCAGAAGCAGCGCTCCGGGCCCATCCTGTCGACCATCTCGCGGACGTACTTCTCGATGTTCAGGTTCGGGAACGGCTGGGTCGAGTAGCCCGGGATGGCCGACACCTTGACGTAGATGTTCGGGTGCTTGTGCAGGTCGGCGGTCTCCTGCACCCAGTAGCCGATGGCGTCGTCGACGCAGCGGGCCATGATGCCCATGTGGTCGATGATGATCTTCAGGTTCGGGTGCCGCCCCGCGATCGCGCCGAGCTCGGCCTTCCAGATCGGCGCGTGCACCATGGTGGGGATCCGCAGCTCCTCGGCGAGCGGCCAGTACCAGTCGTTCGTACCGTCGATCATCCAGTTCCGGTCGATCGGCCGGTGGAACGTCAGCCGGGTGCCCTTGATGTACGGGTTCTGCGCGAAGTCCCGGAGCATCGCCGCACCCTCGGCCGGCCTGTTCTGCGGGATCCGGGCCATGATGCCGAACCGGTCCGGGTGGGCCTCGCACGCCTCCAGGGCGTAGTCGATCCGGTCGCCCTCCCAGGACGGCGGGAGGATCAGGGCCCGGTTGACGCCGGCCTCGTCCATCATCGCGAGGCACTCCTCGTAGCTGAACGGGTCCTCCCGGTGGCCGTTCAGCCGGATGCGCTCGCGAGCGCCCGGAACCCAGGGACGGTCCGGAGTCTCTTCCTTCCAGATGTGCACCTGGGAGTCGACGACGAACATATGCGCGTTCCTTCCTGTAACGGCTGTGTGAATGACGCTAGAAAGAAATCGGCGCGCTGCGGAGTCCGTGGCGTGCAATCGCTTGTTGCACGAATGCGCTGCTAGAAGATCTCCTCGACGACGTGCTCGGCGATGGCGAGCGACGAGGTCGCCGCAGGCGACGGGGCATTGCGTACGGCCGTGACCGGCCCGACCCGGTGGATCCGGAAGTCGTCGACGAGCCCGCCGTCCCGGTCCAGCGCCTGGGCCCGTACCCCGGCGCCGGCCCGCTCGACGTCGGCCGCGCCGATCTCCGGCACGTACCGCATCGCCTCGGCCATGTAGCGGCTCTTGGAGAGCGACCCACGCACCTCCTTGACGCCGGTCCGCCAGTGCTGCCCGGCCATCCGCCAGGCGCCCGGCCAGGCGGCGAGCGCGGCGAGGTCACGCAGCGAGACGTCCGAGCGCCGGTAGCCCTCCCGCGCGGTGGCGAGCACCGCGTTCGGGCCGACCTCGACCACCCCGGTGACCCGGCGGGTGAAGTGCACGCCGAGGAACGGGTACCGCGGGTCCGGGACCGGGTAGATCATGCCCCGGACCATGTCCGCCTTCGCCGCGCTGACCCGCATGTACTCGCCGCGGAACGGGACGATGACCGGGCCGGGGGCGTCACCGGCGAGGCGGGCCACCCGGTCGCTCTGGATGCCGGCGCAGACGATCAGCCGGTCCACCGGGAGCCGCCGCTCCCCCGCCGCCACCTCGATGCGCCCGCCCCGCTCGGTGATCCGGTCCACCGCCCAGCCGGTGCGCACCTCGCCGCCGGCCGTCGTGATGTCCTCGGCGAAGGCCCGCGCGACGCCCGGGAAGTCGGTGATCGCGGTCTCCGGCGAGTGCAGCGCGGCCAGCCCGGCGGCGTGCGGCTCGATCTCCCGGATCCCGGCCGGGTCGACCCGCCGGAGCCCGGGTACGTCGTTCTCCCGGGCCCGCGCCTCCAGGGCGTCCAGCCGGCCCATCTCGTCGGGCCGGACCGCGACGACCAGCTTGCCGCACTCGTCGTACGCGATCGACCGCTCCTGGCAGTACTCCCTGAGCAGCGAGCGCCCCCGGGTGCAGAGCGCGGCCTTCAGGCTGCCCGGCTGGTAGTAGATGCCGGCGTGCACGACACCGGAGTTGTGTCCCGTCTGGTGGAGGGCCACGTCGTGCTCCTTCTCCAGGACCACGACCCGGGTGCCCGGCCGGCGCAGGGTGATCTCCCGGCCGATCGCCAGGCCGACGATGCCCGCCCCGACGATTCCGATGGTCTCGTCCGCCATTGCCCATGCTCGCCTTCTGTCCGCCCACTCACCCGAAGTGAATGGCGAACGTCTTGACCTTGGTGTAGAAGCGCAACGCCTCGGCGCCCTGCTCCTTGAACGCCGAACCGGAGTCGCGGAAGCCGCCGAAGGGCTGGTGCACGTCCCATCCCGAGGTGGTGGTGTTGACCGCGATCTGACCACAGTCGGCCGCATCCACAAACCGGTGGGCTGCGGAAAGGCTGTCCGTGAAGATCGCGGCGGCAAGACCGTACCGGGTGTCGTTGACGGCGGCGATCGCCTCATCGAGGCCGTCGACCGGGCGTACCACCAGAACTGGGCCGAAAACCTCCTCGCGCCACACGTCCATCTCGGGCGTGACGCCGGTGAGGATGGTCGGCGCCACGTGACAGCCGTACGGCGGCGTCTCCAGGTCGGTCCGCTCGGCCCGGGCACCCTGCTCGACCGCGACGGCGATGTGCCGCAGGACACCGTCCCGGTGCGCCGGGCTGACCAGCGGACCGGGCCGCGACCCGGCGACCTCGGCACGCAGCAGCGCCAGGAAATCGTCGTGGACCGTCCGGTCGACCAGCGCCCGGCTCGTCGCGGTGCAGCGCTGCCCGGCCTGCCCGAACGCGGCGGCGGCGATCGCGGCGGCGGCCCGGGGCAGGTCGGCGCCGGCCAGCACCACCGAGGCGTTCTTGCCGCCCAGCTCGGCCTGGAACCGGACGCCCCGCTCGGCGAACCGGACCCGCAGCGCCTCGCCGACCGCGTTGCCGCCGGTGAAGGTCGCGGCGGCGATCCGCGGGTCGTCGAGCAGCGCGTCGGAGATCTCCGCGGTACGCCCGGTGACCACGTTGATCACCCCGGCCGGCAGTCCCGCGTCGTGCAGCGCCCGGGCCAGGAGAAGCCCGGAGACCGGGGTCTCGGTGGCCGGCTTGAGCACCACGGCGTTGCCGGCGGCGAGGGCCGGGGCGAGCTTGCGCGCCGGGGTGATCAGCGGGTCGTTCCACGGGGTGATCGCCAGGACCACGCCGAGCGGCTCGCGCTGGAAACCGGCCCGGGTGTCCGGGCGGGCGTCGGCGATCAGGGAGCCGTACTCCTGCCGGCCGACCGCCGCGTAGTACTCGAAGAAGTCGGCGGTCTTCTCCGCCTCGCCGCGCGCCTCGGCCGGGGTCTTGCCGTTCTCCGCGTGGATGGCGCCGGCGATCTCGTCGGCCCGCTCCCGCAGCAGCACCGCGGCCCGGGCCAGCACCCGGCAGCGCTCGATCGGCGAGGTGGCCCGCCAGGTCGCGTAGCCCTCGGCGGCGGCCCGGTAGACCTCGGTGACCTGCTTCGCGGTGAGGGCCGGGACCCGGGCGAACGGCTCGCGGACGTCGGCCGGGTCGTAGACGTCGACCCCGCCGTCCGCCCCGATCCACTCCCCGCCGACCAGGGTCTCCATGGCGCGTACGGCCATCACTGCTCCTTCTCGTCAAGCATTGATTGCGTCCGGCGCACCGATTTCTTTGCTGAGATCGGGACCGCCGACAGAACTGTGGAGGAATTCATGGCCTACGCCGTCATCGCCCGTTACCGCTGCGCCCCGCAGGACGCGGAACTGATCCGGGAGTCGTTGCTGACGATGCGGGAACGCACCCGGGAGGAGCCCGGAAACGTCGAGTACGCCGTGCATCTCGACACCGAGGACGAGAACGTCTTCGTGCTGTACGAGGTCTACACCGACCGGGCCGGTTTCGAGGCGCACGCCGCGAGCGACCATTTCCACGAGCACATCGTGACCACGGTCCGCCCGCGTCTCCTGGACCGCCGCGTCACCTTCGCCGAGGTGCTCTGAGCTTCGCCGGTGGGGCCGGGAGACCGGCCCCGCCGGGAGAGATCAGAGCTCGTTGCCCCAGCACATCCGGGCGATCGTCTCGACGTGGATCAGCTTGCGCCACTGGTCCTCGACGCCGATCGACGGGCCGCCGGCCACCGGGGCGAACCCGGCGCTCGGGCCGACCGCCACGTCCTCCAGGTCCCGGATCGCGCCCGCAACGTCCATCCGGTCCATGATCGTGTCGATCTCCTCCAGCGCGGCGACCCCCGGATCGACGATGCCGAGACAGACGTCCTTCGACGCGGGGACCGCCCGGAGCAGCGCCACCTCGCCGTCGGTTCCCTTGTCGAACGGCAGGCTCCACCGGTCGACCGGCACCGATCCGAACAGCTTCTCGGCCACCCCGACGTCGATCGCCTGAGCCGAGTTGAGGGGACATAATCCGATACGTACGTTAAAAGGCTTGTCGGCAAGGGTGACGGCCGCGCTGTCGATCTCGATCGACTCGTCGAGCGACAGCACGGAGGGCGCCGACCCGCCCGCCAGATACCCGGAATATCCGATATTGTCGATCTGCACGTACCGGACGCCGTTCGCGATCAGCGCGGAGATCTCGTCGCGGATGATCGCGGCCAGCGCGAGCCCCAGCTCGCGGGCGCTCTCCCAGCTCCCACCCGGTTCGTAGCAGACCGAGGCGAGGTAGGCGGGCGAGGGCAGCGTCGCCTTCGCCGGGATCCGGGTCAGCGCGGTCAGCGCCCCCGCGTCCTCCGCGACCAGCGAACGATGCGGCTTCAGCTCGCCGTCGGCGACCCAGCGGTCACCGTGCCGGCTGAACCCGTGGACCGCGTCGACCACCGCGCTGCGCAGGTCGGCCCGCCGGAACTCACCGTCGGTGACCACGGTCAGGCTGAGCCTCCGCTGCCTGCGTACGGCCTCCGCGATCGCCGCGTCCTCCACCGCGCGCAGCAGCGCCGGATCACCGGAGCGCGCCGCGAGCAGCTCCGGCGGCCGGACCAGACTGCCGTGGTGATCGATCCGGAACTTGAAGGTGTCAGCCACGATTCTTCCCCCACGCCGCGAACACGAGCTCATAGCCGAGCTCCGCGAGCACTTCCTCGCAGGCCGCCTGGTCCTCGGCCGGCGTGCCACCGGAGACGCCGAGGCCGCCCAGGATCTCGCCGTCGCGCTTGACCGTCACCCCGCCCTCGGTGGCCACGATCGGGTGCGAGGCCATCGCCGAGAGCTGCGCGAAGAAGCCCGGATTGCTGTTCGCCCAGTCGTAGAGCATGTTGGTCGGCCGTTCCATGATCGCCGCGCTGTACGCCTTCGCGATCGCGATGCTCGGCGTCAGCGCCCGGGCGCCGTCCGACCGCTTGACCGCGATCAGGTGCCCGCCCGCGTCCACGACCGCCACGCTCAGCGCCTTGCCCAGGTGCTCGCCGCGTTTCAGCACGCCGGCCAGGATCTCCTCGGCCGCCGCCAGTGTCAGCCTGCTCATGAGAGCGCCTCCCGGATCTCCGCGACCGCGACGTTGTACAGCTCGGGCGATTCCCAGTACATCGAGTGCGGCGCGCCCGGCACGACCGTCAGGTGCGAGCCCTTGACCAGCTCGTGGGCCCGCCGGATGGTGGTCACGCCGAGCACCGCGTCGGCCTCGCCGGCCAGGAACCAGACCTGCACGCCGGAGGAGACGATCTCCTCGATCGACGGGCCGTTCACCGACAGGTTCCGCAGGTCGGCCATCTTGGCGACGTTGAACGTCCCCATCTGCTGGAAGAGGAAGGTCCGCGCGGGCTCCTCCTGCTGGAACCGCTTCGAGAGCAGCCGGTCCAGTACCGGCAGCTTGACGGCTTCCGCCCGGTCCGCGGCGACCAGCTCGGAGAGCTCCGGGTGGCCGAGTCCGCCGAGCGAGTGGCCGAGCGCGACGCCGCGTACCCGATCGGGCCTCAGCAATCCGGCCCGGAGCGCGGCCACCGCGCCGATCGACTGCCCGACCAGCAGCACGTCGTGCAGATCCTCGGCGTCCAGGACCGCGATCAGGTCGCCCGGGAAGTCCTGCCCGTCGAACTCCGGCATCGACGAGTCCGACCTGCCGAACCCGCGCAGGTCGACGGTGACCACGGTGTACCGGTCGCGCAGCGCGGCGACCTGCTGCCACCAGGCGGCGTGGTGCCCGCCCGAGCCGTGCACGAAGAGGATCGCCGGGCCGGAGCCGTGGCGCTCGTAGTAGATCTTCGCGCCGTCCACAGAGGTTGCGAAGGGCATCAGGCGGGCCGCTTTCCGTGGTAGACGAGCTCGATCATGGTGTGGTCCGGGTCGTGGATGTAGCAGAACTTGGACTGGTTCTCCGGCCGCTCGATCGGCCGGGTGTGCCGGATGCCCAGCTCGGTCAGGTGCGCCAGGAACCCGTCCCAGTCCTCCACCTCGATCGCGAAGTGGTACGGCGCCATCCGGTCCATCTCCTCGACCGGCGTGAAGTGCAGGTCGAAGTTGCCCCGGGTCATCAGGACCACCCTGGTGTTGCTCTTCGGCGTGATCGCCTTGAGCCCGAAGACCTTGGCGTACCACTCCTTGGTCCGTTCCGGATCAGTGGTCGGGAAGTTCACGTGGTGGATGTACTTCGGAGCATTGCTCATGAGGGATGCCTTTCGGTCAGTACGGGGTTCGCGAGCACGCCGATCCCGCTGATCTCGATCTCCACGACGGTGCCGGGTTCGAGCTGGACGGTGCTGTCCGCGCCCATCCAGAGCACGTCGCCGGGGTGCAGGGTGATGTACTTGCTGGTCTCGACGAGGTAGTCGTAGGGGTCGAAGATCATGTCGCCGGTGGCGAAGGCGGCCCGCACGCTCCCGTCGACCCGGACGGTGGTGGTCTGCGCCATCGGATCGAGATCGGTCTCGATCCACGGGCCCATCGGCTTGAAGGTGTCGCTGTTCTTGCTCCGCCAGAACGTGCGGTCGGCGTGCTGCCACTCCCGGGCGCTGACATCGTTGCCGATGGTCCAGCCGAGGACGGCCGCTCGCGCCTCGTCCCTCGACGCCCTCCTGAGGGTACGGCCGAGAACCGCGACCAGTTCGCCCTCCGCCTCGAAGCGCCCGGTGACCCCCTCGGGGCGCACGATCGGCGTGTTGTGCCCGGTCAGCGCGTTGTTGGCGCGGTACCCGACCTCGGGCCGCTCGGGCACCTTCGCACCGTGCTCCGCGACGTGGCTCCGGTAGTTGTACCCGACCGCGTAGAAGACGCCCGGCACCACCGGCGGCAGGAAGTCGGCGGTCGCCAGCTCGACGGAGCGCCCTGTCCGTTTGTCATCACCATCGAGCACGAACGCCCGGTCGTCCTCGATCTCCGCGCGGACCGGGCGGCCCTCGTACCGGATGCGGCTCAGCCTCATCGCTCAGTCCACCAGCAGGTGCGAGACGCGCTTGGTGACCAGGTACGCCTCCAGGCCCTCGGGTCCGCCCTCCCGGCCGTACCCGCTGGACTTGACCCCGCCGGAGGGCGCCTCGTGCACCGACCCGCCACAGTGGTTGATCGAGAGGATGCCCGCCTCGAAGCCCCGGACCAGCGTCTCCGCGGTCTTCGACGACCGGGTGAACCCGTAGGCGGCCAGCCCGTACGGCAGCGAGTTGGCGATCCGCAGCGCGTCGTCCAGGTCGTCGAACGCCATGATCGGCGCGATCGGCCCGAACGGCTCCTCGCGCATCACCCGCATCTGTTCGGTGACGCCGGTGAGCACGGTCGGCGCGAAGAAGAACCCGGGCCGGTCCAGCCGCTCGCCGCCCCTGTTGAGGACGGCCCCCTTGCTGACCGCGTCCGCGACCAGCTCCTCCATCGCCTTGAGTCGCCGCGGGTTGGCGAGCGGGCCCATCGTGACGCCGTCGTCGAGACCGTTCCCGACGACCACCCGATCGGTGGCCGCCCCGAACTCCTCGACGAAGCGCTCGTACACCGACGTGTGCACCAGGAACCGGCTCGGCGAGGTGCAGACCTGACCGGCGTTGACGAACTTGGCGAAGACCGACTTCCGGGCCGCCCGCACCGGGTCGGCGTCCGCGCAGACGATCACCGGGGCATGGCCGCCGAGCTCCATCAGCGAGGGCTTCATCGCGGCGCCGGCCTGCGCGGCGAGCAGCTTCCCGACCGGGATCGACCCGGTGAACGCGACCAGCCGGATCGCCTCCGACGCGATCAGGTGCCTCGACACCTCGGCCGGGTCACCGAAGACCAGGTTGAGCACGCCCGCCGGGACTCCCGCGTCGGCGAAGCAGCGGACCAGCTCGCAGGCGGTCCCGGGGGTCTCCTCGGCGGCCTTGATGACGATCGAGCAGCCCGCCGCGAGCGCCCCGGCGATCTTCCGCATCGGCGAACCGGCCGGGAAGTTCCACGGCGTGAACGCGGCCACCGGCCCGATCGGTTCCTGCCGGACACTCAGCACGGTGTCGTCCGCGGACGGGATGATCCGCCCGTAGGCCCGGCGCGCGTCCTCGGCGTCCCAGCGCAGCGCGCCCGCGACCCGCAGCACCTCGCCGCGCGCCTCCGGCAACGGTTTCCCCTGCTCCCGCGTCATCACCCGGGCGACCCGGTCGGCCCGCTCGGTGAGCAGAGCGGCGGCCCTGAGCAGGATCCCGGTGCGCTCGGCGATCGGGGTGTTCCGCCATTGCCCATACCCGCGGGTCGCGGCCTCGAGGGCACGATCCAGGTCCGCTGTCGTAGCGAGCGGAACCTGCCCGATGATCTCCTCGGTGGCGGGGTCGAGCACGGGGAGGCCTTCGCCGGTCTCCACCCACTCGCCATCGATGTAGAGCTTCACATCAGTCATGACCTCTCCCGGCTGCTGAGCAGCGTCCAGATGTGGTGCGGCGGGGCGGTCTCGTGGACGCGCGTGCCGTACGTGTCGTCCACCCGGTCCATGTCGGCGGCGATCTCCACCCGCCCGCCGCACGGGGCGTGCACGAACCGGAAGACGTTGGAGCCGACCGTGTGCCGGCCCAGCTTCCGCGCCTCCTGCCAGCCCTTCTCGATCATGTGGTTGCCGCCCTCGATCACGTCGTCGAAGCCGGCCACCTCGTACGAGACGTGGTTGATCCCGGCCCTGTCCGGCCGGTGACAGAGCAGGAAGTTGTGCTGGTCCGCGTCCCCTTCGACCCGCATGAACGTGCCCATCGGCTTGACCACGTCGGTCGGGATGAACTCCAGCCGGTCGGTGTAGAACGCGACCGCCGCCTCCTGCCCGGCCTTCGGGATGTTCAGCGCGACGTGGCACATCCGCAGCGGGCGTACCCGGCCGACCGGGCCGAGCGCCTCGTTGACCCGGCCGACCGAGCCCATCGTGTTCGCCTTCCGCGGCGCCACGGGTTCGTAGGCGGAGCCGGTGGCCACGGTCAGGCCGACGCCGAAGCCGGTCTCGTCCACGGTGTGGAAGACCCCCTCGGCGTCCTCCCGCACCGGGCGGTCGACGGCCACCCTCGCGACCAGCCGGGCGAGCTCCGCCGGCGTGTCCACGCCCCAGACGATCTCCCGGACCGTCGGGCCGTCCTCCAGCGCCGGCGGCAGGCCGGAATCGCTCTCGGTGGTCAGGATCAGGCGCTGTCCGATACGGGTCTCGAAGACGGCCCGCCTCTCCTCCACCCGGACGAGCGTCAGCCCGAAGTCGTCGAAGAAACGCACGTTCGTGGCGAGGTCATCGACGGTGTAAATCACCGATTCGATGCGCTGGACTCCCACCGCCGTACCCCTTTCCGTTCGGTCGTTCCGATCCTAGGAGCGCATTCCGCACACCGAGCCCCACGGAATTCGCAATCGTTCATTGCGGAACCTGCTCGAATACCGGAAGCGGATTCTCGGCGAACCATTTCGTGAGGAAGCCGAGGAAGACCTCGACCTTGCGCGGGATCTGCGCCGCGGGGCCGTAGATCGCGTAGAGCGAGCGGCTCGGCACGGCCAGCTCGGGCAGCAGCACCCGCAGCTTGCCGTCGACCAGGTCGTCGTACGCGGACCGGCTGGGCAGCAGCGCGATCCCCCGCCCGTGCACCGCAGCCTTCTGCAGGGCGATGTACGAGTTCGACTGGAACGCGATGTTCCGGATCTTGTGCAGCGTGCTGGCGTGCCCGTGCCCGATCCGCCACACCGGGTCGTTCACGTGCACCAGGCAGTCGTGCTCGGCCAGCGCGTTCGGGTCGGTGAGCAGCCCGTGCTCGGCGATGTAGGAGTCCGACGCGCAGAGCACGAACGGCAACGACGCGATCCTTTTCAGCCGTACGCTCGAGTCCCGCAGGTCACGGGTGTGGAACGCGACGTCGAACCCCGAGTCCAGGAAGTCGTACGTACGGTCGGACATGCCGCCGAGCTCGAAGCGGACCGCGATCCTCGGGTGGGCCACCGCGAACGCGGCGATCGCGTCCCCGAGGTCGAGCCCCCCGATCCACTTCGGGCAGATGATCGAGAGCGGACCCTCCGGACGGTCGTGCGCCTCCGCGATCCGGGCGTCCTCCGCGTCGATCTCGTCCAGGATCCGCTGGGCGAACTCGCTGTACCGCAGGCCCGGCTCGGTCAGGCTGACCGAGCGCGCGGTCCGGTTGACCAGGTGCACGCCGAGTTGTTTCTCCAGGTCCGCGACGTGCCGGGAGATCAGCGAGCCGGAGGTGCCGAGCTGTTTCGCGGCACCGCTGAAACTGCCCACCTTCGCGACCGTGACGAAGCTGCGCATGACCAGAATGCGATCCATGGGATTCTCCAACGACGGACCGGTGGGAGAGCGGGCAGCGCTCCCCCACCGGGGGAGGGAATCAGTCCTTCAGGCAGTTCAATCCTTCAGACAGTTCAATCCTTCAGGCAGTACTGCGGAGCCTCGGCGAGGTTCTCCTTGGTGATCAGCGTGATCGGCGTGTTCGCGATCTTCTCGGCGCTCTGCTTGTTCAGCAGCGCGAGCGTGTTCTTCACCGCGAGCTGACCGGTGGCGGTGGCCGAGTTCGCCACCGTGGCGGAGAACCGGCCGTCCTCGATCGCGGCCAGCCCCTCGTCGGTACCGTTCGCCGTGACGATCTTGACGTCCTTCCCGGCCGCGTGGAACGCCTGGTAGGCCCCGAACGCCATGTCCTCGTTGGCGACGAACGCGTACTTCAGGTTGGGGTGTGCCTGGATCATGTTCTCGGCGACGTCCTGGGCCTTGGCCCGGTTGAACATGCCGGGCTGGTTCGCCACCACCGTCGCGGTCGACGGCAGCGCCCCGGTGAACCCGGCGACCATGAGGTCGGAGGCGGCACCGGGGGCACCCGCGATCACGCCCACCTCGACCGGGTCGCTGCCCGCGTCCTCGGCGATCCAGCCGGCGTCCAGTGCGCCCAGGCCCTTCAGGTCGACGACCACGGCGCCCAGGATGTCGGTGGTGTCGTCGCTGACCACCGAGGTCAGGAAGATCGGGATGTTCGCGGCCTTCGCCTTGGCGATGTCGTTCTTGAGCGCGTCCACGTTGACCGTCTGCACGATCAGCGCGCTCACGTTCCGCGAGATCATGTCCTCGATGTTGGCCAGCTCGGTGCCCGGGTCCTGCTTGGAGTTCGCGGTCACCACCGTCGCGCCGCTCTCGGTGGCCTGGGCGTTCACCGCCTTCTCCAGGCAGGTGTGGAACTCGGTGTTCGCGCCGTTCACGAAGCCGAGAGTGACGGTGCCGCCGGACGCGGCGCCGGAGGAATCATCACAGGCGGCGACCGCGGTCACGCAGATCGCCGAGGCGATCAGCGCGGCGGCCGCGCGCAGGGTATTTCTCATCAGATATCCGCCTTTCAAAAGGCCGTGCTCAGGGGAAGGAAGGGCGAGCGGGGAGAGATGTCTAGTGCCGGCGGCGCTGGAGCAGGTTCGCGATCGCCGCGATCAGCAGCACCGCGCCGACCGAGATCTGCTGGTAGTAGGAGGAGATCTGCAGCAGGTTCAGCACGTTGGCGACCACGCCGAGCAGCAGCACGCCGAGGATGGTGCCGCCGACCGTGCCGCGCCCGCCGGCCAGCGACGTCCCGCCGATCACCACCGCGGCCACCGCGGTGAGCTGCAGCTGCAGGCCGCCGGTGCCGGGGCTGCTGGCCGCCAGGCGGGAGAGGAGCATGATCCCGGCCAGCCCGGCGAGCGCTCCGGCCAGCCCGTACAGGAGAAGTTTGTCCCTGACGACGTTGATCCCGCTGAGCCGGGCCACGTCCTCGTTGCCGCCGATGGCGAAGGCGTCCCGCCCGAAGGTGGTGTAGCGCATCACGAAGGCGGTCAGCGCGAGCACCACGGCCGCGACGAAGACCAGGTTGGGCAGCCCGAGCGTGGTGCCGTTGCCGAGGGTGAAGAGATGCATGCCGATCGAGACGCTCATCCCGTTGATGACCAGCAGCGCCACGCCGTCCAGCAGGGTCGCGGTGGCGAGCGTGGCCACGAAGGGCGCGACGCCGGTGAAGGTCACCACCGCGCCGTTGACCAGTCCGATCAGGATCGCCAGCCCGATCGAGAGGAGCAGGGTGACCCCGGTGGACCAGCCGTGCGCGAGCAGTTGCGCCGCCACCGCCGTGGTGACCGCGACGTTGCCGCCCATCGAGAAGTCCATGCCGCCGGCCACCATCAGCAGGGTGAGCCCGGCCGCGATCACCGCCACCACGCTGACCTGGCGCAGCACGTTGAGCAGGTTGTTGGAGCTGAGGAACGCGTCGCTCCGCACGCTGGCGAAGACCACGATCAGGACCAGCACCAGCAGGAGCCCGGCGTGCGGGATCGACCTGATCCGGGCGGTACGCACGGGTGCCGCGGGCCGGGCGAGGGTCGGCGTGGTGCTCACAGTGCTCCTCCAAGCGTGGCGGCTATCAGGTCGTCCCGGGTGATCCGGTCGACGTCGTACTCGGCGATGCGGCGACCGTCGCGGACCACCACGACCCGGTCGGCGAGGCGCATCACCTCCTCGGCGGAGGAGGACGCGAGCAGGACGGCGACGCCCCGGGCGGCGAGCGCGTCGACCAGGGTGTGGATCTCGGCCATCGCGGCGACGTCGACGCCGTTGGTCGGGTCCTCCAGCAGGACCGCGGAGGGCGCGGTGCCGAGCCACTTGGCGAGCAGCACCTTCTGCTGGTTGCCGCCGGAGAGCTGCTCCACCGGCGGGTTACGGACCAGCGAGACCACCCGGTAGTCGGCGCGCAACGGCGCGGCCCGCTCGGCGAGCAGTCCCCAGCGGTGCATCCGGCGGCGGTCCAGGCGGTCCTGGGCGAGCAGCAGGTTCTCGTCGATGGTCAGCCCGGGGATCAGGCCGAGACGGCGGCGGTCGCCGGTGACGCAGCGCAGCCCGCTGGCGAGCGAGTGCGCGACGCGGCCCGGCCGGACTGCCCGGCCGGCCACGGCCACCGTGCCCCGGTCCGGGCGGCGCCGTCCGGAGAGCAGGTCGAAGAGCCGGGACTGGGCGTCGCCGGCCGGGCCGAGCACCGCGACGATCTCGCCACGGCGTACGTCGATATCGAAATCGGCCAGGAACCGGCCCTGGCTGAGGTTCCGGACGCTCAGGCCGACCTCGTCTCCGCAGCGTCCGTCCCGCCCCGGGCGCCGCGAGACCACCTCGCGGCCGACCATGTCGCGGACCAGCCCGCGCTCGTCGGTCTCCTTGCTGAGCCCGGTCCAGGTGACCTCGCCGTCACGGAGCACGGTGATCCGGTCGGCGAGGCCGAGCACCTCGGAGATGTGGTGCGAGATGAAGACCACCGCGACGCCGCTCTCCCGCAACCGGAGCACCAGCTCGCGGATCTGCGCGGCGGCCTCCGGCCCGAGGCAGGCGGTCGGCTCGTCGAGGATCAGCACCCGGCCACCCCGGCGGACCTCGCGCGCCACCTCGACCATGGTCTGCTCGGCCACGGTCAGGTCACCCGCGATCGCGTCCGGGTCGATCTCCAGGCCCAGTCCCTTCAGAGCCTCACGAGCGTTCTCCCGTACGGTCCCCCAGCGCACCACCGCACCGCCGGTGGGCAGGTCACCCAGCATGATGTTCTCGGCCACGGTCAGCGTCATCACCAGTTCCCGCCGTTGCGGGACGATCGAGACGCCGAGCCGCCGGGCGAGCCGCGGGGTCAGGTGCCGGGGTGACTGCCCGCCGATCTCGAGCCGGCCGGCGTCCGGGTTCAGCACCCCGGAGATGATCTGCACCAGCGTGGACTTGCCGGCGCCGTTCATCCCCATCAGCGCGTGCACCTCGCCGGGGAGGAGTTCGACCGAGACGCCCTTGAGCGCGGCGGCACCGCCGAAGCTCTTGGAGACGTCCCGGACGGTCAGCACCGGGGTGGTCACGACTCGACCCGGGCGTACCCGCGGACGTCCGGGAACGGCGGCTCGCGGTCGGCCTGCAGGTCGACCTCGAACGCGTTGAGGCACATCGCCAGCATGCTGAAATTGCCCAGCGAGCCGACCGTGTCGACCAGCCCCTCGTCGCCGAAGTGCTTCCGGGCCGTCTCGAACGTCTCGGTACCGACGAAGTGGTTCTCCAGCAGCTCGGTGCAGAACGCGTAGAACGCGGCGTCCTCGTCCCGGTCGAAGACCGGCCGCTCCCGGTTCGCGATCGCCTCGACCGCCTCCAGCGGGATGCCCTCGGCGACCGCCTTCTCCCAGTGCGCGTTCCACGAGTACTGCGCGTCGAAGTGCCGGGCGGCGATCAGCAACGAGAGCTCGCGGAGCCGCAGCGGCAGGCTGGACTCGAAGCGGAGGAACGCGCCGAGCGACTCCACCCGGTCGCAGAGCTCGGGGCTCTGCAGCCAGACGCGGAAGGGTCCGCGGACGGCGCCGCGGCGGCCGGCGATGCGCTCGGCCACCTCCCGCTGGCGCGGGGTCATCTCATCCGGGTTGACGACGGGAAGTCTCATCGACGACCAGCCCCTTTGGCTTGTGATCCCGAACACTCGGGCCTGGGTGTTTCGCAAGAACGTAACAACGCTTTGATAGGGCCTCACACGTCGTCGAACGCAAGGTAAGGCTGCATCTCGCGTCGCCCCGGCGGGCCTACGCTCGGCCGATGACCGTGATCATCAAGTCCTCGGAAGTGACCGTCCTGGACCGCGGCGGGGCGATCGCCACCACGCCGCTCATCACCACCACGGCGGCCGGCGGCGAGAACCGGATCACCAGCGGCATCAGCGTCTACCCGGCCGGCACCGGCGCCCCGATGCACTCGCACAACTGCGACGAGCACGTCACGATCCTGGACGGCGAGGCCGAGGTGCTGGTCGAGGGCGTGGTCACGCGACTGAGCCGGTACGACACCACGTACATCCCGTCGCCGATCCCGCACCTGTTCCGGAACGTGGGCGACGGCCCGCTGCGGATCCTCTGGGTCTACACCTCGGGCCACGTGACCCGGACGTTCACCGACACCGGCGTCACGGTCGAGCACCTCTCCCCGCAGGACCAGATGGGGCGTGACTGAGCGCACGGGTGAGATGGGGCGAACGGGCATATCCCGGGACCTCCCTGGCTCGACAGCGATCCAGATGTGGCCCGGCCGGGGCGCCGACCGACGGGCGTAACCGGCACGTTACGAATCGTCGGAAATAATGTCAACAAAATCGAGGCCGGTGACGGTAACCGTCCCGGCCTGCGGATTCTCAGCTCTTCTCCAGCTTTCCGGCTATCGCGCCCGGATCATCACCTGACCGTCGACCAGCAGGCGGGCGGTGCTGACGATCGCCGACCGCCCCTCCCCCGGCTCGGCCACCACGTCGAAGAAGCCGGACGGGTGCTCCAGCCGCAGCACGTCCCGCGCCACCCCCGGCGCCGCCGGCTTCACCAGGCCCGCCGCGACACTGCCCGGCAGCGCCGCCGCCGCGCCCACCCCGACCGCGGTGCGCACCCCGATCCCGGCGTGCACCCGCTCCCGGCCGAACGTCCGGGTGCAGAGGTTGCCGCCCTGCATCGGCGGGGCCACCAGGCACATCCGGGGCACCGCGCCGGCCAGTTCGCGGGCGCGCAGCCGGAGCGAGTCCACCCGCTGCCGCAGACCGTGGTCGTACTCCAGCCGGGTCGGGGTCTCGTACCCGGTGACACCGAGCGCGGCGGCCGGGACCAGGACCACCGGACGACCGTTATCGATCAGGGTGACCGGCACGCCGTCCAGGTCGTCGGTGAGCCGTCCGGTGGGCAGCGTCGGCAGTCCGGCGAGCGCGATCAGGAACCGCGCGGACGTGCCGGGGACACCACTGATCGCGGTGTCGCCGTCGTACAGCGGCCGGCCCCCGTGCAGCGGCACCCGGACGGTGACCGGGAAGCCGATCGGGCCCGGCATGACGCGTACGTCGGAGAAGGAGCCGGAAGCGGCGGAGACCAGCCCGCGCTCGATCGCGAAGGCGCCCACCGCCGCCAGGATCCCGCCGCACGGGCGCGCGGTCTCCACCCCCGGACGGTCCCGGCGCGCGGTCAGGACCAGGCACCCGACGTCGGCGACGAGCGGGTCGGCGGCGGCGTCCACGACCACCGCCACCTGCCCGCCCACCCCGTCCACGCCGCGCGGCCAGCCGGTGAGTGTGAGCAGCAGGCGATCCCGTTCGCCCTCATCGGACGGCAGGTCACCGGCCCGGAAGTAGGCGCCCTTGGTACCACCCCCGCGCATCACCAGCACCGGAACGCCGTTCACGTCTGCCATCGGTCCTCCTCGTGTTACCGGTGGAGATGATTGTTGACAATCCTGTGAGCGGTGGGAAGACTCCCCGACATCGATCGGATTTCTTCCCTCATATCGATCCCGAATGTCAGGACTCGCCAACGCCGATGGACCGCGAGCTGCACGAAGCCACCCGATTCCGGCATGATGAGGGGTCCGGCAGAAGGAACCATCCGACAAGGAAGACAACGAGTACAGATGGCGTCTGATCACGACACCGATCGACGATCGGCACGGGCGAGCGCCCCGACCACGGCGACCCAGGCCCGCGACACCCTCCGCGACGCCATCCTGCGCGGCGAGTACCTCCCCGGCGAACGGCTCGTCGAAGCCCAGCTCTGCGAACGCCTCGACGCCAGCCGCTTCAACGTCCGGGCCGCCCTGCAGGACCTCGCCTCCGAGGGACTGATCGAGGTCCAGCGCAACCGCGGCGCCCAGGTCCGCAAGGTCTCGATGGCCGAAGCGGTCGAGATAACCGAGGTCCGCATGGTGGTGGAAGGGCTGATCGCGGCCCGCGCCGCCGAGCGGGTCACCACCGAGCAGGCCACCGAGCTCGACGAGATCGGTGTCCTGATGCGCCGGGCCGTCGAAGCGGGCGAATACCGTCGCTACAGCGACCTGAACGTCCGGCTGCACGCGCTGGTCCGCGAGATCGCGCAGCACCAGACCGCCGACCGCATCGTGGAGACCCTGCGCGGTCAGCTGGTCCGGCACCAGTACATGTTGTCACTGCTTCCCGGGCGGCCCCAGATCTCCCTCCCCCAGCATGAGCGGATCATCGCGGCGATTCGTGATCATGACGCCAAGGCTGCGGAGTTCGCGATGCGCGAGCACATCTCCAGCGTGATCGAGGCGTTGCGGTCGATGGATTATCTTGGGGGGCCCGCCTAGTCGGTCACCCTGGGACGGCTGGGGCGGTGGGTGGGCAGGCAGGGCGGTGGAGCGTTTATGCCCTGCCTGCC
>NZ_JBFAYF010000084.1:0-30802 GCF_040681165.1 Actinoplanes sp. NPDC051851 | reverse complement strand
ATCACGGCCGGCATGGTCGCCGTGGTCGGCGCCATCGGCACCGTGACGTTCCAGGCCTCGGCGGCCACCAATGCCGAGACCCGTGCCGTCCCGGGGCCAGAGGGAGATCCACTGGGCGGCGGTCAGGTCCTGGGGCAGGAGCATCGGGGAGAGACCGTGGGACCGCATCCACTGGTGCAGCTCGGTGCGCGTCACCCGGCCCGCCCGCAGCAGGATGTCCCGCAGACCGTGGCCCCTCCCCGTGAAGACCCGGCGCACGAAGGCCTGATAACCGGGCCGGTCCGCCACTCCCGAGACCGGACGGCGGGCCATCGTGAGCAGGCCACCGTCGACGGCGGGTACCGGGCGGAAGGCGCGGGCGGGCACCCGGGAGTGGACGCCGAACTCGTACCAGGGCCACCAGCTCGCCGTCATCAGGGTCGCCCCGCCCAGCCCGGCACGACGGCGGGCCACCTCCCACTGCACCAGGAGGACGGCGGTGTGCCAGTGATCGCCGGCGAGGAGCGTACGCAGAATGGGGGTGGAAATGTGGAAAGGAACGTTGCCGACGACGACGTGCGGGTGCCGGGGGAAAAACGGAAACGGCTTCCGGGGTGACCCGTCGACGCTATTTCGGCGGCCCGGGATGGCGCGGCTCGGCTACCTTGACCGGCATGACAGAACCGCAGCTCGCCTGCCCGTTGTGCCGGGGAACCGACTTCCAGCAGGAGGAATCCCGCCAGGACAGCCGGTGGGGGTTCACCAGTCACCGGATGACCCTGATGATCTGCAACCGGTGCCGGTACGTGCTCCACTTCTACGACAAGCACAGCATCTTCGATTTCGACTGAGCCCTGGAGCCGGAGACTGGACCGGGGCGCCGCCGAGCGGGCCGGAACCGTGTTGAGCAGCGCGGACACCGCCGTCACGCCGGCCCTCCGCGACACGATCGACCGGCACCGCACCGCGACGGACCCGTTCAACCGGCCCCGGCGGCACGCCGCCGCACGATGATCACCGCGGCGCCCGCGATGATCACGGCGGCCCCGGCCAGCGCGGCGATCAGCCCGATCGGCGAACCCGCATCCTCCGTCTCCTGCGCATCCGGGGAGGAGACGGCCGGGGCCGCGTCGGGGGATGGCGCGGCCGACGCCGCCTCCCCCACCGTGAACCGGTACGACCCCTGCACGACGTGTCCGTCCTTGGACACCACCCGGTAGGCGACCGTGTAGACCCCGTCCCCCACCGGCGAGGTGAACGTGACACTCCCCGTCGCGCCGTCCACCACCGGCTCCGACGTGGCCACCCGCTTCTTCGCGGCATCACTCACCGCGATCGTGGTGAACTGCGGATTCAGCGTCTCCAGGAACCGCAACCGCACCTCGCCCGGCGCCGACGCCAGCACCGCGTCCTGCGCCGGAACGGCCTCGGCGAGCACATTGTGCGCCCACACCGGCCCGGCCCCCGGCAGCAGAACCGCCGCCGTCACGAGCAGGCCCACGACCAGCCGCCTGATGCCGGCGCCGACTCCCCGGTCCGGCCGCCCGATGCCGGCGCGGGTTGCCCGGTCCGGCCGCCTGATGCCGGCGCGGGCTCCCCGGTCCGGCCGCCGCCCACCGCGCCGCCTCACGCCAGCACCTGCTCGCCGATCCAGCCGCCCTCCGCACACCCCGGCGGCACCGCGAACACCGACGACCCGATCGGGGTGATCCACTCGTTCAGCAGATCCTTTTCGGCCAGCCGGCGCTGGATCGGCAGGAACTGACGCTCGATGTCCGCCTGGTACGACGCGAAGATCAGCCCACTGTCCGGCCGTCCCTGCGCGTCCGGCGCCTCGTCGTAGTTGTACGGCCGCCGCAGGATCTTCA
Organism: Actinoplanes sp. NPDC051851; assembly: GCF_040681165.1. Taxonomy (NCBI): domain Bacteria; kingdom Bacillati; phylum Actinomycetota; class Actinomycetes; order Micromonosporales; family Micromonosporaceae; genus Actinoplanes; species Actinoplanes sp. NPDC051851. Next base: position 28,955 of record NZ_JBFAYF010000084.1, on the reverse strand, counting down.
GACCGGGATCGACCACGTGGGCGCGGGTGACGTGCGCGTAGTCCGGCATCACCGGCAGTCCACTGTCGTCGATCGCCGCGAAGTCCGGTTCGTCGTGTTCGGTAGTCCCGGTGAACGGCGCCCCGCTCACCATCCGCCGCCCGACCGCGTTCTCCTTGTCCCCCACGCTCAGCTGATCCCACTTCTCGATCTCCGCCCGGATCCGCCGGACCACCAGCGTGCTGGTCCCGTCCGCCGCCCACACCGCGTTCTCCAGCACGGACCCGGCCGGGTTCGCCGTCCCGTCAAGCTGCCCGAGGACATTACGCTGAGTAAAACCCTTTTCCTGTACGCCCGGACTCCGCCGAAACCCGCGCTGCACCCATCGAACGGTACCGAACGGCCGCGCATCCTTGATCATCATCCGCTGGGCGTGGGTGACCGTCAGCGGGTCCTCGGCACAGATCTGCAGGAGCAGGTCGCCGCCCGACCAGCGGTCCTGCAGCCGGTCGATGCTGAACCCGGGCAGGTCGGCCACCGGCGAGGTCAACCGTGCCGACCGATAGAGCCCAGGGCCGAACCCGAACGTCACGGTCAGGCCGGCGGGCAGCACGGCGAGCTGCGCGTCGGTGTCGCCGAGCGCGGGCTCGCCCCTGGCCAGGCGCGCCGCGTCGTCGGTGAGCAGCCGCAGCATCCGGCCCAGGGCGGCCCGGTCGGTGTCGCGGTTCAGGGTGAACGCCACGAAGGCACCGTGCGCCTGCGGCTCGGTGGTCACCCCGGCCTGCCGTGTGCCGTGGAAGGCGACTGTTGGCGTACCGTAGGAGGCAGCGGAAGCGGAGGCAGGCGCGGGACCACCACCGTTGTCGCATCCGGCGGCCAGAGCCGCAGCTCCCGCCGCCGCGCCGCCGGCGATCAGGCCCCGGCGGGTGACGGTGGCGACGCCGCGGCGGCCTCGACGGGCGAGCGTCACGACGCCGCGCTGGCGGTGGCCGACGGCATGGTCATCGAGGGGTCGTAGCTCTCCCCCGCACCGGCGAAAGGCTTCGCGATCGCCGTGAAGGTCACCGGGTCGCCGCTGGCGAGCTGCAGCGTGAAGGAGAGCTCGTCGCCCGGCTTGATGGCCGCGGACGGCTCCATCAGCATCAGGTGATCGCCACCGGGCGACAGTTCGTGCGTGCCGCCGGCCGGGACGACGAACCCGCCCTCCTTCGGCTGCATCACCATCTGACCGTCCTTCATCACCATGGTGTGCAGCTCCATCGGCGACGCGGGTGAGGTCGCGGAGACCACGGTCACCTCGGCGCCGGTGTTGTTGACCAGCGTCCCGAAGGCGGCGGTCATGCCGCTGTCGACCGCCTTCACCCACGGGTCACGTACGGTGAGCGCCGCCGCGGCCGAGCTGACCGGTGACGCTGCGTCGGCCACCGTCGCGTCGCTGCTGGTCGCGCTGCTCGCCGAACACCCGGTCAGCGCCATCACCCCGGCGACGGCGGCCGATACGAACACGGGCACGACAAATCGACTATTCCCCATAATTCCCCCCAGAGGCCGGAAACGACCGTTAGTCGCCACGACCGGCGCTCCAGTTCCCGGAGATCTATCTTTTTCCTGTATGAGTTCTGCGGGTCACAACCCCGGACTCAGCGCCGCGATCAACGCGTCCAGGGCACCCACGACCTGCTCACGGCGGCCCGGTCCGAGCCGCGCCAGCATCGACGCCTCGAGCGCCAGCTGACCGGGAAAGATCGCGTCCACCAGCTCCGCACCCACCGGCGTGATCCGAATCAGCGCCGCCCGCCGATCCGCGGGATGGGGATCCCGGCTGACCAGCCCGCGCTGATCAAGTTTGATCAGGATCTTGCTGATCGCCGCCCGCGAGCACCCGCGCTGCCGGGCCAACTGCCCCGCGACGAGCGGTTGCGGGGCGTGCCGGAGCAGGACCAGCACCTCGGACTCGGCCGGGTTCAGCGCCGCACCCTCGAAGACCTTCTCCATGGCGAGGTCGTGCAGGCTGTGCAGGTGCCGGAGCCGCCCGAAGACGTCCATCGGGCTGGTGTCCAGCTCGGGTCGCGCCCGGCTCCAGGCCGCCGCGATCCCGGCGTCGTACGAGGCTGCTTCCACGGCGGGCTCCCCGCGGTACGGACATCCGGAGAGGTCTCACCGGATTGTCAACTGGTAGACTATTAGTTGCGCAGATTCATCGTACCCCTCATGACCTGCGCGACTGCCGTCCGCCCCGACGACGACGCCGGGTGCCCGTCGGCAGTTCGTACCCCCTCGAAGGCGCCACCCACATGACCTCCACCCTGACCGGGCCCACCGCCACGACCGGCGCCCCGCCCCGCACCGGCCTGCTCATCACGGTCCTGGCCGGCCTCACCGCGGTCGCCCCGCTCGCCACCGACATGTACGTCCCGGCCTTCCCGGAGATGACCGGCTCGCTCGGCGCCACCAGTTCCGGCATCCAGCTCTCGATGACCGCGTTCCTGATCGGCCTGGTGATCGGCCAGCTGGTGATCGGCCCGATCAGTGACGGACACGGCCGGCGCCGCCTGCTGCTCGGCGGCAGCGCGCTCTTCGCCGTCTTCTCGCTGCTCTGCGCGGTCGCCCCGACCATCCAGGTGCTGACCGTGGCCCGCCTCCTCGAGGGCCTGACCGGCGCCGCCGGCATGGTGATCGCCCGCGCCGTGCTGACCGACCGCTTCCACGGCGCCGATGTCGCCCGCCATTTCGCCGTACTCTCCATGATCATCGGCGTCGCCCCGGTCGCCGCGCCGGTGATCGGCGGCTTCATCGCCACCGCGTTCTCCTGGCGCGCGGTCTTCGTCACGCTGGCCCTGTTCGGCGTCCTCCTGCTGCTGGCCGTCTGGCGATTCGTCCCCGAGTCGCTCCCCGCCGAGCACCGGCACCCCGGCGGCATCGGCGCGGCCTTCCGGGTGATGGCCGGGCTGACCCGGAACCGCCCGTTCATGGGGTACGTCCTGGTGCTCGGTTTCGCCTCGGCCGCCCTGTTCGCGTACATCTCCGGCTCGTCCTTCGTCTTCCAGGACGTCTACGGCGCCTCGGCCACCGCCTACAGCCTGATCTTCGCGGTCAACGCCGTCGCCATCCTGATCGCATCCGGCCTGCTCGGCGTCCTCTCCCGCCACCTGCCGCTGATCCGCCTGCTCAGCCTCGGCGTCGGCATCGCGGTGCTCGCCACCCTGGCCCAGGCCGCGATCGACCTCACCGTCGGCGGCACGCTGGCCAGCACCTGGATCTGCCTGTTCGTCACGATGTTCGGCATGGGCCTGACCATCACGTCCTGCTACACCCTGGGCCAGGGCGCCGCCCGCCACGCGGCCGGCGGCGCCTCCGCGATGCTGGGTGGCGCCCAGTTCCTGCTCGGCGCCGCGGTCTCCCCCCTGGTCGGCCTCTTCGGCGAGACGAGCCCCACCCCGATGGCCGTCATCATGGCCCTCGGCTTCCTGGGTTCCCTGGCCATGCTCCTGCTGCTGGTCCGCCCCCGGCAGCTCCGCCCCACCGCGCCCTGATCAACCCCGGTCCCACTCCTGCCCGGCGCTCACTGAGCCGCCCCGATCCCGCTCCCGGCTGGTGCTCACGGATGACCCCGCTGGTCGATTCCGGCGGGATCGTCGCCGGCGGGGTCGCGGGGTGGGCGTTCTCGGTCATGGTCCGGGTTGGGGGTTATCCACAGCTGGGGTTTGTCCACAGGGCCCCGGGCCAAGATCACGGTTATGTGCCACTGTTCCGTTAGGGATGGGGGTTTCCCCCGGTCGGGGTGGGCCCCGGCTGGCCGGGTTTGATCGACTTCTCATGATCAACTGCGGGGGTGATCTTGGTGGCTGGTGGTCAGGGGTGCCTCGGCGGGCTCGAGTGACCCGTGAGCGCCAGCTTTCCCGGCGCGGCTGGCGTTCACGGGTCACTCGGAGCGCCCGAGACACCCCGGACCACCAGCCGACCGGCCCGAGACACCCCGGATCGCCAGCCGACCGGCCCGAGACACCCCGGATCGCCAGCCGACCGGGGCCGAGGCACCCCGGATCGCCAGCCGGACCGGCCGAGGCGCCCTGGACGGCCCGCCCCACCGCCTGCGGGCACCACCGCCCGGCGGGCCCGCGACCGAAACCTGGCCGACCGAAACCCGGCCGACGGAATCGACGATCCGCGGACGGCGAGCGTTTCGGACGGGCACTCGCCACGGGATCCGGCGTCCCACCCGGGCGGTCCAGAATCGACCAGCACGGTCACGGGTGTCTCGAATGCCCTGACACACCCGTGAGCACCAGCCACTATCCGGCGCTGCGGCACTCACGCCGCCGATTCGCCGGGCAGCGGGGTGTCGTCCCGGTACCGGACGTCGTAGACGCGCTCGACGAACCGCCAGCCGTCCGCCGTACGCCGATAGCGGTCGTGGTAGATCGCGACGTTCATCTCCGAGTGACCGTCACGCAGCCGCGCGAGCTCCTGCATGTAGGCCCGGCCGCTCGCCTCGTCCCCGGCCAGACGGATCACCCCCGGCGTCGTCGTCTGGATCAGGAACTCCACGATCCCGGCCGCCTTCACCCCCCACTCGGCGATCTGCCCCCGCCCGACCAGCTCGACCGGGATGTTCGGCATCCGCAGCGCCCCGTCCGGGGTGAAGAGCCCGGCCAGCCGCTCGTAGTCCCGCATCATCACGGCGTCGCTGAACTCACCCCGCAACGCCTCGATCTCCACCCGATCCGCGATCGCCCGCATGTCACTCATCGATGCCCTTCCCCTCGCTCTCCTCCGTCGACGTCTCCGCCCGTCGCGATGTGACACCGGCTGGTGTCATCGAACTGCCGGCCGTCGACGCCCCTGGCCGGGCGAAGGGTGGGACTGTCACGGTGGACGCGATCGCGGCGGCGCTGGCGGCCGGCGCCGCGGCCGGTGTGTCGGGTACCGCGAGTACCGCGGAAACGACCAGGCGAAACCATCGCCGCACCGGGCGCGCTGCTCACCGATCAAGTACGGGTCCTCGGCCGCTACAGCCGCGCCAGCCTGACCACCCGGCACAACATCGCCCACTATCAGGCGCCCGAAGGCGGGGTAGCCCAGGTCGTCAGAGGTCGAGCGGCTCGATCACCTGCTTGCGGGTGTGCTGGTAGATCACCGAGCTGCGGAAGCCGACGATCTCCCGGCGGCCGCTGAACTTGTCCATCAGGAACGCGTGCAGGCCGTCGACGCTGGGCACCGCCACGTGCACCAGGAAATCGTCGCCGCCGGTGACCACGAAGACCGACAGGACCTCCGGTAACCCCATCGCGTACTTCTTGAAGCTCTCGATCACCGTTCGGCTCAACGGCCTGACCTGCACGTGCAGCAGCGCCTGGACGCCCCGGTTCAGCGCCGCCAGGTCGACGTCGGCGTGATAGCCCGTGATCACCCCGCGGTCCCGCAGGCTCCGGACCCGCTCCAGGCAGGTCGACGGCGCCACCCCGATCGCCGCCGCCAACTCCCTGTTGGTCTGCCGTGCGTCCGCCTGCAAACGCTGGATGATCGCCGTATCAAGTTCGTCCACGACCGGGATACTGCCACCTTCTCCGAACATCGTTCGGCAACAGGCGATCATGGCTGTCTGAATGCCTAGCGTTCTGGGCCATGAGCGACTTCATGCACGAACAGGTCATCGTCCGCCGCGGTGCCCGCTCCGGCGCCCCGATCATCGTGGCGGTGCACTCCACCGCCCTCGGGCAGGCCATCGGCGGCTGCCGGATCAAGCCGTACCCGGATTGGCGCGACGGGCTCACCGACGCCCTGCGCCTCTCCGCCGCCATGTCCGAGAAGTGCGCCCTCGCCGGCCTCCCGAACGGTGGCGGTAAGACGGTCGTCGCCCTCACGTCCGATACCGATCGGCGCGACGCATTGCTGGACGTCGGCGATGTCATCGCCGCGCTGGGCGGCGCCTACGCGACCGGCCCCGACGTCGGCACCTCCCCGGACGACATGGCCGTGATCGCCGGGCGCACCCCGCACGTCTTCTGCCGCCCGGTCTCCGCCGGCGGCAGCGGCGACTCCTCCGAAGCCACCGCGATCGGCGTCGTCGCCGCTCTCCAGGCCGTCGCCCAGGACCGTTTCGGATCAGCCGATCTGACGCGCCGCACCTTCGCCCTTCTCGGACTCGGCCGCGTCGGCACGCACGTCTTCCGGATGCTCTCCGCCACCGGCGCCCGCCTCGTCGCCGCCGACGTCGACCCGACCAGGAAGGCCCTCGCCGGCTCGTCCTGGGTCTCCCCCGAACAGTGCCTCACGGCCGAGGTCGACATCCTCGTCCCCGCAGCTCTCGGCGGTCTTCTCACGCCACAGAGCGTTCCCGCGCTGCGCTGTGCGGCCGTCGTCGGCCCGGCCAACAACCAGCTCGACGATCCCTCGACGGCGGTTCTCCTGCACGACCGCGGCATCCTCTGGGCGCCCGACGTGATCGTCAGCGCCGGCGGCATCATCCACGCCACCGCGGTCGAACTCCGCCACGAGAGCCCGGCACAGGTCACCGCCCGACTCCACGCCATCGGCGGCACTCTGACCGAAATCCTTCACCAGGCCCGCGCCTCCGGCACCACCCCGGCCTCTGCCGCGGCCTCAGCGGCCCACTCCCGCTTCTCCTCCCATCGTACGATCCAATAAGCACCTGAATCACTCAAAAGGTGCTCCGGCTAATCCGATTGCCTCGCGGGCGCCCGGTCCGGAATGGTGCTCGGCATGGACGAGGTGACGCACGCCAACCGCACCGCCTGGAATCAGGCGTACGCGACCCTGCACCAGACCTACGACGAACTGCTCGCCGAAGCCGCCTCGGGCACATCGCTGCTGGCCAGCGAACGTGAACTGCTCCGCGACATCCTGGCCGGCGGCCCGACGGTCGTCCACCCGCAGAGCGGCAACGGCAAGGACGACATCGCGCTCGTCCAGGCCGGCGCCCGCGAGGTGATCGGCGTCGACTACAGCGAGTCGGCCGCCCGCACCGCCCAGCAGCGCGCCGACGACCTCGGCGTCGCCTGTCGCTATCTGATCGCCACGGTCCCCGGCATCCCGCTGCCCGACCACAGCGCCGATCTCGTCTACACCGGCAAGGGCGCGCTGATCTGGATGCCCGACATCGACGCGTGGGCGACCGAGATGGCCCGCCTGCTCCGCCCGGGCGGCCACCTCTTCCTCCACGAGGGCCACCCGGCCACGGAGCTCTGGACGTGGGACGCCGACGAGCCGCGCATCCGCCCGGACCGCGACTACTTCGGCGCCTCGTTCATCTGCGACGACTTCAGCTTCCCGGCGAACGGCGCCGTGATGTTCCAGTGGACACTGGGCCGGACCGTCACGGCGCTGATCCGGGCGGGTCTGGAGATCCGCCACCTGGCGGAGTACCCGGAGCCGTTCTGGCGCATGGGCGAGGTCGACGCGGCCGCCTTCCGCGGCCGCCTACCGAACGCTTTCGCCCTGCTGGCCCGCCGCCCGGCGACCGCCTAGTCGTCCGCCGATTCCAGGATCTCCTTCATCTCCTGGATGCCGCGCTCGACGCGGCCCCTCACCACCGCGGCCATGGCGTGCGGGAGGACGTCGGTCAGCCAGACGAGGCGGCTGCCGTCACCCTCCTCGAACACCTGGAAGGCCGCATGGTGATAGGTCAACGGCATGCGCTGCCCGTCGACCACGGTGTACGCCATCCGGCGGATGTCGTGGTCGACGGCGAGGATGAGCTCGCGCACCTGCACCCCGTCCGGCATGGTCAGAATGCGAAAGTCCCCGTCCATCCGGGCGTCGGCCACCCGTCCCGGCAGCAACCGCCGGTGCACCGCCCCGACATCCGCCACCGCCTCCCACACCCGTTGCGCCGGAACGTTGACAGAGGCTTCGACCTGAACTGTGGCCACGACCGGCGTTTCCCATCATCGAGCGGAGGCGATACGACGACGCCAGCCTACCGAAAGCGCCCTCAGGGCAGGAGGATGAGCTTGCCGCGCTTGCCGAGGCGGTTCTGTTCGAGGTCGGTGAGGGCCGCGATGCCCTGGGCGAGCGGGACCGCCCGGGCGATGGGCAGCCGCAGTTCCCCGCGGCCGGCCAGGCGTACGACCTCCTCGAGATCGCTGGTCACCGACCGGGTGACCAGGACCCGGAACGGCCCGGGCAGAGCACTGCGGACGAACGCCGCCGGGCGGGGATGGATGCCGACGATGCGGCCACCGGGCGTGAGCAGCGCCCGCGCGGTCCGCAGTGGCAGCGTGCCCGCCGCGTCGAGGACCAGGTCGAAGCGTTCCCGCAGGGCGGCCGGGTCGACGTCGAAGCCGGTCACGGGGCCGGCGCCGAGCTCCCGTGCCTCCGTCTGTGCGGTGTCGCGGCAGCTGCCCGCCACCGTCGCACCCCGGGCCAGGGCGATCTGGACCGCCGCCTGGCCGACCGAGCCCAGGCAGCTGTGCACGAACACGCGCTGCCCCGCCCGCAATCCCCCCTTCGTGACCAGGGCCTGCAGGGCGGTGACCGCGGCGATCGGCAGGGTCGCGGCGTCTTCGAAGGAGAGACCCGAAGGCTTGGGTACGACGTTGCGCTCCTCCGCGATCACCACGTCGGCGAACGCGCCGGACGCCGTGATCGACGTCCCGCCGACCACCTCGTCCCCGGCCCGCACCCGGGTCACGCCGGGGCCGGCCGCCTCGACGACGCCCGCGAAGTCGTAGCCCAGCGCGCGGGGGAATCTCCGGCCGGTCACGTACTTCAGCCGCCCGGCCCGGATCCCGATGTCCATCGGGTTGGCACCGGCGGCGCGTACCCGGACGAGGATCTCGCCGGCCCCGGGCGCGGCCGGCTGGAAGTCCTCGAGCCGCATGACCTCGGGACCGCCGTACTCGTGGTACTGGATTCGCTTCATCGCCATTCCCTCCGTGACGGAACTTGGTCCCATCACCGTAGCACCCATGACGGGACTTGGTTCCATCACCGCCCACGGCCCCTTCGATGCCCACGGTGACGGAACCAAGTGCCGTATGCTGGGCTCATGGCTCGCTGGGAACCGGACGCATCGGGACGACTCGCGCGCGCGGCCCTCGACCTGTTCGCCGAACGCGGCTACGAGAACACCACCGTGATCGACATCGCCCAGCGCGCCGGCCTCGGGAAGACCACGTTCTTCCGCCACTTCGCCGACAAACGCGAAGTGCTCTTCGGCGGCGGCACCGTCGACGACCACATCACCCGGGCGATCGCCGCCGCACCGGAGACGGCCACCCCCCTGGAAGCGGTGGCCCTCGCCCTGGAGGCGACCGGCCGGGAGATCTACACGGCCGCCCGCCGCGAGTTCGTCGCCCAGCGGCAGGCGGTGATCGCCGCCAACCCGGAGCTCCGCGAACGAGAGGCACTGAAGAACCTCCGCCTCACCGCCGCGATGGCCACCGCCCTCGAACGCCGCGGCATCCCCGACGTGACCGCCCGCGTCGCCGCGGAACTCGGCGCCCTGGCCGCGGCGATCGCCTACGAACGCTGGAGCACCTCGACCGGCGACGACTACCCGGAGATCGCCCGCAAGGCCCTCGACGAGGTTCGGGCCGCCCAGGCCGCCCTCCACGCCGGCACATGATCCCCACGGCCTCGACCGGGTGAGCCTCTGCCGGCACGATCACGGCAGGCCGCCGACGGGATGCGCGCGCCTGCCATGATCGATCGATGAAGCGGATCGCCGTCCGGCCGCGTATCCAGATCCCCGTGCTGATCGCGGTCTTCAGCGTCGTCACGTTCCTCGGGTTCTCGTACTTCACCGCCGGTGACGTGGTGGCGAAGCACCAGTGGTTCGGGGTGACGATGGGCTGTGTCTGCCTCGTCGCCGGGCCGATCGGCATCTGGCGGGCGGCCCGGATGGGCGTGGTGATCGACGCGGACGGCATTCGGGTCCGCGGCTTCGACAGCCGGGACCAGGTCGTACCGTGGACCGCGGTCGAGGCGATCGAGTGCGGGCCGGTCGACGAGCGGGCAGGATTGACGATCCACGCGCCCGTTCTCCGGCTGGTGCAGGCCTCCGGAGACGTGAGCGTGATGCCGCTCGTCCTGCTCGGCTCGTATTCACCGCGCGGCGCGGAGCGTCGGCGTCAACAGCTGGACGACATCAGAAGGTCAGGGGCCGATGTGTAGGAACGGGGCCCATCGGCTCGGCTGGTAACGGTGGTCATCCTGGTCGCGGTAGGCGCGTACGGCGTGGTGCAGGGCCTCGGCGCAGTGGGTGGAGTCGAGGTGGCCGTGGCGGACCAGGCGCTGGTAGACGCCGCCGGTGATGTCGGCGGCGCCGGCGTCCCAGACCGACCAGAGGGTGCCGATGACGTGGCGCCAGCCGGTGTGGTGCAGGGCGGCGGCGAGGCTGATCACCTCGTCGGCGTTGGTGGTTCCGCCGGTGGCGGTCTTGCAGGCGGCGAGGAAGACGAAGTCGCCGCCGCGGTGGTCGCCGGTGGTGGTGTCGGGGATGCCGACGAGACCGGCGGTGGACCAGTCGTACGGCAGCAGGCCGCCCCGGCCGGGATCGGTCAGGACCTGGTCACCGTGGCAGGAGGCGTGCACCCAGGCGTGTGCGGGGAGGTGGCCGAGGATCGCGGCACGGGTGGCCGCACCGTCGACGAGGAGGGTGCGGCGCTCCGCGGGGAAGAGCGCGGTGAGCAGCGCCTGTTCGGCGGCGACGGCGGGCAGCGCCGACCGGCCGGGTGTGTGGGGTACGGCGACCAGCAGCAGCCGCGCCTGCTGGTCGAGTCGTGGCCGGGCCTTCGCCGAGGCCAGTGCCCGCAGCGTCGGCGTGTACGAGGAGACCACCCGGTCGAGCACGCTGCGCCCGTCGGACCCGTCGTGACGGCCGGCGGCGTGCAGCGGCAGGACGGTGAGAGCGCCGGTGGGGCACCACCACACCCGCGGCCACGGTTGGCCGGCCGCCGGGGTGTGCCGGTGATCGAGAGCGGTCAACACCGGTTCGGCCACGACGTCCCAGAGCCATTCGAGCGTGGTGGTCACGGTCTGTTCCAGGCCGATCCGGGCGGCCTCCGTGCGCAGCGCCCGGAGGTGGGTGGCGGCCCGGTCGACCGCGACGTCGTGGGTGAGGTCGGGCAGTTCGACCACCTCGACGCCGGTCTCGGTGACCAGTAGCGCGTCGCACCGCCACGGGCTGACGTTGACCATGACGACGGTTCCCCCGGCGGCGCCGTGCCGCAGGCGCGCGGCCTGCGGCGGGCGGGCGAAGTCCGCGAATCCGGGCAGCGTACGGGCCTCGTCGACCAGGCTCTCCCACTGCCGGGCCAGGTCCATGCGTACGCCGGCGTCGACGACGTAGTCACCACCGGACGGCCGGAGCGCGGCGGCCCCGATGACGTCGAGGTCGTCCCGCACCGCGTCGAGCCGGGCGGCCAGGCGCGGGTCGGCGCCGCGCAGCATGTCGAGTTCGGTACGGTCCTCCAGCAGCTGTGACCACAGCACTCCCCGGCCCTGTTCGAGCAGCTCGACGGCGCGGTCCGGTTGGCCGGCGGCGATCGCGCAGGCCGCCGCGTCGACGGCCAGCCCGCCCCAGTCGGCCAGCAGCCGTTCCCGGCCGGCGCGGCTCACTCCCCGCCACACCAGCAGCGGCGGCAGGGTCACCGCGGCGGCGTATCCGTCGGCCGCGTCCGGCCAGCGGCGCTGCTGTGCCGCCAGCGCACCCCAGTTCCGGGCGGCGAACATCCGCGCCGAGGCCGGCGCCGTGGTCTCCGTGACGGCCTCCCGCCACAGACCCAGCGACTCCTCGAGATCGGAGGCGTCCCGGGACCGTTCGAACCGGTTCTTCAGGTAGACACCCAGGTTGGTCGCCATCGCGGCCCGGTTGGCGTTCCCGGTGGCGGCCCGCACCGCGGCGCGGCCGACGTCGATGGCCTCGTCCAGGTCGGCGTGTTGCCGGGCTCGTTCGAAGCGGGCGTGCAGCGCCTCGCCGACTTCGAAAAGGATCTCCGCCCGTTTCGGATGCCACCCGGGAGCCACCCGCTCGGCCGCGCGGGCGATCTCGACGGCCTCGTCCAGATCGGCGGGCTCGCCGGACCACTCGATCCGTGTCCGCAACGCGGCGCCGAGGGTCGACAGCGCTCCGGCCCGATCGGGGTCGCGCAGTGGCATGGCACGCAGCACGGAGCGCCCGAGTTCGATGGCCTCGTCGAGGTCGGGTGGTTCCTTGAATCGCTCGAATCGCGCCTGCAGGGTTTCGCTGAGGTGGAACAGCGCCATCACCCGGTCGGGGTGTTCGGTACCGGCGATCTGCCGGGCGTCGCGGCCGGCCTCGACGGCCTCGTCCAGGTCGGACGGCTCCCCGATCTCCTGGAATCGTTGCAGCAGGACGTTGCCGAGGGTGGCGAGGAACCTCACCTCATCGGGGTCACCGGGCGGTACCGACCTCACGGCACCTCGATATGCCGCGATGGACTCGCTCAGATCGCCGAGATCCCGGCCACCCCAGAATCGGATCCGCAGCGCGTGGCCGAGATTGTTCAGGAAGCCGGCGCGCAGCTGGTGACCGGGCGGGGTGGCCAGCACCGCGGCCCGCCCCGCCTCGATGGCCTCGTCCAGGTCGTCCGGATCCCGGCACGACTCGAACCGCTCCGCGAGCGCGCCGGCCAGGTTGGACAGCAGACGCGCGCGATCGCGGGAGTTCGTCCGGACTCCCCGCCCGAACCGGGACCGCACGACGGCGCCGAGACCGGCGGGGCGCGCCCGGTCGGCGGGGAGGGCCGACACCGCACGGCGGAGCAGGTCGATGGCGCGGTCCAGCGCGTCGGCGTCACCGGACCCGAGGAATCGCTCCAGCATGGTGGTGGCCTGCTGGTCCCAGGCTTCCGGGTCTTCCTCGGCGATCGCCGGGCCGCTCTTCGGCATGCTGCTGAACCTTCGGCTAGTGATCAACTCGTCGCGGATAGTCACGACGGTGTAGAAACGTAGCCCGAACCCATCGGCCGCGAAAGCTGAGGAATCCGAATGAGGGATGGCGTCGACGACGACGAGCAACCCGTGCTGGTATGGCTCTGCACGCAGCTGCCCGGTCTGCGGGCCAGCGCCGGCGACGACGGCTGGCGGCCCCGGCTCGACGCGGCCGTCACGGCGTTGCGCAGTGGGGTGCCCGCGAGTCAGGTCTGCCGTCGTCTCGGACTGACCTTCGACCCGGCCACCACCGGCTCGGCCGCGGCGCCCGTCCGGCGTGGGGATGCGGGCCCCGGCGCCGGTCCGGCCACCCTCGGTGGCCTGCGCCTGAACCGGGTGAGCACGGCGGGCGACTACGTCTGCCCGCACGGCAGCTGTGAGCGGCGGGCCCGCGCCGACCGGCACGGGCACGAACCCGACTGCATCGACGGTACGCCGATGCTGCCTTCCGCCGGGCCGGCAGCCCGTTCGTGACCGGGCTGCTGACCGAGTTCGGCAAGAAGCTCGCCGATCGGTGGCTGTCCACGCTGGTCCTGCCCGGACTGCTGTTCGCCGTCGCCGCGCTCGGCGGTCACCTGCTCGGGTGGCGGCACGCGCTCGACGCGACGGCCCTGATCACCGGCCTGGACCGGATCGGCCGGGCCCTCGCCGGCCACCCCGCCCGGATCGTGGTGGCCGTCGTCGCCGTGGGGCTGGCCGCCACCGCCGCGGGGCTGGCCGCCCAGGGACTCGCCGCGCTCGTGCACCGGGTCTACGTCGCCCGCGGGCCGCGCTGCTGGCTGCTCCCCCGGCGTGACGGGTCACGCGTCGCGGCCGGGCCGCTCTGGCTGCTGCTGCGCCGGCGCCGGCGAGCGCGCGCGGCCGCCGCGGTACGCCGGTCCCGGCCGCCGGTGCGCTATCTGCCCCGGTGCGCGACGCCGATCGGTGACCGGTTCCGGCTCATCGGCGAGCGGGTCGACGCCCAGTACGGTCTGGACGCCACCCTGGCCTGGCCCCGGTTGTGGCTGCTGCTCGGCGACCCGCATCGCACCGCCGTGCAGAACGCGTACACCCGCTATCAGGCGGCCACCGCGCTCTCCGGCTGGGCTCTGCTGTACCTCGCCCTCGGGGTGGCCTGGCCACCCGCGCTGCTCGCGGCGGCCGTCGCGTTCGTGGTCGGCTACCACCGCGCCGCGAACGCCGCGGCCGTCCTGGCGGACCTCGTCGAGGCGACCATCGACGTCCAGCAGCGGGCCCTCGCCGAGATCGCGGGCGTCGAACTGGCCCACGGGCGGATCACCCGCGCCGACGGCCGGCGGATCAACGACATGCTGAACAAGCGAGCCTGAACCACGGAGGGCCGCGCGCCCACATCGGGCACACGGCCGTACCGGAGAAGCTCGTGGAAAGGTTCAGCTCGCGTTTCTGGACCGCGCCTCGCACTCGGCCGGGTCCCGAAACACGAGCTAGCTCGCCAGGAAGGTGCGCACCGCCGTCAGGGTCACGGTGTCGGTCAGGTAGCCGATGTGGGTCTGGCAGAGGACGTAGTTGTTGGTGGCGCCGCTCAGGACCGTGCTGGTGTACGGGATGATGACGCCGTCGCACGGGGAGTACCAGGTGGCGTACGCCGTGCTGCCCGGGGTCTCGTCGCCGGTGCTCAGCGTGGTGATGAAGGACGATCCGGGGTACATCTGCTGGCAGGTGACGTAGATCAGGCAGGCACCGGCGTACGTCGTTCCGTGGTTGGCGCCGGCCAGGGACGCCAGGTGGCGGACGTACGGGGCGCCGCCGAGCTGCTTGACGTACCAGAGGCTGACCAGGCCGCCCATCGAGTGGTTGACGATGTCGACCTGGGACGCGCCGGTCTGGGCGCGGACCCTGCTGACGTAGGTGGCCAGCCCCTCGGCGTTGGTGATGTTGTTGCCGTAGGAGTTGTACTCGTACGCGAAGAGCTCGGAACTGGAGTAACCGCCGGCCCGGAAGAGGGCGATGGCGGTGGTCCAGTTCGAGGCGCTGCCGGTGTAGCCGTGCACGAAGATCACCGGCGTGCCCGGGGCGGCGGCCGCGGGCGGGGACGGGGTCAGCGCGAGTGCGGCCAGCAGCGCGGTGACGAGGACGACGAGGCGACGCATGAGACCTCCTGAAGCGTTCGGGGGTTTCTGCATCCTCAGTGCAATCAGGGTGGCCACGCATCGGTGAAATCGCCAGTGGTCAAAGGATCGCGTGCAGCGCCTCCGGCAGGGTCGGGTGCGCCCAGCGGAAGCCGGCCGACTCCAGGGCCGCCGGGAGGACACGCTGGCTGCGGCGGGCCTCGGCGCCGAACTCCCCCAGCGCCAGATCCAGGGCGAAGGAGGGTACGGCGAGGAACGCCGGACGGTGCAGCGCCCGGGCCAGCTCCCTGGTGAATGCCGTGTTGGTGACCGGGTTCGGGGCGACCAGGTTGACCGGGCCCTCGACACCCTCGGTGACCAGCAGGAACGCCGTGGCGGCGAGCCAGTCGGCGAGCGAGATCCACGGCGTCCACTGGCGGCCGGAGGCGAGGCGGGCGCCCAGCCCGAACCGGAAGAGCGGCAACAGGGGCTGCAGGAATCCACCGTGGCCGTCGAGCGGCAGACCGGTGCGCAGCAGGACGGTGCGCACGCCGGCATCGGCGGCCGGGCGGGCGGCGGCCTCCCAGTCACGGCACAGCTCCGGGAGGAAACCGCGCGCCACCGGGTCTTTCTCGGTCACCGGGTGGTCGCCGGTCCCGCCGTACCAGCCGACCGCGGAGGCCTGCAGAAATGTCCGAGGTCGATCAGTCTCGGGAAGGGCGGCGATCACCCCGGCGAGCGTCCCGGCCGTCTCCAGGCGGCTGCTGCGCAGGAGTTCCCTGTACGCCGCACTCCAGCGCTTGTCCCCGATCCCCGCCCCGGCCAGGTTGATCACCGCGTCGGCCGCCGCGACCACCGCCGGATCGAGCGCCCCGGCAGCGGGGTCCCACCTCACCTCGGCAGGGTTCCGGGGTGCGCGGCGGACCAGCGTGGTCACCGTGTGCCCGGCGCCGGTCAGGTGGGCGGAGAGCCGGGTGCCCAGGAAACCGGACGCGCCGGCCAGCAGGATGCGCATGTCGTACCTCCTTGAAGATTCAACATTACCGCCGTCAAGATCGCGCCGCGGGCTGGGGCTCATGCCCGAGCTGTCCGAAATTCATCAGAGCCTCGTGGCGACCGTGCCCGCCGGGGCGGGTGCGCGGATCGCGACCGCCGACCTCGCCGACGAGCACGGCGGGCAACCCCTCGAAGGCTACGCCGCGATCACCGAGCGCAAGCCCGCCGTGATCGTGGTGCACGACCGGTCGGGGCTAGCGCGAGTACCCGAAGGCGCGCGCCCAGATGCCCGCCCGGCTGGGCTACTACCAGCCGCGTACCCGGGATGACCTGGACTGGCAGGTCACCGTCTACTCCGGTGCGCCGCACGCGTTCACCCTGCCCGGGATTCCGATGTACCGGGAGACCGCCGGCAAGCGCAGCCAGCCGGCGCTGGAGAACTTCCTGGACGAGGTATTCACCGGTTAGGCCGATGGCGAGCGCGGTGGCGGGCACATGGTCGAATGATGGCATGTTGCTCGCCCCGATGCTTGCGGCCGCGGTGGCGGCCGGCACCGTCTGTACCGTCGACGACCAGCGCGTGGATGAGGCCTCCGGGCTGGTCGCGACCGACGGCGGGTACGTCGTGGTGAACGACGGCACCGACCTCGCCTCACACCGGAAGATCTTCTACCTCGACGGCGACTGTGATGTGAAACGGACGGTCTCCTACCCGTCGCAGCCCCGCGACACCGAGGACATGCAGCTGGGCGCGGACGGGACGCTCTGGATCGCCGACATCGGCGACAACAACGCGAACCGCGAGACGATCGGCCTCTGGAAGCTGGCGCCCGGCGCGTCGAAGCCCACGCTGTACCGGCTCTCCTACCCGGACGGCGCCCGCGACGCCGAGGCGCTGCTGGTCACCGCGGACGGCACCCCGATGATCATCACGAAGACGGCGGCGGCCGCCGGGATCTACGTACCCGACGGCGTACTGAAGAAGGGTTCGACCACCCCGATGAAGTCCGTCGGCGACGTCGCGGTCCCGATCACCACCACCAGCAACCCGTGGGGCCTCGCCGGCCACCTGGTCGTCACCGGCGCCGCGACCAGCCCGGACGGCTCACGTGTGGTGCTGCGAACCTACGCCGACGCCTTCGAGTACGACGTGACCGACGGCGACGTGCTGACAGCGATCACCGAGGGCACCCCGCGCCGGATCGCCATGCCCGACGAGCCCCAGGGCGAATCCGTCACCTACACCCCCGACGGCACCGCCCTGCTGACCATCTCCGAGGGCGAGAAGCCGAAGATCCTCCGGTACGCCCTCCCCGACGCACCGTCGCCCTCCCCCTCGGCGGAGACGACGACCCCGGCGGCATCGCATCAGGCCACGACGAACGTCGCCACGGCAGCGGAGCAGTCCCGCCTCCCGCTCCTGCTCTTCCTCGTCGGCGGCCTGGGCATCGTCCTCTCCGCCGCGGGCATCATGATCCTGCGGAGACGGGGCTGAGGGCGCGGTCCAGCCGGTTCTCCGCGTGGTGATCATGCCGTTGATCACCGACCGTGCTCAGCACCGCGCCCGCGGCGCCGAGCACGGTCCCACGGGCGACCGAAGACCTCAGGCGGCGTCGATCGCGGCCTGGAGCTCCTTGATGAACTCCTGGGACGCCACCTGCGGGGTCTTGCGGGCGAAGAGGACGTCCTCGGTGTGCCGCTTGAGGATGGCCTCCACGTCGCTGGCGCCGTTCGGTGTCACCCGGGGCGAGTCGCCGACCTCGACCGCGTCCAGGTAGTCCGCGGCGGCCTTGTCGGTTCCGGTCAGCGAGCTGGCGATCGCCGTGCGGATCTTGGCGTTCGCCGGGACGCCGCGGTCGACGCCGATGACGTTCGCGGCCTCCTGGTTGTTGACCAGGTAGTCCACGAAGAGCGCCGCCTCGGCCGGGTACTTCGAGCGGGACGAGACCGACCAGAACATCGACGGCTTGTAGTATGCGGCCGGGGTCGCGGACGCCGCCTCGCCGGGGAGCCTGAGCAGCTTCAGGTTCTCGCCGCTGGCCGCCTGCACCGAGGTCAGCTGGCTCGCCCACCAGGGGCCGATCGCGGCGGTGTTGGTGGCCGTACCGGACTGGTCGACGCTGCCGCCGGCGCGCTCGACGGTGACCGACGGTGCCGGCGCGGTGCCGTCCTTGGCGATGTCGAGAAGGTACTGCCAGTAGCTCGTGAGCACGTCCTCGGGGATCGCCACCTTCCCCTCGGCGGAGTAGAGCGCGGCGCCGTGCTGGCGGGCCCAGATGTTCACGCTGCCGACGTCGAAGCCCCAGGACTGCAGGCCGTTGACCTTGCCTCCGCTGGCCTTGGAGACGGCCTGGCCGACGGTCTTCAGGTCGTCCCACGTCCAGGTCGCGTCGTCGGGCAGCGTCACCCTGTACTGCGTCAGCAGATCGGTGTTGGCGACCAGCGAGAACACGGTCAGGCCGGTCGGCACGCCGTACTGCTTGTCGTCGATCACGCCGGTGGCCAGCGACTTCGCGTCGAAGTCCGCGGTGGAGAGATGCTTGCTCGCGGTCTTGAGATCAAGAAGAGCACCCCTTTCCGCGTACGATGCCAGGTACATCTCGTCCATCTGGATGATGTCGGGCGCGTCGTTGGCGGCGACCGTGGTGGCCAGGCTGTCCCAGTAGCCGTTCCACTCCTTGAATTCGCCCTTGATGGTGATGTTGGGATGCGCCTTGGTGAACGCGGCGATCACCGACTGGGTCCGCTTGTGCCGGGCGTCCGAACCCCACCAGGTGAACCGCAGGGTGATGTCGTCGCCGGTGATCTCGCCGTTCGCGTCGCCGCCGCCGCTGCCGCCACAGGCGGCGAGCGCGGTACCGGCGGCGGCCAGGGTGGTCATGGACAGGACATCGCGGCGCGTGAATCGTTTCATTTGACGTATCAGCCTTTCCATCTTCTTTGCTGGGCGGGGTCCTACTTGATGCCGGTCGTCGCGATTCCCTTGATCAGAAAGCGCTGGCCGAGCAGGAAGGCGAGGAAGATCGGGAGCAGTGAGACCACGCTCATCGCGAACATCGAGCCCCACGAGGTGGAGACGGTGGCGTCCACATACGAGCGCAGCGCGACCGGGACGGTGTACTTCTCCGGGTCGGTCAGGTAGATGAGCTGGCTGAAGAAGTCGTTCCAGGTCCAGATGAACGTGAAGATCGCCGTGGTGGCCAGGGCCGGGACCATCAGCGGCAGGATGATCCGCAGGAAGATCCGCGGATGCCCGGCGCCGTCGATCCGGGCCGCCTCGTCCAGCTCGCGGGGCAGGCCGCGGATGAACTGGACCATCAGGAAGACGAAGAACGCGTCGGTGGCCAGGAACTTCGGCACGATCAGCGGCAGGAACGTGTTGATCCAGCCGAACTGCGAGAACAGGATGTACTGCGGCACGATGATCACGTGGATCGGCAGCATCACGGTGCCGAGCATGATCGCGAAGAGGACCTTCTTGGCGGTGAACTCCAGGCGGGCGAAGGCGTACGCGGCCATCGAGCAGGAGATCAGATTCCCGAGTACGCAACCGGTCACCACGATCGCCGAGTTCAGCAGGTAGTGCCCGAACGGCGACTGCAGCGCGTTCCAGCCCTCCGCGTAGTTCGAGATCCGCAGGTTGTCCAGGGCGAGCCCGGGCGAGCGGAAGATCTCCTCGTTGGGGCGCAGCGAGCTGACCACCATCCAGAGCACCGGGTAGAGCATCACCAGGGCGAGCAGGATCAGGCCGGCGTGCTTGGCGACGCTGCGCAGCGGTGTGGTGGTCCGGATCCTCGTCGTGGTCTCGGCGCGGGCGGCCGGGATCGCCAGGTCAGTCATCGTAGAAAACCCATCGCTTGGAAGCCCAGAAGTTGAGCGCGGTGAAGATCCCGATGATCACGAGTAGCAGCCAGGCCAGCGCCGACGCGTACCCCATGTCGAAGTTGTGGAACCCTCGCTGGTAGAGGTAGAGCGTGTAGAACATCGTCGAGTCGGACGGCCCGCCGGTACCGCTGGAGACCACGAACGCCTGGGTGAACGACTGGAACGCGTGGATGATCTGCAGGACCAGGTTGAAGAAGATGATCGGCGAGAGCAGCGGCAGCGTGATGTTCCAGAACTGCCGGGACCTGCTCGCACCGTCGACGGCCGCGGCCTCGTAGTACATCGTGGGGATCTGCCGCAGCCCGGCCAGGAAGATCACCATCGGTGCGCCGAACGTCCAGATGTTCAGCACGATCAGCGTGGACAGTGCCGTACCCGGGTCGGCGATCCAGCTCCTGCCCGCCACCCCGACCAGCGACAGCGCCTGGTTGATCAGGCCGTCCGCGCCGAAGACCTGCCGCCACAGCACCGCGATCGCGACGCTTCCGCCGAGCAGCGAGGGCAGGTAGAAGACCGAGCGGTAGAACGCGAGTCCCCGCATGCCCCGGTCCAGCAGCAGCGCGAGGCCGAGCGCGCAGGCCAGCTGGAGCGGGACGGAGACGAAGACGTACAGGAAGGTGACGCCGAGCGCGTGGTGCAGCCGGTCGTCGGTGAACATGCGCTGCACGTTCTCCAGCCCGTTGAACTCCGGCTGCTGGATCAGGTTGTAGTCGGTGAAGCTCAGGACGAGCGAGGCGAGGACCGGTCCCGCGGTGATCAGAACCAGTCCGACGAGCCAGGGCGAGAGAAAGAAGAGGGCCGCCCGGTTATGTCGGCGGCGTGGCGGGCTGGTCGAAGTACGAAGTCGCTGGAGCTCACTGATCGTGCTCACAGGACCTCCCTCGGGTGCTGGAAACCGTATTCCGGGAGTCTGCAAGCCCCGTCACACCCCGGTCAAGTGTTTCGGCTGCGTGAATTTCTATGAATAGCGACCGATGTCACCACAAGCCGCCGCCGCCCCCGCGAACGCCCAGCCAGGAGCATGGTCGGCCACCGCCCGCGACTCCCGGTCCTGGCCGGCGCTCCGGGGTGTCTCGCTCCGCTTGAGACACCCCTGGCCCTGCCGGTCGACTCTGGATCGCTCGGGCGGAACACCGGACCCCACCGGCCGACCCTGAACCACTCGGGCGGAACACCGGACCCCACCGGCCGACCCTGAACCACTCGGGCGGAACACCGGACCCCGCCAGCCGACCCTGAACCACTCGGGCGGAACACCGGACCCCGCCAGCCGACCCTGAACCACTCGGGCGGAACACCGGACCCCGCGGCGAGTGTCCAGCCGGGAGTCCGCGCTTCGACACCGCAGTATGGGGGCGAGGCGGCGCCGGGACGCGCTGGCGTGTTCCGGGGTAGTCCGGAGCCCGGTCACTTCCGGAACGATGGAAGGGCCCGGTCGCGCGCGCCCGCCCGCCGCCGCCCGCCCGCCGCACTCGCCGTCGTGAATCGTCGGTTCCGCCAGCCAGAGTTCGATCATGAACCGGCCGGGCGGCGCCCCGCGGGCGGTGGGCTGGCGGGGCAGGTCGAGCGGGCGGTCTCGGCGGCGGGCGCGGTGCCTGCGGGCGGTCTCGGCAGCGGGCACGGTGCCCGCGGGCGGTGGGCTGGCGTTCCGGGGTGTCTCGGGGGTGGTTGGCTGGCGATCCGGGGTGCCTCAGGGCGGCAGGCTGGTGGTCCGGGGTGTCTCGGGCCCTCCGACAGACCCGTGAACGCCAGCCACGCCGGGAAAGCTGGCACTCACGGGTCACTCAAGCCCGCCGACACACCCCTCACCACCAGCCACCAAGATCATCTCCCCAGTTGATCATGAAAAGTTGATCAAACCCGGCCAGTCGGGGCCCACCCCGACCGGGGGAAACCCCCATCCCTAACGGAACAGTGGCACAAAACAACGATCTTGACCCGAGACCCTGTGGACAAACCCCGGCTGTGGATAACCCCCGACCCAGACCATGGCCGAGAACGCCCACCCCGCGAATACGACCCCCGCCGGTGCGGTCGCGGCCCGGCCGGGTGAGGCCGAGCCGGGTGAGGCCGTCAGGTGGGGCGGGTCGTGGTGCTGCCGCGGATCACCAGGCTTCCGGTTACCCATTCGCGGATGCGGCGGGGCTCGGTGACGGCCATCTGGATGGCGCGGAGGCCGATCTCGGCGAACGGGAGGACCATCGTGGTCAGGCCCGGCATCAGGTCGCGGGCCAGGGGGATGTCGTCGAAACCGGTCACCGAGATCTGGTCCGGGACCGCGACGCCTGCCGCGCGGCAGGCCGCCAGGGCGCCGACCGCAACCACGTCGTTGACCGCCACGATCACGTCGCGGTCGTCGAGGCCCTCGTCGATCAGCGCACGGGCGGCGTCGAAACCGCCGGCCCGGCTGACCTCGCAGTTCAGGATCCGGATGTCCTGGACGTCGACGCCGGTGGCGAGCATGCCCTCGACGAAACCGCTGGTCCGGGCGGCCGCGAAGGAGCGCTGCCGGGTGCCCGCGAGGATCACCGGGCGGCGGTGGCCGGAGCCGCCGACGTACTCCCCCATCGCCCGTGCCGAGGCCCGGTCGTCGACCGAGATGGAGTCGAAGGGCAGGTCGGGGGGCAGGTCGACGCTGCCGTAGATCACCACGCGGCCGCCGTTGCGCTCGTACGCGGTGAGCTCCTCCAGCAGGCGGGTGTGCGGTTGTGTGGCGTTGATCCGGCTGGTGGTGAGCACCAGGGCGCGCGGGCGGAAGCCGCCGAGCGTGCGGACCGCGGTGACCTGGCGTTCCGGGGTACCCCGCGTGGAGGTGATGGTGACGAAGGCGTCGACCGTACGGGCCTGGCGCTCCATCGCGGCGACCACGGCGGCCACCGGAGCGGTCGACAGGTCGTCCACGATCAGCGCGATCGCGTCGGTGCCCCGGCTCATCGCGCGGGCGGCGGCGTCCATGGTGTACCGCAGCGCCACCGCGGCCTCGAGGACCCGCCGCGCGTTCTCCGGGACCACCCGCCGGCCACCGCCGCCGAGCACCCGGGAGGCGGTCGCCACCGAGACGCCCGCAGCCGCGGCAACATCACGCAAGGTGACTGTCGGTCTCGCCTTGTGCGGCACGGTGCGCTCCTCTCGCCTCAGCCGGTCGCGGTCTGTGACCGGATCAGAATACGGCCGGTCATGGCAGAATCCGCTGGTGGTAACCCTGCATGACGTGGCGCGCGAGGCGGGCGTCTCCTACGCGACCGCGTCCCGTGCCCTCAACGGCAGTGCGCGGACCGTGCGCGCCGAGAACCTCGACCGGGTGCGCGAGGCGGCGATCCGGCTCGGGTACCTGCCGCACGTCTCGGCGCAGGCGATCGCCCGCGGGTCCAGCGACACGGTGGCGCTGATCGTGGGCGCGCTCGACGACCCCTACTTCGCGTCGATCAACGACGGCCTCGCCGAGGCCGCTGACCAGGCGGGACTCACCGTCACTGCGGCGGTCACCGACCGTTCTCCGGATCTGGAGACGGCTATCGTACGTACGATCCGGGGCCAGCGTCCGCGTGCCATCGTCATCGCCGGCGGCCGGATCGGCGAGGCGGACACGCACCCGGGTCTCCTCGCCGAGCTGGACCTCTACCGGCAGGCGGGCGGCCGGGTCGCGATGCTGAGCCGCGGCGACCTGCCGTTCCCGACCCTGGCGATCGACAACCGCGGCGGGGCCCGCAGACTGGCCCGAGCGCTGATCGACCTGGGCTACCGCCGCTTCGCCGCGATCCGGCCGGAGAACGGCTCCGGGATCGCGCGGGAGCGGATGCTCGGCTTCATCGAGGGCCTGCGCGAGGGCGGGGTCGATCTGGACGCCCGGTGTTCCATCGATGCCGAGCCGACCAGGGACGGTGGATACGCCGCCGCGTCCGTGCTGGTGGAGCGGGGTGTGGACGGGGTGGACGCGGTCTTCGCCGTGAACGACATGACCGCGATCGGGGCGATGACCGGGCTGCGCGCGGCGGGTGTGCGGCCCGGGGTGGATCTCGCGATCGCCGGGTTCGACGACATCGAGGCGGCCTCGGATGTCACGCCCGCGCTCACCTCGGTCCGGGTACCCCTGCATGACCTGGGCCGGCGCGCGCTGGAGCTGGCCCTCGCCGGCGAACCCGCCGGTCAGATCGAGGTGCCGGTCGAGGTGGTGCTGCGGGAGAGCACCCGTCCGCGTTCCCCATCGATACACGACTGAAACCGTATTCCATAGATGGGGCTCCCGGGCCTGGACTCCCGGTGCTACTTTCGGGCCGTCCACTTTCGAGCCCTGGTGGTGAGCATGTCCGAAACAGCGGGCCGGGTCCTCCCCGTCTACCTGGTCGCCGACGAGTCACGATCGATGAGCCCGGTGGTGGACGAGTTGAACGCGGGGCTGCGCTCCCTGCACGAGGCGCTGCTGCGCGAACCGCTCGCCGCCGCCAAGGTGCGCTTCTCGATCGTCGGCTTCTCCGACGACGTCATCGTCCACTCGGCCCTCGCCGACCTGCGCAACGAGACGACGCTGCCGCAACTCACGGTCCGCGGCGGTACGGCGTACTCGGCCGCCTTCACCCTGCTGCTGGACCGGCTGCCGGCCGACGTGCGGGCGCTCAAGCGGGAGGGGTTCGCCGTGCACCGCCCCGCGGTCTTCTTCCTCAGCGACGGCCAGCCGACCGACCCGGGGCAGTGGGAGTCCGTCTACGACCAGCTGGTCGACCGGGACCGCACCCCGACCGGGCCGAACATCATCGCCTGCGGCATCGGCGAGGCGAAGGCGGAGACCATCCTGCACGTGGCGACCCGCCCGGAGTTCGCCTTCGTGGCCACCCCCGGCGTCGAGGTCGGCCTCGCCATCGCCGAGTTCTGCACCGCGCTGACCCGGAGCGTGATCAAGTCCGGTCAGGCGGTGGGCGGCACCGAGGCCGAGCTGGTCGTCGAGCGCCCGGACAGCTTCCGGATGGCCGCGGACGTCCTTTAACGATCCCCACGGATGAATCCGGGGGATTTCCCTCCGGAGCCTTGCGGCTCTGGATTCCCAGCTCGGACCGCATCTGATCCACCGTCCCGGAAGGAGGCGATCCGATGTCTGACGTCGTCGGCACTGGCACGGCCGCGTTCAGCCGTGGCGAGAATCGTCCTCGCGGCGTTGAGGTCACGGCCCGCGGTGTAACCACATGCCGTGCACTCGAAAGTCCGTACGCCCAGTCCGAGGCGGAGATTGGCTCTCTCACCGCACCCGGAGCAGGTCATCGTCGTGTAGGCGGGCGGCACCAGCACCACCGGCCCGCCCGCCCGCACGCCACGCTCGATCAACTCTTTCTCGCACGCGCCGATCGCGTTGTCGGCCGCCTTACGGGCCATGCTGGTCTTGGCCAGGAACCTCGGCTTGAAGTCCTCCACCGCGATCAGGCCGTGGTGCTCGACCACGGTCTTGGCCCAGACACGGGCGTCGTGGGTGTTCTGCCGGGCCGCCCTCTTACCGATCCGGGCCGCCTGCGCCTTCGCGGCCAGGTAGCCCTTCGACGCCTTCTGCCCCTTGGGCCGACGACGGCGGGCCATCCTGCGCTGAGCCTTGGCCAGCTCGGCAGCGCACCGTTTCCGGTGGCCGAGGTGGGGCAGGTCGACCTGCGAACCCTCGCGCAGCCAGGCGTTACGGGACCGGGCCTCGGTCAGCAGCTTCGACAGCTTCCCGAACGTCGGCTTGCGGCCGGTCCTCTGCTGGTGCACCGCCTCGTTCCACAACCACCGGCAACGGCCCCACTCGCCGAGCAGTGCGGCCTGCGCGATGCGACCGGGCCGCAAACGGTAGGTGAAACGCACCGTCTCGGACACACCAGACTCAATACGGCATCGACCTACACAGTGCAAGCACGGACGAGGCCAGGTCGAACGAGACACCCCGACCGAGGCGATCGAGACGACACCCGACCACCCTGGAAGCGGTCCAAAGGCAGGTCGAGAGCCAACACAGCGTCTGACCAGACGCCCATCCGCCTTGACGGCGGACGAGCTACCCCTGACCTGCTCCGCAGGGGGCCCGTTTCCTCCCCACGGCTAAAGCCGGGGGTTTCCACAGAAGGCAACCGATGACCGCCCCGTTCGACTGGGCGCCACCGGAGTTCGGGCCGGCGACCGGAATCGGGCCGTCCACCGGAGCCCCGGGAGCCGCGCGGGCGCCGGGGACTCAGCCGTACCGGCCGGACACCGTGGCCGACGGGTGGGCGACCGAGGAGCTCGAGGTGCGGGCGGCGGCCGTTCGCGGAGTCTCGCACCGGGTGCTCGGGGTGCCCCGGCAGGACGAGTTCGCGCTGGCCGTGCACCCCGGCAGCGGCAGCGTGATCGCGGTCGTCGCGGACGGGCTGTCGAGCGCGGCGCTCTCCCACATGGGCGCCACCGTGGTCTGCCGGACCGTGGTCGACTACCTGCTCCGGGCCTTGGACACGGCCGGCAGTGCGGGCGACGGCGCGGGTGGTGACGGCGGCTCGGGCGACGGCGTCGACTGGGGCGACCTGCTGCGATGTGCCGGGTGGTCGCTCGTCGAGTATGCGAACCGGCAGCTCGGCGAGGCGGAGCCGCAGCGGGCCGAAGCACTGTTGGCCACCACGGTCGTGGTCGCGCTGGTCGGACCGGACGGGAGCGCGTGGCTGGTGCGGGTCGGTGACTCGGCGGCCTGGACGCTGCGGGACGGGGTCTGGACGCCGCTCTTCCCGGCGCTGACCCGGCCCGAGGACGAACTGCTGCCGGACGGGGTGGCGGCGCTGCCGCGGGTGCCGAACGCGATCGAACCCGTGACCGTCGCGCTCGACGCGAGCGATGTGCTGGTCCTCGGGACGGACGGGTTCGCCGAACCGCTCGGGGACGGCAAGGGCGAGGTCGGCCGGCTCTTCGCCGAGGCCCTGGAGACGCCGCCCCCGATGGCCCGGCTCGCCTGGCTGCTCGACTTCACCGGGCCGTGGGACGACGACCGTACGCTGATCGGGCTCTGGAGGACCGCCTCACGGAGCCGTACGGGAGAAGCTGAGGAAGCGAAGGCAGACGGGTGACCGAACCGCCGGTCCTCGAGGTGAACCTGGCCGATCTGGGGCCGCGGACCCGGATCGGCACCGGTGGGCAGGGCACGGTCTACGCCCTGGTGGAGGACCCGCGGCTGGTCTACAAGGAGTACGCCACCCGGTTCGTCGACGACGTGGACGTGACGACGCTGCACCGGTTCGTGCGGCTCGGCAGCGGCGACGGGGCGGACGCCGCGGCGCTGCTCGGGCTGGCCGCCTGGCCGACCGCGGTGGTCCGCAAGGACGGGGTGGTCCGCGGGTTCCTGATGCCGCGGGTGCCACCGGAGTTCACCGTCGAGCTGCGCTGGCCGAGCGGTCCGTCGAGCGTGCTCGCCCAGGTGCAGTACCTGCTGAACGACGAGCGCTACCTGCGGGCCCGCGGGCTGCACGTGGACGACCGGCTGCGGCTGGAGTTCCTGCGCGACACCGCCTCGGCCCTCGCGACGCTGCACCGGCTGGGTGTGCGCGTCGGCGACCTCTCGCCGAACAACCTGCTGTTCAGCCCGGTCGTGCGGCCGCGCTGCTACTTCCTGGACTGCGACGGGATGCGCCTCGGCGACGACACCGTCCTGGAGCAGGCCGAGACGCCGGAGTGGCATCTGCCCGCCGACGCCGAGGAGTTGGGCACCGAGGCGTCGGACGCGTACAAGTTCGGGCTGCTCGCGGTCCGGTTGTTCGCCGGGGATCAGCAGGTCCGGGATCCGGCGGTGGCGCGCAAGCGGATGGACGGGGCGGTGCACCGCCTGGCGGTACGCAGCCTCGACGCGGATCCGGGCCGGCGCCCGGGCCTGGCGCAGTGGCTCGAACCGCTGGAGAAGGTGATCACCAAGACGCCGTCGGTGCCGCCCCCGATCCGGGAGGCGGCACCGGAACCGGAGCCGGTACTGGTCGGCGAGGTGCTGCCGCCGCGGGCCACCGTGCCGGGGCCGCAGCCGGTCCGGACCGGGCCGGGCCGCCAGTTCTGGAGCTGGTTCATCGGGATCAGCACGATCGTGTCGGTGCTGGTGGGGCTCATCGGCACCGACAACCAGCAGAGCCCGATCCCGCTGCCCACCTACGCCTACGACCGTCTCTTCCCGACCGCGGACCGCTACCCCGGCTACCTGTATCCGAGCGGCTACCCGTATCCGACCGGCTTTCTGCCCACCGGGCTCGCGCCCACCCTGCCGTACTCGACGTACTTGAGACTCTGCGTCCAGTTCCGGCTCACCGTCGGATCCGGCATCAACCGGCAGAGCGCGCGGGTCAAGAAGGCGGAGGACGCGGTCGAGAGCCTCGCCTGCATCATGAACAGCGAGTACACCGACAAGAGCGCCAGCATCGACAGGCTGTCCCGGAAGGGCCCGTTCATGAGCGGGCGGATCATCGGGGTCCGCACGGCGAAACCCCAGATCAACGTCATTTTCACACCGTACGATTTCACCTCGGCCGGATGCTGGCGTTCCCGCCTCACGCTGACCGGCGACGAGATCACCGCGGCCAGTAAGCCGGAGAGCTACTCCTGTCCCTGAGCGCGGTACTCGGCGGGGGGGTCATCCCGTGGGCGCTCGTGAAGCAGCGGCGGAAGGTGCACGGGACTCTCCGGTGCTACCTGGTCACGGTCTTGGACTTCGAGCTCCAGACCTTCGGCCGCTCCTCCATGACTGCTTGGTAGGTGGCTTTGCTCGACTTCTTCATCGTGAAGCGGACGTAGCCCTCGTCCTTTGAGGCGTAAACGGTCTTTACGGTCTTTCCGTTACGCAGCAACTTAATCTTCGGATTGGAGGTGTAACCGCCGGTGGTCCAGTTCCCGGGTCCGTCGGCCGTTGACAGTTGAATCGCGAACGTCGTGTTCGATCTCCCCGAGGTCACCTTCAGCGCGGTCGCGGATTTGTACTTCACAGTGAAATCGTTCGCACCCACGGGAAACTCATAGCACACACTGTTGCCGCCGGAGTCATCCAGGCAATAGGAATCTGGTAACTACTCAGGTCAGTTGATGGCGGGGATCCATGGCTGGCCGGATGTCAGTTGGACGAGGGCGTCGTAGAGGTTGATGCCGTGTTTGGTGGCG
>NZ_JBFAYF010000083.1:0-31305 GCF_040681165.1 Actinoplanes sp. NPDC051851 | reverse complement strand
TCTTCGCCACCGCGGCAGTATCCACGGCGTCAGTTGTCATGGTCATCAGATGCGTCTCCTTGATCAGGAGTTACACCGTTATTTGTACAGTCCCCCTCACGGTGCTGGCCGCCCACTCGCGGATCCTGGTGGCCCACCAGTCCAGACTGTCGTCCGGGTAGCTTCCGGCGTACAGGTGATCCGGGTCCGGGCCGTGCAGGCGCAGGTAGACGAACGGGGCGGTGGCACGCAGGACGCACGGCAGTCTGGCGCCGCTCATCACGCATTACGCCGCCCGGTGCCGGGCGAGCAGGTCGAACACGTCATCGTGGTGCCAGCTGGGGTGCCGAAGCTCGACCGCGACGCGGATCCAGTCCGGCAGCAGGCCGAGAAAGTAGTCGAGCCGTGCGTCGTCGCGTTGCTGCTGCGGACCCAGCTGGACCAGCAGGACGCCGCATTTGTCGCCGAGCTCGTACAGGCCGGCCGTGATATGAGTGATCCAGCCCTCAGGCGCGTAGAGCTTCTTGGCGTCGGTCAGTGCTCGGGGCGCTTTGACAGACAGGAGGAATCCGCTGGGCAGTCGCCGCCGCCAGCTGCTGAATGTGGCGGGGCTGGGCCAGCGGTAGAAACTCGCGTTGAGTTCAACGGTGCGGAAGCGACGGGTGTAGTGCTGGAGGCGGTCCCGCGGCGGCGTGGCCGGTGGATAGAGCACGCCATGCCAGTGCGCGTAACTCCAGCCGAACGTTCCAATGTGCACGCTCACGAGCGATACGCGCCCCCACCGAGGGCTCACCATGCCGCCTCGGCGATGCTTTCTGGCAGCTCCGGGCGGTGCAGACCCTCGGTTACTCGTTGCGTCGCCGGGTTGTTGCCGGACGGCGGCTCACCGGCCGCGACGGCAGGGATTCGGGGTCGTCAAACGGCGCCCGGGTTGGAGAACACCACATGCGGAACCGGGCGCCCACCCACACCGGGAACAGCCGACAAAGACACAGATCTATCTGATTCGTTCATGCGATCACGCTGGCATCGAACTGACGTTCGACTCCGCAAGTACGTGAAACGCATACCCGTGCCCGGCTTCACGCCACGAGACTCCGATTCACCGCGCCGGGATCGCTGAGGCCGCGCTGACACCGCGACATCCAGCCGAATCCGGTCGTTTCGCCGACCACCGTCGGGGAACGCCAACAGCTAGACACCGTGGCCTTGCCATCTTGCACAGGGGAGCATCGTATGCCTGAGAATGAGCCCGCGCAGAACCCGCCAGGCAGCACCGCCGTGATGCGCCGCAAACCGGATCACGGCGAGGACAGCTATCGCGGCTCGGGGCGGCTGGCCGGTAAACGTGCGTTGATCACCGGTGGGGACAGCGGCATCGGACGGGCGGTCGCCATTGCGTTCGCCCGGGAAGGAGCCGACGTCGCGATCTCGTATCTGAACGAGGACGACGACGCGCGTGACACGGCGGACCTGGTCGAGAAGGCCGGCCGGCGGGCCGTGCTGCTCCCCGGTGACCTGGCCGGACGCGACCGGTGCCAGGCGGTTGTCGACCAGACCGTGCGCGAACTCGGCGGCCTGGACGTCCTGGTCAACAACGCCGCCCACCAGATGACCTATCACACCGTCGAGGAGATCCCGGACGACGAGTGGGTCAACACCTTCGACGTCAACATCACCGCGATGTTCCGGCTGGTCCAAGCGGCGATGCCGCACCTGGGCGAGAGCGCGTCGATCATCAACACCAGCTCGGTCAACTACGACCAGCCCAAACCGACCCTGCTGCCGTACGCGACGACCAAAGGCGCGATCGCGAACTTCACCGCCGGTCTGGCGCAGATGCTCGGTGACCGCGGGATCCGGGTGAACGCGATCGCACCCGGGCCGATCTGGACCCCGCTGATCCCGTCCACGATGCCCGCCGAGCAGGTCACCGAGTTCGGCAAGAACACCCCGTTGGGCCGACCCGGCGAACCTCGCGAGGTCGCGCCCGCCTACGTGCTGCTCGCCTCGGACGAAGCCTCCTACATCTCCGGCGCGGTCATTCCGGTCACCGGCGGCAGGCCCATTCTCTGATCGCGTTTCGCGGCGACGACCACGGGCATTCCTCTGATCGGACAAGCAAACTCGGAGGCGATGATGCCGGCAGGATCGAGCCCTAAACGCGAACGGCAGTACGAGCACATCAAGGACAGCGTGGAGAAGCGCGGCGGCTCCACCACGGAGGCCAAGGAGATCGCGGCCCGCACGGTCAACAAGGAACGTGCGCGCGCCGGCGAATCGAAGACGGCCAGCCGCACCTCGATCAAGGACGTGTCGTCCGGACACCGCGGCGGCAAACGCTCACACACCGGGGCGCAGGGCCGCACCAAGGAACAGCTGTACAACGAGGCCAAGAAACGCAACATCGCCGGCCGCTCATCGATGTCCAAGGCACAGCTGGAACACGCCTTGGCCCGCTGAGGCGCCACTCGGCCTACCGGCAATTGCCGCATACCGTGAACGGAGAAGCACAGTGAGTACCGTTACCGAGTCCGTGGACGTGAACGTGCCGGTCGGCACGGCCTACAACCAGTGGACCCAGTTCGAGGACTTCCCGAAGTTCATGGACGGCGTCGAGTCGATCACGCAGACCGACCCGACCCACACGCACTGGGTGACCAAGGTGGCCGGGCAGACCCGCGAGTTCGACGCGGAGATCACCGAGCAGCACCCGGACGAGCGGGTCGCGTGGAAGAGCACCGGCGGCGACACCCGGCACGCCGGCGTCGTCACCTTCCACCGCCTCAACGACAGCGAGACCCGGGTGACCATCCAGCTCGACTGGGAGCCCGAAGGGTTCGCCGAGAAGGTCGGCAGCGCCGTCGGCGTCGACAGCCACCAGGTCAAGGCCGACGCCAAGCGGTTCAAGGAGTACATCGAGGAGCACGGCACCGCGACCGGCTCGTGGCGTGGTGACGTCGACCGTCCGGGAATCTGACGGCGGCACGAACTCGGGTAGCGGCCGGCGAGGTTCTCGCCGGCCGCTGCCGTGTGTCGGTGGCGATGATCGGCCGACGGCGAAAGTGGGTATGGGGCTGCCGTGACTGGCAGGAGCAGGCTGTTGATAGCCACGGTCGCGGTGGTGCTGTCATGGGCGGGAGTTGCCTACGACGTGTCCCGGCCCACCGATTACCGCCGCTACGTGCGGACGATGGTGCAGGTCGCCGAGTCCGGCCACGACGCGGCCCAGACCGGACGGCTGATCGCCCAGCAACAGGTGGACGGGCGGATCACCGCGGCGTTCGGGACGGCCGCTTACGACGACGCTGCGAAGGGCCTGGCCGGAGCGCAGAAGAAGTTCGCGGGCGAGGGCCTGCCGGACGAGCGGTCGCAGCGGCTGCGCGACGAGCTGAGCCCGTTGCTGACCGGCACGGTGGTCGCGCTCGGGGACACCGTCGAGGCCTCCGATGACCGTGCGCGCGAAGCGGGGTCGGCAAAGCTCGGCGAGTTCGCATCGTCGCTCGAGGACTTCATCGAGGCGTACGGATGAAAAAGTTCTTCGCGATCGCGCTCGGGATCCTGACCGCGATCGGCGGATTCGTCGACATCGGCGACATCGTCGCCAACGCGGAAGCCGGCGCCCGGTTCGGGCTCGCCCACGTCTGGGTCCTGGTCGTCGGTGTGGTCGGGATCTGCGTGTACGCAGAGATGGCCGGCCGGGTCGCGGCGGTCAGCGGACGCCCGGTCTTCGACCTCGTCCGCGAGCGTCTCGGCCCGCGGATGGCTCTGGCGAACCTGGTGGGGTCGCTGCTGGTTACCGTGCTGACCCTCGGAGCGGAGATCGGCGGCGTCGGCCTGGCGCTGCAGCTGGCCACCAGCGTCAACTACCTGCTCTGGGTGCCGGTGATCGCCTTCGTGCTGTGGGCGGCGCTGTGGCGGGTCAAGTTCACCCTTCTGGAAAACCTCTTCGGACTCACCGGCCTGGTGCTGGTGGTGTTCGTGATCGCGTTCTTCCGGCTGCCCGCCGACCACGCCGAACTGCTGCACCAGGCCACGCATCCCGGGCCGCCCAGCGGGGAGGACTGGGGCACCTACTGGTTCATGGCGGTAGCGTTGTTCGCCTCCGCGCTCACGCCGTACGAGGTGTTCTTCTTCTCCTCCGGTGCCGTGGAGGAACGCTGGAGCGCCAAGGACCTGCTCACCTCCCGGATCAACGTCTTCGTCGGCTTCCCGCTCGGCGGAATCCTGGCCTTCGCGCTGATGCTCACCTCCGCGGCCGTGTTCCATCCCCTGAACACGTCAGTCGACTCGCTGTCACAGGTCGCGATGCCGGCCGCGATCGCACTCGGCAAACTCGGACTCGCCGCGGCGATCCTCGGCTTCTTCGCCGCCACCTTCGGCGCGGCCATGGAGACCAGCCTGTCCACCGGCTACACCGTCGCGCAGTACTTCGGCTGGAACTGGGGCAAGCTGCGCGAGCCCCGCGACGCGACACGGTTCCACACCGTCGTCATGGTCGGCATCATCGTCGGCGTAGCGGTGCTGTTCACCAGCATCGACCCGATCCAGCTGACCGAATACACCCTGGTGTTCAGCGCGGTCGCGCTGCCGCTGACCTACCTGCCGATCCTGGTCGTCGCCAACGACCGCGGCTACCTCGGCGACCGGGTCAACGGCCGGCTCGCCAACGGCCTCGGCACCGCATACCTGATCGTGGTCGTCGCCGCGGCCGTGGCCGCAATCCCACTCATGATCGTCACTCGGATGGGCGGAGGCTGACATGCTGATCGGATTCGACCTGCTCGACCGGCAGATCCTCGACGCCGACGGCGAACCGGTCGGCAAGGTCGACGACGTCGAAATCTCCGACGGTACGGTCGTAGCCCTGCTCTGCGGCCAACAGGCGCTCGGCGAACGGATCGGTGGCACGCTCGGCCGCTGGATCGCCGCCGGCGCACGGCGCATGTCCGAGCCGCCCGACCAGCCGCCGATCCGTATCGGAGTCGACCTGATCGCGAAGGTGACCAGCGCGGTCGAGCTGAGCGTACGCCGCGAACTGCTCGCCGAGCCGCCACTGGAGACCTGGCTACGCGACCACCTGATCGGCCGGATCCCCGGAGCCCGCGATGCCTCATAGCCAGCGTTCCGGCGACCTGATCGGAAAGACCGTGCCCGGCCGCGGCCGGATCGCCGACATGATCATCGACGAGCAGTGGCGGATCACCGCGGTCATCGTGGTCAAGGGGCCGTGGGGGCGCCTGCTCGGCTACGAACGCGACGAGGTCCGCGGCCCCTGGCTGATCGAGCACGTCGCCCGGCTGATCCTGCGCCGCGACTCCACCGAGATCGCCTGGCACGACCTGCCGCCGGAAGTGACCGGTGACCTTTTTCATCCTGAGTAGGCCGGGTTCTCGACGTGGTGAAGGACGAGGATGGCCTGCACGATCTGGGTCGCCCGGTGCGGGCTGCAGCGGAGTTTCGTGAGGACCTTCCAGGTCATGTGGGTGGCGTTGGCGCGCTCGCCGATAGCGCGGATCCGGGCGTGCCCGCGGTTGTCGCCGTTACGCAGGTGGGCCAGGGCGAGCAGGGCTTGGCGGCCGGGGTCGAGGCGCCGCCACCGGGACCGGCGCTGCCGGCGGTGGGTGCGGATGAGGCCGGCGAGGTGGTTGAGGCTGCGAGTGGACAACGGAATCGCGGCGGGGTAGGACAGCACAGCGAGGCTCCCGGCTGGGGCATCTGATCTTGGTCGATTGCTGTCTTACCGGGAGTCTCGTTCTATGTCGACTCCCGTGCTCCGCCCCTGCAGTGACCTGCACCGTCACGATGAAAAAAGCTCACTGCATGCGACTCAAGGATCCAGGTCGCCTCTCTGGAGCGCCGACGTCCGTCAATTGTTGCTCGGGACAGCGAGTTCGCTGCCCCGAGCAGCTCATCTGTCGTTTGTCTTCGTGGTCGGCAGTGGAGTCTCCTGCTACTGGCTGATGGCGGCCATCAGGTCGCTTTCGGCCTGGGTCAGGCCATCGCTCAGTGCTGTGGCGTCGCGCCCGCCGGCACTGGCAACCGAGCCGTTACCGCCTGCGCCTCCACCGATCGTTGTTGCTGCTCGGAGAAGGATCTGACGCGCTTGAATGCCACGGTTCAGCACCTGAGTGTTGACGGCCGCGGCAAGGTTGGCCTTGCCGTCGCTGATGGCCGCGAGGACGACGCCCGCAGCGGTGTCCTGCGGCAGACGATGCATGGCGGCGGCCGCGAGCGACCGCAGCTCTGCGGCGCTCACGTCGGTGACCTGCGCGGCGACGACGAATCCGTCGCCGTGGGCACGGCGCTCTCCGGCAAGGCTGGTGGCGATGGTTTCCAGTTCCTGGCGCCGGTAGTCGGCCAGCTTCTTCTCGGCTTCGGCTAATGCCGTGAGCCGTTTGCTGAGAGTGCTGATCAAGTCGTCGGGTCGACTCCCGATTAGACGCGTGGCCTCCTCAAGAAGACGGTGTTCGTGATCAGCCCGTTGGAGGGCATCTCGGCCGGTGAAGGCTTCGATGCGGCGTAGTCCGGCGCCGATGGAGGATTCGCTGAGGATGCGGACGGGGCCGGCTTGGGCGGCGTGGGTGACGTGGGTTCCTCCGCAGAGTTCGCGGGAGGCGTCGCCGATGTCGACGATGCGGACGAGTTCGCCGTAGGTGTCGCCGAAGAAGGCGAGGGCTCCGGCTTCTTCGGCTTCGGCGCGGGTGGCGTGCCATACCCGGACGACCGGGTCGGCAAGGAGGTAGTCGTTGATCATGGTGTTGATGGTGTGGAGCTGGTCAGGGTCGATGGGGGCGAAGTGAGCGAAGTCGAACCGTAGCCGGTCCGGGGCTACGAGGGAGCCCTGCTGGCGGGCGTGGTCGCCGAGGTTGCGGCGCAGCATCGCGTGAAGGACGTGCGTGGCCGAGTGTGATCGCGCGATCGCGGCGCGCCGGGTTGCGTCCACGACGGCGTGAGCTGGTTGTCCAGGGTGGGCCTGGCCTTGGGTGATCTGGCCGGTGAGGACGTGGAAGCCGTCGAGGCCGTAGGTGGTGTCGGTGATCTCGATGGTGGTGCCGTTGGCGGTGGTGAGGGTTCCGGTGTCGCCGATCTGGCCGCCGCGTTCGGCGTAGAACGGGCTGCGGTCGATGATGATCTCTACCTGTTGGCCCTCGCTCGCTTCGGTGACGGGTGCACCGTCGGTGAGCAGGGCCAGGATGCGGGTGTCGGCGGTGGTGGCGGTGTAGCCGACGAAGTCGGTGCGGCCGTGTTGGGCGAGGATCTCCCGGTAGGTCTCTTGGCGGCGCATCGCGGCGGTGGTCTGGGCCTTGCTGCTCTTCTTCGCGCGGCGTCGCTGTTCGTCCAGGAGCGCGGCGTAGCGGTCTTTGTCGACGGTGAGGCCAGCGGTCTGGGCTGCTTCGAGGGTGAGCTCGATGGGGAAGCCGTAGGTGTCGTGCAGCTCGAACGCGGTCTCGCCGGTCAGGCCGGTACCACCGCTGGTTCGGGTGCGGGTGATTGCGGCGTCGAGCAGGCGGGTGCCCTGGCGCAGGGTCACGCCGAACGTCTCCTCTTCGCGGCTGGCCACGGCGGTGATCAGGTCGCGTTGAGTGTGGAGGTCGGGCCAGTCGTCGCCGAGGTTGTCGATGACGCTGTCGATGACCTCGGCCAGGACGGGCCGGTCGATGTCGAGCGAGCGGGCGTGGCGGATGGCGCGGCGCATCAGGCGGCGCAGGACGTAGCCGCGGCCTTCGTTGGAGGGCAGCACGCCGTCGGCGATCAGGAAGGCGGTGGAGCGGGCGTGCTCGGTGATGACCTGAAAGGAGACCGATTCGACGCTGCCGTCATGGCCGGGGAAGCGGCGTCCGGCCAGGCATTCGACGGCGGCCAGGGTGGGGGCGAGCAGGTCGGTCTCGCAGACGGTGTCGACGCCTTGCAGGATCGCGGCGATGCGGTCGAGGCCGAGCCCGGTGTCGATGCTCTTGTTGGGCAGTTCGCCGAGGATCGGGAAGTCGCCCTTGCCGCCGCCAGCGTTCTCGCCGCGCAGGTTCTGCATGAAGACGAGGTTCCAGATCTCCAGGTAGCGTTCGCCGTTGGCCTCGGGGCCGCCGGCCGGGCCAAACGCGGGGCCGCGGTCATAGCAGACCTCCGAGCACGGGCCGCAGGGGCCGGGAACACCCATGGACCAGAAGTTGTCGTCCATGCCGAGGCGCTGGATCCGGTCGGCGGGGACACCGACCTGGAGCCAGAGGTCGATGGCTTCGTCGTCGTCCTGGTAGACGGTGATCCACAGTTTCGCGGGGTCAAGGTGGTAGTGCTCGGTGAGCAGCGTCCAGGCGTGGCGGATGACGTCGGCTTTGAAGTAGTCGCCGAAGGAGAAGTTGCCGAGCATCTCGAAGAACGTGGCGTGCCGGGTGGTCCTGCCGACGTTGTCGATGTCGGAGGTCCGGGCGCACTTCTGGACGCTGACCGCACGCGGATACGGCGGCGGGACCTCGCCGAGGAAGTACGGCTTGAACTGGTTCATACCGGCGTTGGCCAACAGCAGGGTCGGGTCGTCCGGGACGAGCGAGCTGGACGGCACCCGAGTATGGCCCCGGCTGGTGAAATAGTCGAAGAAGATCTTGCGGATGTCGGCGGAACGCATGACGAAGCCTCACAGGTGATGAGGTGGCGAACGCACCTGGCGCCCCGCACCACCGGCGATCACGCGCAGACGCGCACAGCGGTGGTGCAGGGTCCTCGCCGGTGTCCGTCCAGGCGGGTTCGCGCAGGAAAACAACGGTGGGAGAGCGGGTGTCTGGTCACGCCGAGCCGGGCCGAGGGGGTCAGGCGAGGACGCGGTCCTCGTTCCCCAGCTCGGCGCGGCTAGCTCGCCGCCCCACCATGCCCACGCTCGTGTCCTGCCTTCGTCCTGCGGTTGATGCCGCCGCTCACGGGCTGTCGCCGGAGCATACGGTCGCACCTGTCGCGCTGGAATCGTAGCCTACCGTGACCGTGGGCTTGGCCAGGACCAACCTGACGGCGTCAGCAGGCTCGCCGAGCAACCCGTCCGCGCCCGCCTCGGCCAAGGTTGCGGCGTCTCGGTAGCCCCAGGTCGCTCCGAATACGGGTACACCTGCGGCTTTGCCTGCCTGAATGTCGCTGGCGGTGTCCCCGATGAAGCACGCCTGTTCCCGAGGGATCTGCAGCCGATCGAGCGCGAGCCACAGCGGGTCCGGTGCGGGTTTGGGCGGCGCGTCCTCGAAACACACGATCGTGTCGACCAGGTCGAACACCTCGCCGAGCGGAAGCAGGTCGAGCCGATGGCGACGTTGCAGCGTGACGATGGCCTGCCTACGTCCGGCCATCCGGATGCGCCACATCGCGGCGGTCATCCCGGCTACCAGCCGGGATTTGCCAGCGTGTGCGGCGAACGCGATGTCGAAGTGGGCGTCGAACGCCTGGTCGGCGTCCGGCACACCCAGCTCGGTGAGTGCCTGGACCGGAGGCAGGTAGGCCAGTCGGCGAACCTGCTCGGGTGGCGGCAGGGTTCCGAGCACGATGCCGGCCACCTCGCGGAGAGCCTCTATGACGGTGGTCTTGCTGTCCACGATTACGCCGTCGAGGTCGTACAGCACGGCATGGATCATGGCTGCCCCCGCTGTGCACGAACCGGCGCGGTCTCGTCGATAACACCGACGACGGTGATGCCCTGGCCGTCAAGCAGGGCTTTGGCGCTACCGGGCCGGATCAGGATGGCAACCGCAGCAACGGGATCAGCTCCGACCTGCCGGAGTGCCGTTGCGGCGACGGCTATCTGCCCTCCGGAACGAATCACGTCATCGACCATCGCCACCCGGGCTCCGGGGCGGGGAGAGCCCTCGACTTGCAGGCGGGCGCCATAGGGCTTGGCCACCTTACGAACGAACGCCGCCGGCAAGCCTGTGGCCGCCGATACGGCAAGAGCGAACGGCACACCGCCGAGCTCCAATCCGGCGATCACGTCGATGTTCGGCGGCAACAGGTCGGCGAGCACTTCACCGGTCTGGGCCAGGAGTTCGGGGTCCGCGGCGACGCGATACTCGTCGAAGTAGAAATCGAGGACTCTCCCGGTTGACAGCCAGTAGGGGCCGTTCATCGTGCCGGCGGCGAGAACGCGCTCGGCCAGCGCCATGATCGCCGGTGTCACGAGGCGCTCCGATGTGCACCGTGGTCTGGGGCGATGTGGGGAATCAGATCGGTCGCCCGGTCGATGTGATGCAGGAACGCCAGCGGACGGGTCGGTGACTCGTAGAGCCATCGCTCGGCCCGGAGAAAGCCGAGCAGCCGGCGCGCGGTCGCGCCGGCGATCACGACGGGGACCGGACGGATGTTGCTCGCGTACCAGAGCGCGGCGGTCAGTTCATGCAGCGTGCCGATGCCACCCGCCATGGCGACGATGACGTCCGCCGTGTCGAGGAAGGAGTGCATGCGCTCGCCCATGGTGGGCAGCAGGATCGTGTCGGTGACGTGCGGGTTGAAGGCGCCCCATGGCATGTTCTGGAGGCTGACCGCGACCACCGGGGCGCCGTGTTCGGAGGCACCCTTCGCGGCGTGTTCCATCAGCCCGTTATAGCCGCCGTGCCGGAGCGTGTAGCCGTACTCGGCGAGCAGGACGCCGATGTCCTGGGCGAGGTGTTCCTCGTGCGGTGACGCGGTCACGCAACCGCCGAAGAACACCGCTATCCGATCAGAGCTGTTCACATCTGCTCCAGGTAGTGCCGGTAAGCGGTGATCGCCGTGCGAAGATCGGCGACCGCGTCCGGCGCGGCGCGCTCCGCCAGTTCCAGGGCGATGGTCAGTGCGGCCGTCAGGTCGCGCGAGTCAGGGATCGGCTGGCTGGAGATCAGCCGGTCGAGGTCGGCGAGGGACTGCCGGCCGATCGGTGTGGTCCCGATCTCCTCGGCGAGCTGGTACCAGCCGTAGAAGGCCGATCCCGGCGCCAACGCCGCTTTGATCAGGTTCTTCGCCGCGGTATGCAGGGCGAACATCTCCGCGTACGCAATGTATCGCTGTCCCCGAGCGATCCTCTTGTGGATCATGTGGCCCAGCACCAGGATTTCCACCAGCAGTTCCTGGGTGGTGTACGGCCGATCGAGGGTGCTGCTGATGAGCCAGTCGACCTGCTGGCTGTTGCGCGCGCTGCGCTCGCCCTCGGCCTGGTAGACCGGCATCGCCTTGGTCCTGGCGAGCACGGTGTCCAGCCGCGAGACCGGCACCGCGTAGAGGTCGATCTGGTGCAGCGATTTCTCGTGCGGGACGAGGAAGACGTAGCCGAGCCCGCCCATGCGGGCGACGATCGTGTCCCGCCACCCCGGCAGCAGGGCACCGAGCTCGGTACTCATCAGGGTGTCGAGGACTCTCAGGAACGGCCCGAAGTCGGGGTCGTGGACCGCGACGATGAAGTCGAGGTCGGAGAGCCGGTCAGCGGTGCCGGCCGCGAGTGATCCACGCACGTGCAGCGAGTGCACGGCGCTGCTGCGGCCGATCACCTCGATCGTCTTCTCCAACAGACCGAACTGGCGCGGCAGATTCACCGCGGCGACGTCATCGAGCAGACGGGTACTCACAGCGGAACCTCCTGAAACGAAGCGACGAATCCTGCGGCTCGTGATCACGGCCGGCCGAGCATCACGGTCTTCTTGGCCGTCCACCGCTGGGCGTCGCCCTCCCGGCCCAGAGCGGCGTACATGCCGCTGATCAGGTCGTACGCCTGCCCCTCGGGCATCGCGTACTGGTAGAAGAGCTTCAGCAGCGTGGTCTCGGCGGCATGGTCGTAGTCCAGCTCCGCGAGACCGGTCGCGGTGGCGACCACCTCATCGATCTGCGACTGCTCCAGCACGGGCAGCAGCTCGGCGTGCCCCAGCCCCACGACCTCGCCGCGATTAAGGGCAGCGAAGGTGTCGTCGGCGTAGCAGTCGATGATCAGGTGGATCCTGGAGGGGCCGTGCCGGTTGCAGACGCCATGCGGGCTCGTGGGCGTCAGCCGCCATACCCGGCCCACGCTCATGTGGACCTTCGTGCCGCCGATCACGAGATACGCCGATGAGTTGGTCACCAGCGGTACGTGCAGCCGGTGCCGCTCGGTGGTGGTCAACTCGCCGTAGTCGCGGTGCTCCCAGAGGAACGCTCCGGCATCCAGGCGGGCCAGCCGCGCCCACATGGCCTTGACGCCCAGCTCGGCGATCAGCTCCTGCACGGCGGGCATCTGCTCAAGCAGGGCGGTGGGTTGAGGCTGAGGACAGTCCCGGATCGTGACGTCGCGCGGGTCACCGGTGTCGTTGAGCAGCGACAAGGTGTGCCAGCCGCCGTTCTGGTAATCGCCGTACTCCACGGACCAGTTCCGGGGGATGGTCAGTGCCTCGTGGCGTAGTCGTTCCATCAACCCTGGGTCGAGCTGTCGCAGGGCCGCGATCTCCGTCGGCAGAGTGGTCGGGCCTGCAGAGGTGATGGTCATCAAAGAATTCCTTCCAGGAGACCGGAGCAGGGTCAAAGATCGCTTGGTGGTTCGGCGCAACCGGTGAACCCGGAGCGCGGATGAGGAGATTGGTGGGGCGGGCGTGACCGGCCACTCGGGGGAAAAGCCGGCCACGCCCGCGTCGGACCCGTCAGGCGGCGTGAGCTCCGTGACGGGAGTCGAGAGCGCCGGACTTGCGCTGGACCATGGCGGGCATCACGCCGCTCCGGGCGTCCGCCTCCGGCACCCAACCGAGGTAGCGGGCATACAGCTCAGCGGCGGCGCTTGTCGGGTGGTAATCCATCGCCTCGATCATCTGGAGGCTGAGATAGATCAGCAGCGAGCTCCGGGCATCTCGATACTCACGAACCAGAACCTTGCGCTGGGTCTCACACGGCCATTGGTCACCGCAGGCCCGGCAGTCACCGCCCGGGTGGACAGCGAGATGCAGCGGTAGTGCCGGTCGCCGAGGCTCGGTCCCGTCTATCCCGCTCATCTCGACCGCTCCGTGCAGCGGCACTCGGCACCTGTCGCCGGATCAAGGTCCGAGGCCGGCACCAGGCAGGCCATCGTGCTCGCGAAAAGCGGCGCGTAGTGGCGAATCCCGGCGAACCATACTGTCCGCCACTCCGTGATGCGCAGCGGCGCAGACATGACATCGCAAGCCGGCTGGTCGCAGAAACGATGGCCCGTTTCGCCTGCTCGGAGCACTTCGGCCGCCCACTGCTGGGCCTGCACGACAGCCTGCGGATCGGTCAAATCCTCGTTGATTTCACCAACGATCAGGCCCTTCAGTTCCTCATCGTGGTCCAGCCACACCCAGCAGCCGTCCCGCCGGTCGAAGGCCACCATGCCGACCAGCCACCGCCGGATCGCCCACGCAAGATCAGCTTCGGTTTCCAGAACCAGGACGGCGCTCCTCTCGCCTGCACCCAGTGCAACTGCAAACCGGGATGCCCGAACCTGCACACCTTGCCGGCATCCGGAATTCCCGAGCTCGGCGCAAAGAGGTACAGCATCGACGCTCACCGCCGGATCACCGCAGGAAGCAGGGGTACGCCGACAAGCAGCGCCCCCACCAGTTCAGGTCGGCTCGCACCGGGCTGCCGCACCGGCAGAGCCAGGCTCCGAGCAAAGACCGCTGCAGCGGTCTCCCGCTGATCACACGGC
Organism: Actinoplanes sp. NPDC051851; assembly: GCF_040681165.1. Lineage (NCBI taxonomy): Bacteria > Bacillati > Actinomycetota > Actinomycetes > Micromonosporales > Micromonosporaceae > Actinoplanes > Actinoplanes sp. NPDC051851. The sequence continues at coordinate 17,702 of NZ_JBFAYF010000083.1, read as the reverse complement.
CCCAGCGAGCCACACTCCAAGCACCGCGCCGTCGCGCTCGATGTCACATGCCGGTCCAGAATCCCCTGCGCCTGGGCTAGTAATCTCGCCGCCGAGCTCGCGTAATACATGCTCGCTGTCGCCATCGCCCCTCCTTCCGTCCTGATACGACCTTCGCTCGGATCGATGCCTCGTGGCCGAAGCCGACGGAGCGCCCGACTACTGATCGTGTGTGGAAGTTATCGGCGGGTGCATGCCACACTGGTACCAAGTGGTTCCGGTAGTTTCCCCGCGCAGGGGCCGAACACCCCGGGAGCAGGTCATGAGATCACCACACATCGCGACGGAACCCATCGGCGAACGCCTCCGGATGCTGCGCCTCCAGCGCAACTGGTCCATCCGCCATGCGGCATCCCGCGCGGGCATCAGCCATGTGCAATGGAGTCGACTCGAACGCGGCGAGCGCAGCGCCGACAACCGGTTCATGCTCGCCGCGCTGGCCAAGGCGCTCAACGTTCCTCTCGCCGAACTCACCGGCACCGGGGCCATCGGCCCCGAACACGGAGAGACCGAGACGAAGAGCGCGATCTACCACATCGTGCAGGCAGCCATCGAAGCCGATCTCGAAGACCCACCCGCCGTCACCGAGACGCCGCTGGAGCCCCTGATCCAGCGGCTCGACCTGGTCATGGACCTACGCCTCAAGTGCGACTACACCGGAGCCGGGAAACTCATCCCGCCGCTGCTCCGCGATCTGCACTCCGCGGCCTTCGGCCACGAACGAGAGCGGGCCCTGGAGGCGCTTGTCCTAGCCCAGGACACCGCCTCATTCGTCATCAGATACCTCGGCGACTCCGCCTCGGCGGTGCTGATCGCCGACCGCGGCCGCCAGGCCGCCACGTACCTGCAGAACCCCGTCATGCTCGGCCTGTCCGCGTGGTCACAAGCCCACGCCGCGAGCGGCTGCGGGCTGTATGCCCGCGCACTCCGCATCGCCGAACGGGCCACCACCGAGCTGGGGCCTCATGTCGATAAGCCTCACGGCAAAGAGATGCTCGGCCAGCTCTACATGATGACCGGATTCTCGAAACTCGCGCTCGGCGACACCGACGCAGCCGAGGCTGCGATAGGCGAAGCGGAACGCATCGCCCAACTCACCGGGGAATCCCCAGCGCTCGGCCTGAACTTCGGCCCTACCGCCATCGACGTCTGGCGCGTGAGCATGAATGCCGACGCCGGTGACCCACGAGCCGCCGTCCACATCGCCCGAGACATCGACCCCACAGGCATCGCGGCGATATCGCGCTCACGACAGGCCGCGTTCTACATCGACACCGCCCGCGCCCTCAGCAACATCAACAAGGACACCGAGGCCCTCCGCATGCTCCTCAACGCCGAACGGCTCGCGCCCCAACGAGTACGGCTGTCTCCTCTGGTCACCGAAACCGTGCGCCACTTACTGGAGAAGTCCAGGCGCGGAACCGGATGGACCGAGCTACGAGCTCTGTGCGAGCGAGTCGGAGTCAATCCGTGACGGGCAAGGTCACCATCGTCTACGCCAACGAGGAGCCGCCCGAGGCTTGGGACGGCTCGTTGTTCATCGCGGGACCCATGCCACGAACAACAGACGTCCCCTCGTGGCGCCCCGAAGCGATCAAGGTCGTCGAGGAGGCCTGGACCGGGCCCGGCGAACTCGTCGTATTCGTGCCCGAACCCCGCGACGGCAAGCCGCTGAAGTACGACCACTACACGTGGGAAGACCGATGGCTCGCCATCGTCGACGTCATCCTGTTCTGGGTGCCCCGCGACATGCAGCAGATGCCAGGCCTGACCACAAACGTAGAGTTCGGCCGCTGGGAAGACAGCGGCCGAGTCGTCCTCGGCGCCCCGCTCGACGCCGTACACGTCGGCTACCTCAGAGAATGCGCAACTCGAAACGGAGCGCCTGTCGCTACCCGCCTCGACGAGGCTGCAGCCGCTGCGATCACGCTCATCGGCAAGGGCTCTCCCCGCAGCGGCGTCGATCGCCAAATCCCGCTCCTGATATGGAGTCATCCCGATTTCCAGGCATGGCTTTCTGCCCAACATCAGGCCGGCCGCGAAATCCTTGCCGCACGGATCCTCTGGATCCAGCAGAACGAAGATCGCACACCGATCCGCTGGGTCATGAGCGTGCGTGTCAGAAGTGACCAGATGGCAGAATCTAAGGAATTCGTCACTTTCGGCAGCCTGGCCCAATCTCAGGATTGAGCAGGCAGAAGCCATCGCGAGCCAGGCAACGCGACCACTGGAGTCACGGAACGTAGCCGAATGCGCAGAGGCAGCAAGCCGAGGACAACCGTCGCCCCAAACACGTCAGGACGACGGCATCCAGCGTCCATTCAGGACCAAATCCATTGGCGTGTTTACATTTATCGATCAATCTCCCCAGCATTTCCCCAGCACGCCATCCGAAAACAACCACCAGCAACCGAAAACAACACGCAATGCACTTGAGGGGATACGGAAAGTGGCCGAGCGAAAACGCTCGGCCACACCGTTCCTGACCTGCGGAAACAGCTACTTTTAGTCCTTCAAAAGCTGCCGCGCCATGACGATCCGCTGCACCTGATTCGTGCCTTCGTATATTTGGGTGATCTTGGCGTCGCGCATCATGCGCTCGACCGGGTAGTCGCGGGTGTAGCCGTAGCCGCCGAGGATCTGGACGGCGTCGGTGGTGATCTCCATGGCGACGTCGGAGGCGAAGCACTTGGCGGCCGCGCCGAAGTAGGTCAGGTCGGCGTCGTTGCGCTCGCTCTTGCCGGCGGCGGCGTACGTCAGCTGGCGGGCCGCCTCGAGCTTCATGCCCATGTCGGCGAGCATGAACTGCAGGCCCTGGAACTCGGCGATGGCCTTTCCGAACTGCTTGCGATCCTTCGCGTACGCCGTGGCGAAGTCCAGCGCGCCCTGGGCGATGCCGATCGCCTGGGCCGCGATCGTGACCCGGGTGTGGTCCAGGGTCTGCATCGCGGTGGCGAAGCCGGTGCCCTCGGCGCCGATCATGCGGTCGGCCGGGATGCGCACGTTGTCGAAGTAGACCTCGCGGGTCGGAGAGCCCTTGATGCCGAGCTTCTTCTCCGGGGCGCCGAAGCTGACGCCCTGGTCGGACTTCTCCACCACGAAGGCGGAGATGCCGCGGGAGCGGGCGCTCGGGTCGGTGACCGCGAAGACGGTGTAGAACTCGGAGACGCCGGCGTTGGTGATCCAGCGCTTGACGCCGTTGAGCACCCAGGAGTCGCCGTCGCGGACCGCGCGGGTGGTCATCGAGGCGGCGTCGGAGCCGGCCTCGGGCTCGGAGAGGCAGTACGAGAACATGCCCTCGCCCGCGGCGACCTTGGTCAGGTACTTCCGCTTGAGCTCCTCGGAGCCGGCGAGGATCACCGGCAGCGAGCCCAGCTTGTTGACCGCGGGGATCAGCGAGGAGGACGCGCAGGCGCGGGCCACCTCCTCGATCACGATCGCGGTGGCCAGGGCATCGGCGCCGGCGCCGCCGTACTCGACCGGGATGTGCGGTGCGTGGAAGTCGGAGGCCCGCAGCGCGTCGTAGGACGCCTTCGGGAACTCCGCCGTCTCGTCGGCCTCGGCCGCGTTGGGGGCGACCCGGGCATCACAGACCTCGCGTACCGCGGCGCGGATGGTCTCGTGGTCCTCCGGCAGCCGGTAGACGTCGAAATCAGACATGATCCAATGCCCTTCTCGTCAGAGCGGTCCCACCGCTATGTTACCGACGCGTAGCGTACGCCGGGCAACGGAACCCCGCTGTGCCGAATATCGCCGCCGGCGGACCCCTCTGCGGGACACTGCCGGTTTCCGGGTCGTTTCCGCAGATCTCTACCCGAGTGAGACTGTTCTAATGAATGGCGGACCGGCATGCTCTAGTTACTAAGAGAGACCGCTGGCGAGGAGGTCCTGTGGCGAAGGCTGACGAGTCCGACTACGCGGAGGAACTGTCCCGGATCGACGCCTCGATCGCGGCCCTGAAGGTGCAGGACATGGCGGCTGCCAACACCCGCACCCAGATCGCCAGCAAGATCCAGGCGGCGCAGTTCCAGCGCGACATCCTGGCCCACGCGCAGAAGGGCAAGGGGACCAAGAGCCGGCGCCGTAAGCCGTCACCCACGCCGCAGACCGGGGACTTCCCGCCGCCGCCACCGGCCGGCACCACCCGGGTCCACGAGTCCGAGGTCCCGCCCGCGCCCGGGGAACCCCCGACGGGTGATCAAAGGCAGCCACCACCCCGGCGTCGTCCGGCCCCGCCGGAGGGCGGACGCCCCGGCGTCGTCTCGGACGGCAACACGCTGCTGGTCGACGATCCGCCGCCGATCGGGCAGCCCGGGCCGCGGTACGCCCCGCTGAGCGACCTGGAGCACCCACCCGAGGCGTCCACCCAGTCGGTGCAGAACATCCTGCTGGCCCTCGGCGCGCTGCTGCTCGCCGTGGCCGCGGTGGTCTTCGCGGGGGTGGCGTTCTCCAACCCGTTCGCGCGGGCCACCATCCTCGCGCTGGTCACCGCGGTCGCGCTCGCCGCGGCACCCGGCATCGCCCGGCGCGGGCTCAGCTCGACCGCCGAGACGATAGCGGCGATCGGCCTGATCCTGCTGCCGATGACGATCTACACGCTGCACGGCAGCGAACTCACCGGCGGCGCCGACGTGCCGGTTCCGCTCTATCTGGGCATCACCTTCGCGCTCACCGCGGTCGCGAGTTTCGGGTACGCCGGGGCCACCCGCCTCGCCTCCGCCCGGTACGCGACGGTGATCGCCACCCAGCCGGTGGCCCCCCTGCTCGCGTACCCGCTGATCCACAGCCCGGCGGGCTGGGGCATGGCGCTGACCCTGGTGGCCGTCCTCGACCTGCTCCTGCTCACCCGGGTGATCAAGAAGGGCCGGCTGCTGCCCCGCTGGGCGATGGGCATCCCGGCGCCCGCCGTCCGCGATCCCCAGGGTGAGGCACCGGGGGGCGAGGGCGCGGATCCGGAGGGCTCCCGTCCCCGCCCGGAGTCGCACCCGGAAGAGCCGGATCTGATCATTCACGGACCTCGCTCGCGCGGTGGCCGGCTCCTCGGCCGGATCTTCCCCGGTCCCCGCCCGGCGGGCGCCGCGCCCGCCGGCTCGGTCCCGCTGACGCCGCCGGTCACCCCGGCCTCCGCGGACTGGCTGCGTGAGCTCACCTTCGCCCTGCTCTGCTTCGCCTGCGCGGGCGCCCTGCTCTTCTCCACCGCGGCCCTGTTGCAGGCCCAGATCGTGCCGGACGCGCTGCGCTCCGGGCTGATCCTGATCGCCGCCGGGCTGACCGCCGCGGCCGCAGCCTGGCTGCTGGAGGACCCGCTGGCCCGCAACGTGGCCGGCGCGGTGCTCACCATCTCGGTGATCGGCGCGATCGCCCGGATCGCCGGTGTCGCCTCGCCCCGCTGGACGCTGGTGGCCGCCGCCGCGGCGGTCGCCGTCACCGGCGCGGTGATCGGCCGGCTCCCCGATCGGGTGCATCGCGGCCCGCAGTACGCGTCCGCCGCCGCGCTCGCGGTCATCGGCCTGTTCGTCGCGATCGACGCGATCCGCGCCGCGCTCGCCCCGGTGGCGGCGGCCCGGCCGGTCTGGCACGCCGACACGGCCGCGTACTCCCAGCAGCTCGCCGACGCGGTCGGCGACTCGGGGCGGCTGCTGGCGTTCGCCGCGCTGCTGGTGACGATCGCCGCGGCGCTCGCGCTCCCGGCCGGCATCCGGCGTGAGGGCGCGGTCGCCGGCATCGCGGTGACCGCGCTCGCGGTGCCCGCCTCGCTCGCTCTGAACTGGTCGGAGGCCCCGTGGCCGCTGGTCCTGGCCGCGATCGGGCTGGGCGTCGCGGGACTCTGGGCGAGCACCCGGCGGGAGGCCATCGCGCACGTCGCGGCCGCCGGGGTGGTCGGCCTGTTCGGTGCCGGGGCCGCGCTGGCCGCCTGCTGGCTGACCGCCGCGGTGCTGACCGCGCTGGCCGGCGCGGGCGTGATGGTGGCGATCGCCGCCCGGCAGATCCCGTTCCGGATCTTCGCCTGGGTGATCGGCGACTGGGCGGCCGGCGCCGCCGCGCTCGCCGTACCGGGCGCCGCGGTCACCGCCGCGCTCGCCATCTCGGACACCGGGAGCGGGCCGCCACCGACCGCGGCGAGCACCGTTCCGGCCCTGGCCGCCGGGTTCCTCGCGGTCGCGGGCACGCTGAGCTACGCGGCGGTCTTCCAGGTCGCCCGCCGGGAGGTCAGCTTCCCGCTGACCGTCGGCACCGGCCTGGGCGCGGTCGCGATGGCCGTCGCCGCGCTGGTCGCCCCGGGTGCCGAGCCGCCCGACCTGTGGGTGGGTGCGCTGCTGCTGGGCGCGGCGGCACTGCTCTTCCTGGCCAAGACGATCGACAATCACGGGCGTACGGACCGGATGCTGGACGGACCGGACATCGCCGCCGCGGCCGCCACCGTGGCGATCTGCGGTGCGCTGGCCCGGGTCGCCGCGCTCGCGTTCCCGCAGGCGCCACTCGCCGTCGCCGGCGTGGTCGTGCTGATCGTCGGCTTCGGCGTGACCGTGCTGATGGAGGACTGGAAGCCCGGACCGGCCCGCGGTCTCGCCGTCGCGGGCCTGGTGGTCGGGCTGCTCGCCGGCTACCAGGCGGCCGCCGGTGGCCTGAAGGTCCTCGCCCTGCCCGGGCCGCTCTGGAACACCCAGGTCGAGCAGTACGCGACCACCCCGCCCAGCGGTGCCTGGCAGGCGCCGTTCGCCCTGATCATGGTCGCGATCACGGCCGGCCTCGCGCTCCCCCGCCCGTGGTCGCACTACGCCTCGGGCCTCTGCGCGGCGCTGGCCACCGTCGGCGCGCCGTGGGCGCTCGGCCTGCCCTGGTGGTCACCGCTGCTGATCGGCACCGCGGTGGCGATCGGCTACGGGCTGGCCGCCGTCGCCACCACCCAGCCCTCGGCGGCCCGGGCCCGGGCCGCCGTCGCCGCGGTGGTGCTGCTGCACGCCGCCGTCGTCGGGCTGGCCCGGCCCTGGTCGACCGCCGTGGCCCTGCTCGCCGTGGTGCTGCTCGGCACGCTGGTCGCGGCGACCGCCCGGATCCCGGTGGCCACCGCACCGGAGGAGACCCCGCTCCTCCAGCCCGGCGAACTGCCCCGGCACCGGGCACAGGTCGGCGGCGCGTCCACCGGCGCGGTGCTGCTCGCGCTGCCCGGCCTGCTCGCCGCCCTCGCCGCGGCCCGCAACGGCCTCGACGCCGACGCCAAGGTGGTGCTCACCGCGGCCCTGGCCGGCTCCAGTCTCGGGCTGGCGCTGCTCGCCCTGGCCGGACGGTACATCCCGCAGTACCTGCCCTGGGCCACGATCGGCCTGGTGCTCGGGGCGACCGTCACCGCCCTCGTGTCGGTCCCGGCCTCGCACCCCACAGCCCTCTACGCGGCGGCCGCCGCCCTGCTCGGCGTCCTCGCCGAGCTGCTCCGCGGCGCGGTCCCGGCGCCGGCCCGCCCGATCGGCGACCCCGGTTTCGGGCGCCGCGGACGGTCCGACCGGATGCGCCGCAGTGCCCTGCGCCGCAGCGGCATGCCCCGCGGTGGGATCGTCGAACGCTGGCTCGCCGACCCGGCGACCGGCGCGGTCGTGCTGGCCCTGCTCCCGACCGTGCTGGCGCTCTTCTCGCTGGCCCCGGCCCTGCGCGCGGCCCTGCTCGACCCGCTGCAGCAGCTCGGCGCGATCTGGGACGGCCCGGTACCGGCCCTGGTCGATCCGGCGGCCGGCAACGTCGACGCGACCAGTGCCCTGGCCGCACTGCTGCTCACCGGTGCGGCCGCGCTGGCCGCGATCGGGTTCGGCGGCAAGCCCTCCGAGGCGGTCCCGGTCATCCTGCCCGGTGTCGCGCTCAGCCTGCTGATCACGCCGATCGCCCTGCACGCGCCGTTCCCGGCGGCGACCGGCGCCGCGCTGGCCGTCTTCACCATCTCGATGCTCGGTCTGGCGCTCACCCCGCCGCCGATCGCCAGCCGGGCGCCGCTGCTGCGGAGCACCCGCAACATCGTCTTCGTGATCGGCCTGCTCGCCGGCGGCGCCGGGCTCTCCGGCAGCCTGGCCCGGGAGAGCCTGACGCTCCTCACGCTGAGCAGCGCGGTCGGCGTCGGGCTGGTCGCGGCGGTGGCCGGGCGTACGCACACCGCCCGCATCCTGGGCTGGCTCTTCGCCGCGCTGATGGGCCAGATGTTCGTGCTGGCCGCGGCGGTCGCGGCCGGGATGGACCGGCACTGGGCGGCGTTCGGCGTGCTCGCGGTCGGCGCCGGGCTGCTCGCTCTGGAGGCGCTGCTCCCCCGGCTGGGCCTGGAGCAGTACCGCGCCGAGGCGGTCACCGTCGAGTGGAGCGGCTACGCGTCCGCCGCGATCGCCGGTGCGCTGGCTTTCGACTCGCCGGCCCACCTCGCCGCGCTGCTGGCGGCCTGGGGTGCGGTGCTCGGACTCGCGGCGTCCCGTCCGGACCGTACGTCGCAGCAGCGCCGCACCCTGTTCTGGCTGGCGGTCGGCTTCGAGATCGTCGGCTGGTGGCTCTTCATCGCGCTCGCCGATGTGGCCCTGCCCGAGGCGTACACCCTGCCGTTCGCGGCGCTGGCGCTCTCCGTCGGCGTGGTCGAGGCTCACCACCGCCCCGACCTGAGCAGCTGGGCGGCGTACGGGCCGGCGCTGCTCGCGGCGTTCGTGCCGACCATCGGGATCGTGCTCTCCGGCGACGGCGGCGACCTGCGCGAGGTGCTGCTCCTGCTCGGCGGCGTGGTCACTCTCATCATCGGTTCGCGTACGCGCCAGCAGGCCCCGGTGGTGGTCGGCACGGTCGCCACGGTGATCGCGGCGCTGAAGTTCGCGGTCAGCGTGGGCGGCCCCTGGCTGATGCTGATCCCGGTCGGCGTGATCCTGCTCTTCCTCGGCGCGACCAGCGAGAGCCGCCGCCGCACCCAGGAGCTCCGCGACGTCGTCTCCCGAATGCGCTAGGAGAACGGGACGGATCTGGGCTGAGTGCGACCAAAGTCGCATTTTGCCCGTCGATGCCGAGGGTGCCGAAAACGGCGAGCCAAGCGGGGCCGTTTTCGGTGCACTCGGCATCGACTTCCCGGGGCGAAATGCCGCCGAGCGGAGCGAGGCCAGACAGCTCAGCCGAGCAGCTTGGCGCGGAGCGCGTCGTCCTTCTCCCCGACGAGCTTCTCCAGGCTCTTCTGGAACGCCGCCATCTTCTCCTGCAGCGAACGGTCGGACGCGCCGAGGATGCGGACGGCGAGCAGGCCCGCGTTCCGGGCGCCGCCGATCGACACCGTCGCCACCGGGACGCCGGCCGGCATCTGCACGATGGAGAGCAGCGAGTCCATCCCGTCCAGGTGCTTGAGCGGCACCGGGACGCCGATCACCGGCAGCGGGGTCAGCGCCGCCACCATGCCCGGCAGGTGCGCGGCCCCGCCGGCACCCGCGATGATCGCCTTGATCCCCCGGCCGGCCGCCTGCTCGGCGTAGTCGACCATCTTGTGCACCGTACGGTGCGCGGAGACCACGCCGACCTCGAACGGCACGTCGAACTCGGCGAGCGCGACCGCGGCGGCCTCCATGGTGGGCCAATCCGAGTCGCTGCCCATGATGATGCCGACCTGCGGTGCCATTACTCGCCTTCCTGAAGCCACTTGGCGGCACGCGCGGCCCGCGCGCGCACCGACGCCAGATCGTCGCCGAGCACGGTCACGTGCCCGATCTTCCGGCCCGGCCGGACCTGCTTGCCGTAGAGGTGCACCCGCGCGCCCGGATCCGCCGCGAACAGATGGTGCAGCCGCTCGTCGATGCTGATCCCGCCCGGCTCGCCGCCGAGCACGTTCGCCATCACCACGACCGGCGCGGTCAGCTCGGTGGAGCCCATCGGGTAGTCCAGCACCGCCCGGACGTGCTGCTCGAACTGCGAGGTCCGCGCGCCCTCGATGCTCCAGTGCCCGGAGTTGTGCGGCCGCATGGCGAGCTCGTTCACCACGATGCCGTCCGCGGTCTCGAAGAGCTCGACCGCGAGCAGCCCGACCACGCCGAGCTCGTTCGCCAGATCGATGGCGAGCTGCTGCGCCGCCAGCGCGCGCTCGTCGGAGAGCCCCGGCGCCGGCGCGAGCACCTCGACGCAGATGCCGTCCCGCTGCACGGTCTCCACCACCGGGTACGCCGCGACCTGCCCGAACGGCGAGCGCGCGACCAGCGCGGCCAGCTCCCGCCGGAGTGCGACCTTCTCCTCGACGATCAGCGGGATCCCGGTGGAGACCAGATCGTCCGCGGCCTCCCGCGACCCGACCATCCACACGCCGCGACCGTCGTAGCCGCCGCGGGTCGCCTTGGCCACCACCGGCCAGCTCCCGCCCGCGAACTCCTCGATCTCGGCGGCCGAGCTCACCCTCCGCCAGCGGGGCACCGGCGCGCCCAGCTCCGCCAGACGCTCCCGCATCATGCCCTTGTCCTGGGCGAAGACCAGCGCCTTCGACCCCGGGAACACCTTCACACCCTCGGCCTCGAGCGCCGCGATGTGCTCGGTCGGCACCTGCTCGTGGTCGAAGGTGACGGCATCGCACCCCTTGGCGAACTCCCGCAGAGCGGCGAGATCGGTGTGCGTGCCGATCGGCACGTCCGCCGCGACGAGCGCGGCGCTGTCGTCAGCCGTCACGCTGAGCACGCGCAGTGACTGACCGAGGGAAATGGCAGCCTGGTGGGTCATCCGGGCCAGCTGCCCGCCCCCCACCATGCCGACTACTGGCAGACCGGTTCGGGTATCCATCGCCCCACCAGCCTATCCAGCCCACCGGCCACCTCCGGTGCCGGGTGGCCGCCTGCTCAGGGCGTACCCGGAGAAGCCGGAAAGCGGGAGATCAGGTCCTGGGGTGAGGTGACGGGGAGGTCGCAGGCGAAGCCGCGACAGACGTAGGCGGTGGGGCGGCCATCGATCATCGGACGGCCGGCCAGGAGCGCGATGCCGGGGCGGTCGGGCTCGCCGGCGACGATCACCGAACCGGCGGGTGCCGCGCGGTGGGCGACCCCGATCAGCGGGCTGTCGAGGTCGTCGGTGGCGATGGCGATCTCGTACGGGCCGGTCAGCGCGGCCTCGGCGACCGTGGCGGAGTAGCCGGCGAACCGCGGGTGACCGTCGATCAGCGGCCCGGCGGTGGCGAGCGCGGCGTCGGCGGCCTCGCGGTAGGACGTCTCGCCGGTCAAGGCCGCGTACGTGACCAGGGCCGCGCAGATCGACGCCAGGCCGGACGGGGTCGCGTTGTCGGTCGGGTCGGCGGGCCGGGTGAGGAGCTTCTCGGCGTCGTCGGCGGTGTCGTAGAAGCCGCCCTGCCCGGTCCCGAAGTGCGCCAGCGCCACGTCGAGCAGCTCACCGGCCAGGTCCAGCCAGCGCGGGTCGGCGGTGAGCTGATGTACGGCGAGGAACCCCTCGGCCACGCAGCCGTAGTCCTCCAGCACCCCGGCCGGAGCCCCGGCCACACCGTCGCGGGAGACCCGGCGCAGGCGGCCGTCGACCAGGTGACGTTCGGCGAGGACCTCGGCCAGGGCGATCGCGGCGTCCCGGGAACCGTGCTCGGCCAGCGCGGTGATCGCCAGCCCGTTCCAGGACGCGACCACCTTGTCGTCGCGGGACGGCTGCGGGCGTCGGGCACGGGCGGCGAACAGGCGGGCACGCACGTCCCGCCAGCGGGTGATCAGCGACGGATCGGCGGCGTCGATGTCCCGGGCCAGCACCAGCACGCTCGTCCCGCGCTCGAAGGTGCCCGCCGGGGTGACCCGGAACAGGTCGGCGGCCCACGCGCCGTCCTCCGCACCGAGCGCCTCGGCCAGCTCGGCGGGCGTCCACGCGTACGTCAGTCCTTCGACGCCGTCGGTGTCCGCGTCCAGCGCCGAGGCGAGCCCACCGGCCGGCGTGGCCAGGTCGCGCAGCAGGAACTCCGCGGTCTCGTCGGCGATCCGGCGGGCGAAGCCGTCCCCGGTCAGCCGCCACAGCTGGGTGTACGCCCGGAGCAGCAGCGCGTTGTCGTAGAGCATCTTCTCGAAGTGCGGCACGGTCCAGGTGCCGTCGACCGCGTACCGGGCGAACCCACCGGCCAGCTGGTCGTAGATGCCGCCCCGCCCCATCTGCTCCGCGGTGTGCCGGACGATCTCCAGTGCCGGCGCCGACCCGGTGCGCTCGTGGTGCCGGAGCAGGAAGAGCAGGTTCATGTGCGGCGGGAACTTGGGCGCGCCGCCGAACCCGCCGTACTCCTGGTCGTACTCCTTCTCCAGCCCGGTCGCGGCGGCTTCCAGCAGCCCGGCCGAGATCGGCGCGGTCGGCCCACCGACGAGCTGCGCCCCACCGACGGCTTCCACGACGGCAGACCCCTGCTTGAGTACGTCCTCCCGCTGCTCCCGCCATGCGGTGGAGACCGACCCGAGGAGCTGGGTGAACTGCGCCTTCGGAAAGTAGGTGCCGCAGTAGAACGGCTCCCCGTCCGGGGTGGCGAAGACGGTCATCGGCCAGCCGCCCTGCCCGGTCATCGCCTGCGTCGCGGTCATGTAGACGGCGTCGACGTCGGGCCGCTCCTCCCGGTCCACCTTGATCGCCACGAACCCCTCGTTGAGGATCGCGGCCACAGCGTCGTCCTCGAAGGACTCGTGCGCCATGACATGACACCAGTGACAACTCGAATACCCTACTGAGATCAGCAGAGGTACGTCTCGTCGCCTGGCCTCCGCGAATGCGTCATCTCCCCACGGCCACCAGTCAACGGGGTTGGCGGCGTGCTGAAGGAGGTAGGGCGAGGTCGCACTGCCCAGCCGGTTCATGGGACAACCTTCTCACAGCCGCGGTAGCAGGACGAGGCACGACTCGGCTCCGTCGGTTGCCTCGCCGGTATGCGCGACCCACGCACCACGGCACCTCAAATTTTGGTATCCGGCGGCCTCGAATTTTGGTAGTTTGCTTGCTCGGATTTTAGTATCTTGGACTTTCGAGATTTGGTACTTCACAGCAATCGAGGAGACAGGGTGCCCGGATCACTCGACGGCATCGCGGAACGGCGCGTCTCCGCACTGCTCGATGACCTGCTCCAGGTAGAGCCGGTCATCGCCTTGCACGGCCCGCGTTCCGTCGGTAAATCCACGGTCCTGAGGACCCTGGCCCGCGCTCAGGGCGCGCCCGTTCTGGACCTGGACGATCCGGCTATTCGTGATGCCGTGGTGGCCAACCCGCAGACAGCAGTCTCGACGCAAGGCCTGCTGTGCGTGGACGAATATCAGCACGCCCCGGAGATACTCGACGCGCTGAAGGCACGGCTCAACCACGAAGGCACTCTGCCGGGCACAGCCGTGCTGACCGGATCAACTCGTCAGGACGCGCTGCCCCGCACGGCGCAGGCCCTCACCGGCCGACTTCACTCGATGACCATCTGGCCGCTGTCGCAAGGGGAGATCGACGGCGCCCGCGAGGACTTCCTACCTGCGCTCCGAGCAGATCCCGATGCGGCCGTCGCAGCCCGGCCGTCCTCCACGACCGTCCGAACCGAATACGTCGACCGGCTCTGTGCCGGAGGATTCCCGCTGGCCTTGCGTCGCGTAGGCACCGCCCGCGACCGATGGTTCGATGATTACATCCGTCAGTCTTTGGAACGCGACGCCATCGAACTGGTCCGAATTCGCCAGCGCACCATGTTGCGCGAGCTTCTGGGCCGGATTGCCGGGCGAACCGCACAGGTACTGAACCTGACCAACCTATCCCAGGGGCTCACGGCGGAGCGCAAAACCATCGAGGACTACGTTCGGCTCCTCGAGGACCTCTTCCTCATCGACCGACTTCCCGCTTGGGGCAAGACGCTACGTTCGCGGTCCGCCGCTTCCCCGAAGGTGCATGTCATCGATACCGGCGTGGCCGCTCGGCTCATGCGAATCTCGCCGGCCAAGCTCACCACCCTCGATCCGACTGCCTTGGCGGAATTCGGCCATCTCCTCGAAACGTTCGTCGTCGGCGAGCTTCGCAAGCACGTCTCCTGGATGGACGAGCAGGTCTCCACAGGACACTGGCGCACCCACGACGGCGACGAAGTCGATTACGTGATCGAGTTTGATGACGGCCAAGTCCTCGCCTTCGAAGTGAAGGCGAACGAACGCGTCGCGGGCACCGACCTCAAAGGCCTCCGCAAGCTACGCGACGCACTCGGCGACAGGTTCATCGCCGGAGTCGCGCTCAGCACAGGACTGAGGTCATTCACCTACGAGGACCGCATCCACGTCATGCCGGTCGACCGTCTTTGGACGCCCATCGGTCAATAGCCGCGAGACACCTCCTCGATCGATCATCAGGTCCGGCGTACGTCACCTTCCTCAGCTCGTTACGCGGGCGGACGGTCGCCTCTGGACACAGCAGGTGGCTGACGGAGCCGTGCCTCCTCATACCTCTTCAAGTACGGAGACAGGGCCGAGCCACCCCCGTATCTCATGGCTCGACCCGTCCACGGATTCCCCCGCCTCGCCTTCCGGTGGCCTGCTCGATACTCTCTGCCACCGAGCATGACCGCGTACGGCTAATGAAATGCTGTCGCCGAGGTCCCGCGGCGTGGCGGCGGCGGTGGGCCCTCGGTGATGAGCAGACGTTCGAGGACGGGAGAGCGTGGTGGAGGTCCGCCTGCTGGGTCCGGTGGAGATCTGGGCGGACGGCCGGCCGGTCGAGATAGGTCCACCGCAGCGACGGCACACGCTGGCGGCCCTGGCTGTCGATGCCGGACGCCCGGTCACCATCGACGCTCTCGCCGCGCGGGTGTGGGACGAGCCGCCGGCCGCGGCGGCCCGGGTTCTGCAGGTGCACATCACCCACCTGCGACGGCTGCTGACCGACGCTGCGGGCACGCCACCGGCCAGCCTGCTGCGCCGCTCCAGCGGCTACGTCCTCGACATCGCGCCCGAACGCGTCGACGTCCTCCGGTTCGCCGATCACGTCCGGCGGGCCCGCGGCGCCGACCCGTCCACCGCGCTGACGCTGCTGCGGACCGCCCGCGGGTGGTGGCGGGCCGCGCCGTTCGACGGGCTGAAGGGCGGCTGGGTGGAGCGCTGCCGCCGCGCGTACGAGGAGGTGTATCTCGACGCCACGGTGGCGTGGGGGCTCGCCGAGCTGCGGGCCGGCAACCCGCTCGCCGTGCTCGGGCCGCTGGTCGAGCTCGCCGGCGACCACCCGCTGACGGAACCGCTGGCCGATGTGGTGATCCGTGCCTATGCGGCCGTCGGCCGGCCCGCCGAAGCGCTGGCGTACTACGCCGAGTTCCGCGGCCGGCTCGCGGACGAGCTGGGCGCCGATCCCAGCGCCGCCCTGCAGACACTGCACCAGACCATGCTGCGCGGGGAACCGGTGGCGCCGCGGGAGACCGCCAAGGCTGCGGCCGGAGTACCGGTCACCGTCGTGGTGCCGGCCCAGCTCCCGGCGGACGTCCCCGGCTTCGCCGGACGTGCCGCGGCACTGCGCACCCTGGACGGCCTGCTCGAGGAGACGGCGATGGCCGTCACGGTGGTGTCCGGCACCGCCGGGGTGGGCAAGACCGCCCTCGCCGTGCACTGGTCCCACACGGTGCGGTCCCGTTTCCCGGACGGCCAGATCTTCGTCAGGCTGCGCGGCTTCGACCCCACCGGACAGGTCGTCTCACCGCAGGAGGCACTCCGCAGCCTGCTCGACGCGCTGGGCGTCGCATCCGAGCGGGTGCCGGCCGGCCTCGACGCACAGGCCGCCCTGTATCGCAGCATCGTGGCGGGCCGGCGGATCCTCCTGGTGCTGGACAACGCCCGTGACGCCGAGCAGGTCCGGCCGTTGCTGCCGGGCACCGCCACCGTCGTCGTGGTGGTGACCAGCCGGGCCCAGCTGACCGGCCTGCTGACCGACGGCGCGTCCACCGTACCGCTGGGCCTGTTGTCCTGGGTGGAGGCCGAGGAGCTGCTGACCAACCGGCTCGGCCCGGGGGCCGTCGCGCAACGCCACGCACTCGATCAGGTCATCGCGGCCTGCGCCCGGCTGCCACTGGCGTTGAGCATCGCCGTGGCCCGGACCCGGCAGGCGGACTTTCCGCTGACGGCGCTCGCCGCCGAGCTCAGCCGGGCCGGTGACCGACTGACCGCGCTGGAGGTCGGCGACCCGGCCGGCGACCTGCGGGCGGTGCTCTCCTGGTCGTACGCCGCCCTGAGCGCGCCCGCCGCACGACTGTTCCGGCTGCTCGGGCTCGCCGTCGGACCCGACTTCGACGTCCCCGCGCTGACCAGTCTGGCCGGGTTGCCGGAGCAGGAGCTGCGCGGACCCCTGCGCGAGCTGACTCGTGCGAGCCTGGTGACCGAGTACGACCTCGGCCGGTACAGCCAGCACGACCTGCTGCGCGAGTACGCCGCCGAACTCGCCCGCCGCGATGACGCGCCGGACGTTCGCCGGTCGGCCACCATCCGCCTGCTCGATCACTACACGCACACCGCGTACGCGGCGGATCGCCTGATCAACCCGGCCCGCGAACCCATCCTGCTGCCCCTCGGCGAGCCGGCCGCCGACGTCCGCCCGGAGCGGCTCAAGGACCACAGCACCGCGATGGCCTGGTACGGCGAGCACCGTCCCGCCCTGGTGGCCGCGTTGCGGCAGGCCGCCGAGGTGGGGCTCGACCGGCTCGCCTGGCAGCTCGCCTGGTCGCTGCACACCTATACCGCCCGGAAGGGCCATCTGCACGATCAGGCCGCGGCCTGGCAGACCGCCATCGAGTGCGCGGACCGCCTCGGCGACCTGCGGGCGCACGCTCACGGCCACCGTGGTCTGGCGCAGACCGATATCCGGCTCGGCCGCGACGTCGAGGCGGACGACAACCTGAATCGCGCGCTGGAGCTCTTCACCATGGTGGGCGACCACACCGGTCAGGCACACACCGAGCACAACCTCGCATACCTGTGGGGCCGGCGGAAGCAGCCCGCGACCGCCCTCGAGCACGCCCGGCAGGCCCTGGCGCTCTTCACCGGTGCCGACGACCGGACCGGGCGGGCCGAGGCTCTCAACGCGATCGGGTGGTACCACGCGCTGCTCGGCGAGTTCGAGCACACGCTGTCGTACTGCCGGCAGGCGCTGGAGATCTTCGAGGCGGACGCCGACCTGCACGGCGCCACCGGTGCCTGGGACAGCCTGGGGTACGCCCACCACCATCTCGGTCACCACGCCGAGGCCATCGACTGTTACCAGCACGGCCTCACGCTGGCCCGGACCATGGAGCACGAGCTGTTCGTCGCCGACCTGCTGGTACACCTCGGCGACTCGTACGCCGCGGCCGGCCGGCCCGCCGAGGCCCGCATCGCGTGGACGGAGGCGGAGCGGCTCCTGACCGCCCTCGACGACCCGAGCGTCGCGGCCGTCCGGGACTCCCTGCGCCACCTCGACGACTGAGCCGGTGCCTCAGCCGGCGACCGGCAGATGCTGCTCGGGCGAGGTCTGCAGGACCTGCTCGGCGGGCCACCCCGCCACGATGAGCCAGGCGAGCAACCGACTGGCGATGACCGCGTGTGCCGAGTCGGGCGGCGGCATGATCGACAAAGCTCCATCGGGGCTCATCTCAGAGGGCGGTAGGAAAGGTTAGGTCCGATTCGGTGGGTTGAGGGTGAATATGCCCGGTTCATTTTCGGTGAGGATCTTGCGGGTGACCAGGCGTT
>NZ_JBFAYF010000082.1:0-31548 GCF_040681165.1 Actinoplanes sp. NPDC051851 | reverse complement strand
CTCAACGCCTTCGACCTTGCCTTCGAAGGACGCCTCACCACAGGCCGTAACTGACCTTCAAAAAATCGAGTTACACCGTTTTCTTGACACTCCCCGGGTGTGGTCGCGGTAGACGGAGTGGTAGTGGATCTGGCTGGAGTAGACGACGCCGTTCTGGCAGACGAACTCGACCCAGACGCTCGGGCCGTCGATGCGGAAGTAGTCGCCCTGCGCGGTCAGCGTGGTGTTGCCGGAGTAGGCGATGTAGGTCTCGTCGAGCTCCGAGGAGTACGTGTCCAGCAGGGACGCCGCGGTGTCGTCGTCGGCCACCTCGACCCACGCCTCGATCGCGGTCAGGACCAGCGCCTTCTGGGTGTCCGAGAGGCCGCTGACCGCCAGGCCCGCCTTGGTCGACGGGAACTGGCCGTCCTCGTCCGGGCCGAGCAGGACGTCGCTGAAGGTCTGCGACAGCTTGGCCGAGGCCAGCTGGGTGCTGCTCAGGCTGGAGAGTACGGCCAGCACGCCGTCGGACTGCTCGGCGAGCGGCTCGTAGGTGGTGCCGTCCTCGGTCCAGCTCTTCGGTTCGACGCCGACGAAGTACGGGCTGGCCCCGGCGACCTCGCCGTCGACGTACGTGATGTTGACGGCGAGGTGGTGGCCGCCGAAGTGCAGCTGCCAGGTGCCGGTGGTGGAGGGTGTACCGAGGAAGGCCAGGAAGTAGTTCCCGCTGCTGTATCCGCTCGCGGTCTCGCCGAGCACGTCGTCGGCGGCCAGGATCTGGCTGATCTGGTCGAAGCCGGTGCCCGTTCCGGTGCCGGTGGCCGCCGCCAGCACGGCCTCGGCCGCGGTGAGCTGGGCGGTGGACAGGGTGCTGAACTGGATGCCGACGCGGCAGGACGAGCCGCACGGCAGGTTCGACCAGGCGGTCGCGTTCGCCTCGGTGAAGTCGAGCAGGACCGAGGCCTGCTGGGTGGTGCTGAGCGTGGCGGTGAACGCGTCCGCGGCGGTGACGACGTCGCTCACACCGGCCGTGGTCGCCGTCGTGGTCGCGGTCGTGGTGGCCGCCGCGGTCGTGGTGGCGGTCGTGGCTCCGGCCGTCGCGTGGCTCGGGCGGGCGTTACCGGTGCGGCCCGGGACGACGTCCGCGTTGGCGACGGTGACACCCGCGCCGACGAGGGCCACGGCCACGATGCCGGAGGCGATCACGGGCCACCGGCGCTTGCCGGGACGGGCCTCGGTGACCTCTTGGTCAGTCATTGCACTCCCTGAAATGAGGATGGGATGAGAGCGGCCTTTCGGCGTCGGCCAGCGAGCATTCAACTGGCGTCGGAGAAAGGTCGAATGCGATGCGGAAAGAGGCGATGGTGCGGAGATCACGCCATGGGCCGGTTGTCCGCGTTGCGGGCATCATGATTGTCAACGTCTCGGTCCGCACGCAAGGTTTTCAGGTTCTATTAAGGCTATCCATAGCAATTCACAGGTGGTTGCTAGCCGTGATCTCGGGCCGGGCGACGCCTATGAGCAGTGCCTTCTCGGCTGTCGAGAGTGGCCTCAACCCGCCGTCTGCATTGTTGACAATCTCGTTTACGCAGCTCTCGAAGCCGGTAGACTTTTCTGTGGATGATTCACAGGAATAATTCGCCGTCAAAGGTTGCAGGGTGACCGGCGTCGCTGTTGAAATCCTCGTTGCCCGGCGCTGCGAGGGAGAAGAAAACGTCGCCGGACGGGATGGAAAACTTCACCTTTCAAGGAGTTCCGGTGGGCCGGGCGCGGGTGGGCGGCGGTCGAGGAGGCCGTCGTCGACGCGCCGGTCGTCACCACCGCCCTTCCCCCACGCCGGACTCACCGGATGACCCCGCCGCACCCCCGCTCGACACGGTCGTCCACGGGGGCCGGTGGGAGGGCCGGATGCCGGGGAGTGAGGGGTCACCGGCGCGGCGCGGTCCCGTCGGCGGGGAACGGCCCGCCGAGGCACCGACCCGGCGTGTGGGCCGCGGGCGGGCTCGGTCGCACCCCGATGATCCGGCCACGTAGGGTCACACGTCGATCCCGTCGCCGGGACGGGATCCCGGCACCGGGATGCGCGGCGCCGGGTGTGACCGGCGGAACGGGGAGGCCATGATGGAGATGTCAGAGGCAGTGGCGGTTCTGCGGGACCTGCCGGGAATCCGGGTCGGGGCGCTGGCCGACCGGCTCAGCATCCAGGTGCCCGCCATCGGTGACACGGTGCACATCAAGGCCGGTCAGGTGCAGCGGCACCGGCGGATCGTCTCACCGACCGGGGATCCGGCCGTGGAGTTCGTGCTGGGTGATCAGCGGCGGACGTGGCCGCTGATCGTCACTCCGGGCGACGTCGTCTTCCAGCCGGTGGACACCGGGGTGGTGCTCGACTCCGCGATGGAGTACAGGGTCACCGACGCGCCGGGGCTGGTCGCCTACACCGAGATGGAGCACGTGGCCGAGCAGACGGCCCGGGCCTGCCAGCAGGGCGGGATGATGGATCTGGACGGCCTGGGGGCGAGTCTGCTCCTGGTGCGCTGCCAGATCGTCGCGGCCACCCTGCTCGGTCTGCGCCCGGTGCTCAGCGTGGCGTGGTGGCAGCGCGGCTGGACGTCTCTCGGCGGCGACCTGCCGCTGCCGCCGTTCCGGACCGACCTGGTCTGGGACGAACTGGCCCGCGCGACCGCCCGCTGACGGGTGCGGGTGCGCGCCGCTCCCCCTCAGACGCGGGAGCGGCGCAGCAGCCAGACGAAGTACGGGGCGCCGATCAGGGCCATCATCAGCCCCGCCGGGATCTGGGACGGCGCGATCACCGTGCGCCCCACGGCGTCGGCCACGCCGACCAGCAGGCCGCCGATCAGCATCGCGGCCGGGACGATCCGGCCGTGCCGGACGCCCACCAGGCTGCGGGCGATGTGCGGTGCGACCAGCCCCACGAACCCGATCACCCCGACCGCGACCACGCTCACCGCCGCCGCGACCGCCGCGATCGACAGCAGCCCCAGCCGGACCGCCTCGCGGCGGACCCCGAAGACCCGCGGCGTGTCCTCGTCGACGGCGAGCAGATCCAGTTCCCGCCGCATGCTCAGCACCAGGGGAGTGGCCAGTACGAGGACGACGAGCACCGGGACGACGTCGCCGAAGGTCCGGCCGTACGTCGTGCCGGAGAGCCACGTCAGGATCCGCGGCGTGTCCCACGGGTCGGCCCGCAGCAGCAGGAACGTGCTGATGTCGCTGAGCGCGTACCCGCACCCGATCCCGATCAGCAGGAACCGGTCCGGGAGGATCCCGCCGCGCCAGGCCAGCAGGGCGATCAGCCCGAACGTCGCGAGTCCCAGGGCGACCGCGGTCCCGATCAGCGTGGGGCGCCCGCCGGACATCGACGACGTCACCACGATCACCGCGCCCAGCCCGGCCCCGGCGGTGATGCCGAGGACACCCGGTTCGGCGAGCGGATTGCGCACGGTGCCCTGCACGACGGTTCCGGCCAGGGAGAGGGCGGCGCCGGCGGCGACGGCCGCCGCGACCCGGGGAGCACGGTCGTCCAGGGCGAGGGAGATCAGGTTCGGCGCCGCGCCCTGCAGCCAGAGGACGACGTCTCCGGTACGCAACATCAGGCTACCCACGAGCAGCCCGGCGACGATCGCGCCGGCCAGCAGCACGGCGGCGACGACCACGACGGTGACGAAGCGCGCCCGGGACCGGACGGCGACCTGTGCACGGTGCGCCAGGCCCCCCGAGCCCACGTCCCGCAGCCGGAGCGCCAGGATCACGATGACCACGGCCCCGAGCAGGGACGTGGGGATGCCGGTCGGGATCGACGCGGCGGCCTGGGCACCGAGGACGGCCCGCAGCACGACGTCGGCGAGCAGGACGAGGAGCGCGCCGGCCAGACCGCAGGCCGGGATCAGGAACGCGTGCCGGGACAGGACCCCGATCCGGTCGGCGGCGAGGCGTACGGCGACCGGCGCGGCCAGCCCGATGAAGGCGATCGGCCCGGCCAGCGTGACGGAGATGCTGGTGAGCAGGACGGCGCAGAGGATCGCGACGAGGCGGGTGGAGCGGACCGGCACGCCGAGCGAGGCGGCCGCGTCGTCGCCGAGGCCGAGCACGTCGAGGCGGCGGGCGAGCAGCAGGGCGACGGCGAGGACGACCACGATCACCGGGGCGGCCCGGCCGGCGGCGTCGATGTTGAGCTGCGCGAGGGAGCCGCTGCCCCACGCGTACAGGCCGGTGGTGTTCTCCTTGAAGAGGATGAGCAGCATCGCGGTGGCGGCGTCGAGGGCCATCGCGACCGCGGAGCCGGCCAGGATCAGCCGGGTCGAGCCGATGCCCGCGGCGCTGCCCACCAGGCCGAGTACGAGGGCGGCGGCGAGCAGGCCACCGCCGAAGGCGACCGCGCCGGAGGCCCAGAGCGGGACCGCGAGGTTGAAGGCGGCGACCACGCAGAGCGCGAAGTACGAGCCGGCGGTGACGGCGAGGGTGTCCGGTGCGGCGAGCGGGTTGCGGGTGACCGACTGGAGCAGCGCGCCGCCCGAGCCGAGCGCGATGCCGACCGCGACCCCGGCGGCCAGGCGGGGCAGGCGGGATCCGGTCAGCACGTCGGCGACCGGTACTCCGCCGACGCTCTCCCGCGCGCCGAACACGTACCGGAGAAGGTCGGTGAAACCGATGCCGGAGGTGCCCTGCGTGATGTGCCAGAGGCCGGTCAGGAACACGGCGGCGAGCAGGACGGCCAGGACGGCGGCCCCGCTCGCGCCGCGGCCGAGCCCGGTGGTGGGCAGCGACCGCGGCGCGCGGGTGTCGATCACTTGGTGGTGAGGATGTTCACGTAGGCGTCGATCGCGTCCTCGTTCGACTTCGGGCCGCCGGCGCCCCAGACGCCCGCGGGGAAGGCGTACGCGCGACCCTCGGTGACGGCCGGGAGCTTGGCCCAGATCGGGCTCTTGACCAGTTCCTTGACGTAGCTCTCGGCGGTCTCGTCGTCCGAGTAGAACAGCGTGGCGTCGCCGACGGCGGTCAGGCCCTCGATGTCGGTCTGCGCGAGGCCGTACGACGGGTCGACGCCGCCGCTGCCGTACGTCTTGTTGATCTCGTCGGTCCACGCGGCGGTGAGGCCGAGCTGCTCGCCGAGCTCGGTGAAGAGCGCGCCCTTGCCGTACGGGCGGATGACGACGTTGCCGCCCTCGATCCAGCCGTCGAAGAAGAGGAAGGGACCGGTCGTGACGTTCGCGGCGGCGACCTTCGCCTTGGCGGCGGCGAGGTGCTCGTCGAACTGCTGGAGCACCTGGTCGGCCCGCTCGGTGCGCCCGGTGGCCGCGGCGATCATCGAGAAGACGTTCTTCATGTTGGCGATCTGGCCGGAGGCGTTCGCGCCGACCGTGGCGAGCACCGGGACGCCGCGCTTCTCCAGCTTGGTGAGGATCTCGTCGTCGGCCTTGAACGCCTCCACGATGATCAGGTCGGGGTTCGTCCCGTAGAGCGCGTCCAGGTCGGGCTCGCCGCGGTCACCGGCGTCGACCACGTCGGCGGGGAGCGTCTCGGCCTTGACGTAGGTGGCGTAGCCCTCGGGGTCGGCGACCGCGACCGGGTTGAGGCAGAGCGTCATGACGTCCTCGGTCTGCTGCCACTCCAGGACGGCGACGCGGGACGCGGGCTTGGCCAGCTCGACCTTGCGGCCGACACCGTCGGTGATCGACACCGGGCCGGTCGCGGTCGACGTGGTGTCGTTCGCGCAGGTCTGCGAGACCGGCGCGGAGGAGCTCTCGGCGGCGGGTTCCACGGTCGTGGTGCCGCAGGCGGTGACCGACGCGGCGACGGCGAACAGGGTCGCGCCGGCCGCGAGGCGGGAAAGGGGGATCATGCGGGTATCTCTCCTGGGTGGTTCTTCGTGCGTACGGATTGGCGTACGGAATGACGTCCGATCGGATCGATGCGGACGCGCCCGGTCCGGGGGTCGGTCTCGACCTCGACGGGCAGGCCGTAGACCTCGCCGATGTGCTCGGCGGTGAGCACCTCGAGGGGATCGCCGGTGGCGTGGATGCGCCCGTCGTGCATGAGCAGCAGGGTGTCGGCGACCCGGGCGGCGTGGTCGAGGTCGTGCAGCACGATGCCGACGGCGACGCCCCGCTCGTCGGCGAGGTCGCGGACCAGGTCGAGCGTCTCGATCTGGTAGCGCAGGTCCAGGTGGTTCGTCGGCTCGTCGAGCAGCACGGCGCCGGTCTCCTGGGCCAGGCACGCCGCGAGCCAGACCCGCTGCATCTCACCCCCGGAGAGTTCGCCGACGGGCCGTTCCGCCATCTCCCGTACGCCGGTCGCCTCCATCGCGCCGTCGATGGCGCTGCGGTCCGCGGCGGACGGTCCGGCGAAGCGCCGCCGGTGCGGGTGCCGGCCGAACGCGACGACCTCGGCCACCGTGAGCCCGTTGGGGGCCTGCCGGGACTGGGCGAAGAGCGTGACCTCCCGGGCGAACTGCCGGGCGCTGAGCAGGGACACCGCGCGCGGCGCCGATCCGTCGGCGTGCAGGGTGACCTCGCCGCCGTCCACCCGGTGCAGCCGGGCGAGCGCCCGCAGCAGGGTGGACTTGCCGCTGCCGTTCGGCCCGATGAGCGCCGTCACGCGGCCCGGTGCCAGCTCGACCGAGACGCCGTGGACCACGGCCGTCCGGCCGTACCGGAGCAGCAGCCGTTCACCGCGAAGGGTGACCGCGGCCCCCGGCTCGAAGGTCGCAGACATCGATTGCTCCGCATCACAGGTCGAGGCAGCCTGGGGTTAGGTTTGCCTTGCCTAACGGAGGCTAGATGATGATCTTCCTGGTCGGCAATCCGGTGCTCAGGACACCTGATACGGGATTCGGGACATCACCCCGGGCGTCACCCTCATCACCCGGCGGAACGCGGCGATGAACGTGCTCGGCTGCGCGTACCCCAGACGCTCGGAGACCGCGGCCACGTCGGTGCCCTCGGCGAGCAGCGCCAGCGCCTCGTGCACCCGCAGCGCCTGCCGCCACTGGGCGAACGACAACCCGGTCGACGCGCGGAACGCCCGGGTGATCGTCCGGTCGCTCAACGCCAGCTCGGCCGCCCATTCGCGCAGGCCACGGTCGTCGGACGGATTCCCGAGCAGCGCCTGCGCGATCGGGTCGATCCGCGGATCCCCGGGCAGCTCCAGCGAGAACTGCCGCTCCGCGGGCTCCAGCACGTCGAAGACCACCGCCTCGGCCCGGGCCCGCGCCGCGGCGTCGAGATCCCGGCGCGCCAGCCGGAACAGCAGCGACTCCAGCAGCGGCGTCATCGTGATCAGCATCGCCCCGGCGAACGCGACCGGCGTCCGCTCGGGGGCGAAGAACGCGTCGTGCAGCTCGGCGCCGGCGGTCAGCCGCCCGCCGTGGACCACCCCGGCCGGCAGCCACAGCCCGAACCCGGGCGGCACGGTGATCAGGCGCCGCCCGATCCGCGAGGTCAGCGTCCCGCCACGGACCCAGACCAGCTCGTGCATCGGGTGCGAGTGCGGCAGCCAGTCGGTCGCCATCCCGGGCGTCTCCGACTCGGCGAAGATGGTCAGCTCCGCCGCGTCCCCGGCCGGCACCGACACCGCGTGCCGGATCACCGTGCCCGGGTCACGCCGCCAGGTGCCCAGGCTGAGGCCGTCGGGAGGGGGAACCACCATGCCGGGGAGCCTACGGCGGTGCCCCGGTCACGCCGTCCCTACGTGATCGTCGAGTGAGCCGGGTCGCCGGATCCGGCACGGACCGCGGCCGCGGTGACCCGGCGGGCGGTGGCGACCAGGCTGGCGATCGCCTCGTCGGGGGAGAGGCGGCACAGATCGGTCAGCGTGAACATCGACTCGGCGCTGATCACCACGGCGAGGTCGCGGGCCAGCTGCTCGCCGTCGTGCGTGGCGGCCCAGGGTGCCAGGGCGTGCTCGATCAGCGCGAACCGGCGTACCGGCCGCTCCGCCGCGGCCGAGGGCCGGGCGATCGAGGCGGCGACGACCGCGCGTACGGCGCCCTGCCGGCGCAGCACCGCCCGGCCC
This sequence comes from Actinoplanes sp. NPDC051851, assembly GCF_040681165.1. Classification (NCBI taxonomy): domain Bacteria; kingdom Bacillati; phylum Actinomycetota; class Actinomycetes; order Micromonosporales; family Micromonosporaceae; genus Actinoplanes; species Actinoplanes sp. NPDC051851. The sequence goes on along the minus strand of NZ_JBFAYF010000082.1, from coordinate 23,535 downwards.
AGGATCTCCGCGGCCCGGCCGGCGCGTTCGACCGGATCGGTCACGCCCTCGGTCGCCGCCTGGAGCGCCGCGAGCTGATCGTCAGCGGTCACCGCGGCGCGCAGGAGGGAGACCAGGTCGGGGAAGTACCGGTACGCCGTGGCCTCGGAGACCCGGGCCTCGGCGGCGACCGCCGGCATGGTGATCTCCGCGCCGCTCTCCGCGATCTCCCGGGCCGCCGCGACGATCGCGGACCGGGTGCGTTCCATCTGGTTCGTGCGCGGCATGCGTCGCACTATACCGCTCGACCCTCACGAAGAAAGCTGACTCTCCTCATGAGAGTGAACTCGCATGAAGCGTGTATGGTCGGTCCCGAGAGCGACACCGAACAGGGGAGGCTTCACATGGTTGCGGTGCAGATCGTCGGGCCCGGCGACGGCGAGTTGATCGTCAACGGCCCGTCGCGCGTCCGGATCCTCGAGGACGGCAGTCACACCGGGCATCGGCTCGGCCTGGCGGAGATCGTCATCCCGCCGCACACGCCCGGCCCGCCGCAGCACCGGCACGCCCAGCACGACGAGGGCTTCTACGTGCTCAGCGGCACCGTGCGCTTCACCGTCGGCGCGGACGACCGCGACGCGCCGGCCGGCACCTGGGTGATGGTCCCGCCGGGCGCGCCGCACACCTTCGCCAACCCCGGCGCCGAGCCCGCCGTCATGCTCAACACCTTCACCCCGGACCTGTACGTGCAGTACTTCCGGGACCTCAGGGACATGGTCGAATCCGGACAGCCCCTGACACGCGACACGGTCGCCGAGGTCTGGACCAAGTACGGCACCGAGCCCTCCGCCGAGTACGCGCAGTGACCGTCCTGCTGATCCTCAACACGCTGGGCGCCGCCGCCAGTGTGGTGTTCGCCGTCATCGGTGGCCTCCGCCCGGCCGCTCTCAGCGACAGCGGCACCCCCACCGCCGGGGAGAGGTTCCACGGCCTGATGTACGCCGTCCGCGGCGTCCCCCTCGGGCTGGCCGCCGCCGTCGTACCGCTGCTGTGGCCCGGCCCGGCCTGCACGTCCCTGCTGCTCGCGGCGGCCGCGGCCCAGCTCGGCGACGCCGCGATCGGCCTCACCCACCGTAAGTGGACGATGATCGCCGGCGCCTCGCTGCTGACCGTCCTCCACGGAACCACCGCCCTCCTGACCTCCGTGTGAGACCTCACCGGGCTGTCCGCACCGCCGCACCGCCCCGGGTTGCCGTGAGTGGGCCCGGTAGGCGTCCCCCGAGTCCAGCGCACACGCGGGCGGCGCTGGCCGGGCGGCGCTGGCCGGGCGGCGCGTGCACGCGAATGGCTCGGTTCGGGCGGCGCGTGCACGCGAATGGCGCCGACCGGGCCGCGGGTGCACGCGATCAACCCCGCGCAGGGGCGGCGGGCGCGCACGATCCATGATCGTGTGCGTATGCGGCCGTCGGAGGGGCGCAAGAACGACACGGGCTGCGATCGTGGATCCCCGGCGCCCCCGTGGGGCGTGATCGTGAACCCGGAGCGACCCGAGGCCCGCACCCGCTCAATCGAAGATCGAGAATCGGTGCGGGCCGGCCTGCATCAATCTCGTCAGGCTTTCTACCAGTGGGCCGATCGCTGCCGATGAGGACTCCGGCGACGCGGCGAGGATGAGGAGGCGTACGTGGCGCGCTCCTTGCGGAAGGGCACGGGCTGGGCAGAATCGGACTGGGCGGAACCGGTCGACGCGGCGGTCATCCGTGCCGCCGAACCGGTGGTCACCGGGCGTGTGCGCAGCATCCGTCCCTGGCTGGCGTGGCTGGTGATCGCCGTACTGTTCTGCGTCGGTCAGGGTTTCACCGGCGCGACGAGCCCGGCCGGTGTGCTGACGACGTTCGCCATGCCGCTGCTGTTCACCGCCGGGGTGGTCGGCGGCGTGGTGCTGAACCGGCCCCGCCCCCCTGGGCCCTGGCTCCTGCTCGCCTCCGCCGGCCTCGTCACCACGCTGGGCATGCTCCTCTGGTCGGCCGGCGCGACGGTGGCGGCGTTCGCCGTGTTCCTGAGCGTCTTCCCGCTCGAGGCGGTCGCCGTGCTGCTCATCGTCCGGGGTGCGTCGTGGCGGCAGGACCGGGCCGGAATGCTGGACACCGCGATGATCAGTGTCGGTCTCGGCCTGGCCTGCTGGCTGCTGGTGATCACCCCGCTGTTGCGCGTGCACACCACCCTGCCCGGTGACGCGCTGATGGCGCTCTTCCCGTTCGGCGACGTGCTGCTGGCCGGCGTGCTCGTCCGCTTCTTCACCCTCCGTGGCCTGCACAACACCGCGTTCTGGCAGATCAGCGTCGGGTTGCTGCTGCAGACCGTGGGGCATCTGGCCACGCTCCTTCCCAAGATCCACCCCTTTTCCGCGTACGATATGAGGCCTTTGACCTCGCTGGCGGCGTTCCTGATGGCCGGGGCGGCCCTGCACCCGTCGATGCGCCACCTCACCGGCCAGCCGGTCCGCCCGGTCACCGAGATGACGCCGCGGCGGGTGCTCCTGGTCAACCTGGCCTGCATGGCCGCCCCGCTGCTCCTGCTCGCCCAGGGTGTCCTGCAGCACGGCCGGGTCGACTGGATCGCCGCCGGCATCGGGTGCATCGTCCTGTTCGCGCTGGTCGCGCTCCGGATGGTGGACCTGGTCGGCCAGGTGCAGGACAAGGCCCGCCAGCTGGAGGCGGTCGCGCACGTCGACGCGCTGACCACCCTGCCGAACCGCCGCGCGTGGGACCTGGAGCTGTCCCGCCGGATCGCCGCAGCCCGCCGGCACGGCACCCCGGTGGTGGTCGCCATCATCGACCTGGACCACTTCAAGCGGTACAACGACGAGCACGGCCACCAGGGCGGCGACAGCCTGCTCACCGGCGCGGCGATCGCCTGGCGGGACCAGCTGCGCCCGGAGGACCTGATCGCCCGGTACGGCGGCGAGGAGTTCGGCGCGATCTTCGACCACGCCCGGCTGGCCGACGCCGACATCATCATGGAACGCCTGCAGGCGGTGACCCCGCTCGGTCAGACGTTCTCGGCCGGCGCCGCCCAGTGGAACGGCAGCGAACCCCCGGAGCAGTTGCTCGCCCGGGCCGACGCCGCCCTCTACGCGGCGAAGCGCGCCGGCCGGAACCGCCTCTACGTCTGCAGCAGCCGCTGACCGGGTGCAGCGGCCGCTGACCGGGTGCAGCGGCCGCTGATCGGGTGCAGCGGCCGCTGTCCGGGTGCAGCGTCTGCCCCGGCCGCCGGCCCGGGGCGTCCCTACTTCTTGAAGGCGACCCCGCCGTACACGTAGACGGACGCGTCGTCCACCTGCCGGTCCTCGTCCGTGGGCTGCCAGTGGTGCACCGGGACCACCCCGGGCTCCGCCAGCTCCAGCCCGCCGAAGAGGGTCTCCACCCCGGCCCGGCTGCGCGCCACGGCCGGGACGCCGTGCTGGTTGTAGGTGCGCACGGTCTCCGGCCCGGCGTCCGGATCGTTGTCGACGGTCACCACCGACAGCACCAGCGCGCTCCCGGCCGCCAGCGGCGCCATCAGCTCGTCGATGACGTGCCGGGCCAGCGCGTCGTCGGTGACGTGCTGCAGCACCGCGATCAGCGTGACCGCGACGGGCTGGGCGAGGTCGAAGCTCTTGACCACGGCGTCCGACTCGATGACCGTCTCCGGCTCCCGCAGATCCGCGTCGAGGTACGCCACCGACCCGGTCCCGGTCGGGGTGAGCAGCGCCCGCGCGTGCACGAGCACCAGCGGATCGTTGTCGACATACACGACCCGGGCGTCCGGCGCGACCTCCTGGGCGACCTCGTGCAGGTTCGGCTTGGTCGGCAGCCCGGTACCGACGTCGAGGAACTGCCGGATCCCGCCCCGGGCCAGGTGCCGCACGACGCGCGCCATGAACCGCCGGTTCGCCTTCATCGAGACCGGCAGGTTCGGCGTGTGCTCCAGCATCTTGGCGGCCGCCTGCCGGTCCGCCTCGAAGTTGTCCCGCCCCCCGAGGAGGAAGTCGTAGATCCGCGCCGAGTGCGGCCTATCCACCTGCAGATCACCGGCCGACATCGCAAACCCCTCCCCGGTACGGACAGCAGGGTTACAAACTCCCACGCCATCCACGGGGCTCGCTACCCCGCTGCGTGGCCCGGTTCACACCACCCACGAAAGGGGAGTGACGCCGCGCACACGCTGAGTGCGCGGCGCCTCCCGGGCGTCGTACCGGAAGGAGATGTAGATCGAAGATCACCGTGGATCGGAGTCGTTCGTGAGCCTTGTCATCACCTGGATGACGACCTGCTGGGCCCTGGTCATGGCCCTGTCACCGTTGTTGCAGGTGCGGATCGTCCTGCGTCACCGCGACGCGACCGGCGCCTCGGTCGCCTGGCCGTCGATCCTGCTGATCGGCTCGGTGCTCTGGCTGCTCTACGGCCTCCTCCACGACGACCTGCCGCTGATCATCGCCAATGTGGTGAGCGTGGTGGTGTGCCTTTTCACCGTGGGCGTCCTGCTCCGCTACCGCCCGGCGTCACCGCGGGCGGCGCGGGCGGAGGGCTTGAGGCTTGAGGCTTGAGGCTTGAGGCTTGAGGGCTTGAGGGCTTGAGGGCTTGAGGGCTTGAGGGCTGAGCCTCAGGCGGTGAAGGCGGCGCGGTGGTCGGCGGCCCAGTGGGAGAAGGTGGTGGCGGGGCGGCCCAGCAGGCGGCGCACGGTGTCGGTGGTCGGGCCGGGGCGGCGGGCGTAGTCGGCGAGGCTGCCGAGCAGGCGGTCCGGGACCTCGCCGGGCAGTCCCGCCGCGAGCAGGCCGCGGCGGACGTCCTCCGGGGCCACCTCGGTGAACTCCAGCGGCCGGCCGATCGCGGCACCGATCGCCGCGACCCTGTCCGCCTGGGTCAGGGACTCCTCGCCGGTGAGCACATAGGTGTGGCCCGCGTGATCCGGTTCGGTCAGGGCCAGTGCGGCGACGGCGGCGACGTCGCGTTCGTCCACGGTCGAGGTCCGGGCGCCGGCGTAGGCGCCGTGCACGCCCGCCCCGGCGCGGATCCGGCCCGCCCAGGAGAGGGCGTTCGCGGCGAAGTCGGTGCAGCGCAGCACGGTCCACGCCGGGGCCGTCTCGAGCACGGCCCGTTCGGCGCGCTGGAACTCCTCGCGGAACCGGGCGTACCCGGCGGGCTCCTGGACGGTGACGGCGGAGAGCAGGACGGCCCGCTCCGCCTTGCGGGCGAGGACGTCCCCGAGCGTGCCGGCGGTCGCGCGCGGGCTGATCAGCACCCCCTCCAGGGTGCCGAGTCCGGTGAGGTCGTCCGGGTGGATCCGCCGGACGGCGGGCGGCAGGCCGGCGTCCGGGTCGCGGGTGACGGCGGTGACCTCGGCGCCCCGCGCGAGCAGCAGGCGGGTGACGGCGCGGCCGATGGTGCCGGTGGCTCCGGTGATCAGGAACATGACGAATCCTCTCCAGGCCGTATCGTATGAGAGTCATACGATCTACTTCGAGATGGATACTATATGGGTTCCGTATCATCTGGCGAGCCCCGTGACCGCCGTCGCGTCACGACGCGGATCAAGGACTCCGTGCGGGACCTGCGGACCGAGCTCGCCGCCCTCAACCGTCAGGTCGGCAACCGGGTCGCGGTCCGGGACGGCGACCTGGACTGTCTCGATCTGATCAGCCGGACCGGACCGCTGAGCCCGTCCGCGCTGGCCCGGCTCGCGGGCGTGCACCCGGCCACCCTGACCGGCGTCCTCGACCGGCTCGAACGCGCCGGCTGGATCGCCCGGGAGCGCGACGACCGGGACCGGCGGGCGGTGCTGCTCCGGGCGTCCCCGGAGCGGACCCGGGAGATGTACGGCCTCTACACCGGGATGAACACCGCGCTCGACGAGATCTGCGCCGGATACGACCAGGAGCAACTGGAGCTGGTCGCCGACTTCCTGAGCCGGGCCGCCGGTGCGGGGCGCGACGCCGCACACCGGCTGGCCGAGGGGGACGCCTAGCCCGTGGTCCGGAACCCGGCCGCGCCTCGCACCCGGCCGGGTTCCGAACCACGGGCTGGCCGGTCACGGGGTGACCACCACGCCGCCCCGGACGCCACCGGCCGCGAGGCGCTCGTGGGCCGCGGCGGCCTCGGTGAACGGGTACACCGCCTCGACCCGGAGCGGGATCCGGCCGCTCTCGACCAGGGTCACCAGCTCGCTCAGGCGGTGGCCGTCCGGGGGCACCTCCAGGGCGTACGTCCGGATCCCGCGCACCTGCTCGGGGCGCAGCGGGGGTGAGGCGGCCACGAAGCCGCCGCCGTCGCGGACCGCCGCCAGGAGATCCGGGCCGAGCACCGCGAGATCGACGACGGCGTCGAACGGGCCGGACGGCGGCTCCTGCGCGCGGGACGCGAACGTCGCGCCCTGCGATGTCACGAACTCCCGGTCGCCGGGGCCCGCGAGTCCCGTGGCGCGCAGTCCGGCGGCCCGGGCCAGCGCCAGCAGGAAGCCGCCGACCTGGCCCGCGGCGCCGGTGACCAGGACGGACGAGCCCTTCGGGAGCCCGAGCAGGTCCAGGGCCTGCGCGGCGGCGAGGCCGTTGGTGGGCAGCGTCGCCGCCTCGGTGGCGGGCACCCCGGCGGGGGCGGCCGTCAGCCACGCGGCCTTCAGGACCACGAACTCCGCGTGCGTGCCGGCCAGCGTGCTCAGCCACGGTGAGAAGCCGATGACCGCGTCGCCGACCGTGAGATCGCCGGCCTCCGGGCCGGCCGCGTCGACCGTGCCCGCCACGTCCCAGCCGGGCACGTACGGCAGCTCGCCCGGCAGGGGTGCCGGGAACCGCCCGGACCGGACCATGAGATCGACCGGGTGGAGTGTGGAGGCGGCGACCCGCACCCGCACCTCGCCCCGGCCGGGTTCGGGCACCGGCAGCTCCGCCACGTGGAGGACCTCCGGACCGCCGAACTCGGTGTACCTGACCGCTCGCATCGTCGTCATGCCGATGACGCTAGGGACTTGAGGGCACCGCCGGAAAGTAGGTACCTTGAAGTGCCCTAGGTACCGACGGGAGTGTTCAGATGGCGACGACGACCGCCGCGGAACGGAAAGAGCAGGCCAGGCGGGACTACGACGCCTTCCTCGACCTCTGCCCGACCCGCCAGTTGCTGAGCACGCTGACCGACAAGTGGGTGGCCCTGGTGATCGCGGTGCTCTCCGACGGCCCGCGCCGGCACAGCGAGATCGCCCACCGGATCGCCGGCGTCAGTCAGAAGATGCTGACCCAGACCTTGCGTACGCTCGAACGCGACGGCTTCCTCACCCGCACGGTCACCGCCTCGGTGCCGGTCCGGGTGGACTACGAGCTGACCCCGCTCGGCGACGAGCTCGTCCCGGTGATGACCGCCATCAAGTCCTGGGCGGAGACCCACATGGACCGGGTGGCCACGGCCCGCACCGACTTCGACGCCCGCGCGGCGCGGTAGGGCGAGCCCTCTCGCCCCACCGCACCCCGCCGTCTCACAGACTCGCGAAGTCCCCGTTCACGATGCCGTCGAGGAACGCGCTCCACTCGTCGGGCGTGTACCGCAGCACGCCGCCCTCCGGATCCTTCGAGTCGCGGACCATGATCGTGTCGTCGTTCTGTGCCACCTGAACGCAGTTGGCGGTGGCGCAGAACGTCGAGGTCTGCCAGTCGACGTCGACCGATTGTTCCTGGTGCATGTCGTCACTCCCGGAAGATGCCCGGACCCGGCGTCAGAGATTCTCGGCCGCGGTCCGGACGAGGTTGATGGACTCTTCGGTGCTGAGCGCCTTCGCCTGAAGGCGCTGGAAACAGGAGAGGTGGAAGGCGGCGTCGTCGCTCGTGTCGAGGTACCTGTCGCTGTCGGCCGACTCGAGGAAGACGACGCCGGGAAGGGGGTTCGCGTCGGCGAGCGCGGTGAGTCCGCCGAACTCGAGAACCGTGAAGCTGTTGTTCATCCCCCTGTGCGCGCCGGCGCTGAACGGAACGACCCGCAGGTCGATCGGTCCCACCGAGGCCAGTTCTTCGATGTGCCGCAGCTGTTCCCGCATGACGTGCGGTCCGCCGACGACATGCCGCACGACGCCCTCGTCGAGGAGTATGTGAACGGCCGGAGGTTCGGGCAGTCCGAGGATCGTCTGCCGTCTCAGTCGGACGGCGACGGCGTCCCGCCGTTTCTGCGTGTCGGGCAGCCACTCCTGCACCATCGCGTCAGCGTAGGCCTCGGTCTGCAGGAGCCCAGGCACTGCCGCCAGCGCGAATTCGCTGATCGAGGTGGCCGCTCCCTCCATGCCGATCAGGCTCTGCAGGGCGGGGCTGATGCCGGACCGTTGCCACCACTGCCGTTCCCGGGTTCCCCGGGCCAGCTCGATCAGCTGGTCCTTGGTCTCGTCCGGCAGGCCGTAGAGGCGGCACAGGTCGACGATGTCGCGCACGCTCGCCGGGCGCTGTGCCTTCTCGATGCGGGTGATCTTCGAGGAGGGCTCGAAGATCTGTTCCGCGGCCTCCTTGACCGACAGGCCCGCCGCGGAACGGTACCGCTGCAGGAGCGCGCCGAGCTGCCGGCGGCGGACCATGGGCCCGGGATCGCCGGACATGGATCACCTCCGTTTCAGATGGCACGAAGACTGTCAATGCCAGGTTGGCAATCCTGGATTGGCAATTGCCAACCTACACCTGACGATCGGGGTACGGGTGTGTTTCCGGCGTCTCGAAGGGGTGAACGATGAAGATCTGGGCGGACCTCTCCTCGGTGGCCAGGCTGGCCGCCCTCTGTGTCCTGATCGGCTTCGTCCTCGGGATCTTCGTCGCCTGCTCGTCCACGCCGGACCCGGCGGTGCCGGACGTCGCGGTCCCCGCCGTCCCCGCCGTCCCCGCCATGGCGCCGCTCGCGTATCGGTGAACATCGACCGTCGTCGCGCCGTCGTTCGGGGAGCGTCGCGGCACGAACGGGACGCGCGGCACATCGCATGGACAGGGTAGTTAACTTAGCCTTACCTTACCTGCGTGCAACCCAAGACCATCGGAAGACTCGGTGTCTTCGCCGTGGCGGTGGGCGTCGTCGGCGGGGTCGTGGTGCTGAGCCTGATGGTGGGCCGGCAGGCGATCTCACCGGTGGACGTCGTCCGCGCGCTGATGCCCAGTGCCACCGGCGACGCCGCCGACATCGTGCGCGGGCTCCGGCTCGAGCGTACGGTCATCGGCCTCGTCGCCGGGATCGCGTTCGGCGGCGCCGGCGCGCTCATGCAGGCCCTCACCCGCAACCCGCTCGCCGACCCGGGACTGCTCGGGGTGAACGCCGGTGCGGCCGCCGCCGTGGTGACCGGGTTCGCGTTCTTCGGCATCAGCAACGGATTCGCGCAGACCGGTCTCGGCCTGGCCGGCGCGGCCGCCGGGTCGGTCGTGGTCTACCTGCTCGGCAGCGGTTCCCGCGCGGCGGCGACCCCGGCCCGCCTCGCGCTCGCCGGGGCGGCCCTCACCGCGGTGCTCTACTCCTACATCAACGCGATCGCGATGAGCGACCAGGAGAGCTACGACGCGCTGCGGTTCTGGGTGGTCGGCTCGGTCGTCAACCGCGGCTACGACCGGCTGCTGATCGCGCTGCCGCTGATCGTCCTCGGCGTGCTGCTCGCGCTGGTGGTGACGCCGGCGCTGAACGCGATGGCGTTCGGCGACGACACCTCGAAGGCGCTCGGTCTCGGTCTCGGCCGGGCGCGGATCGTCACCGCCGTCGCGATCACCCTGCTCTGCGGCGCCGCCACCTCGGTCGCCGGGCCGATCGTCTTCGTCGGGCTCGCCATGCCGCACGTCGCGCGGTTGGTGGCCGGCGCCGACCAGCGCCGGATCGTGCCACTGTCCATGCTGCTCGCCGCCGCGTTCCTGGTCCTCTGTGACACCCTCGGCCGGGTCGTGTCCAGCGGCGCCGAGATCGAGGCCGGCGCGGTCACCGCGATCCTCGGCGCCCCGGTCTTCATCGCCCTCGTCCGCCGCCGCACGTTGACGGCCGTCTCATGAGCGGCGTCGCGGTACTGGCCGCCGGGCGCTTCTCCCTGCGCGTACGCCACAGAACGGTCCTGGTCTGCCTGGCCCTCGCCGTCGTGCTGGTCGCGGCCCTGATCGTCACGCTCGCCGCCGGCGTCAACGCCTTCCCGATGTCCCGGGTGGTCGCCGCGGTGCTCGGTGACGGCACCCCCGCCGAGAACCTGATCGTCGGCGAGCTGCGCCTGCCCCGGGCGGTCACCGGTGCCCTGGTCGGCATCGCGTTCGGCGTCGCCGGGGCGATCTTCCAGTCGGTCACCCGGAACCCGCTGGGCAGCCCGGACGTGGTCGGCTTCGGCACCGGCGCGTCCACCGGCGCGCTCGTGGTGCTGCTCCTGCTGAACGGCGGCGTCACCGCGACCTCGATCGGCGCGGTGGCCGGTGGTGCGGTCACCGCGGCCCTGGTCTTCCTGCTCTCCGCGCACCACGGCGTCTCCCCGCTGCGGCTGGTGCTGGTCGGCATCGGCGCGGGCGCGGCCCTGAACTCGCTGAACTCGCTGCTGATCGTGCGCGCCCAGCTCTACGACGCGCAGAGCGCCTCGGCGTGGCTGGTCGGCAACCTGGTCGGCCGGGACTGGAGCGACGCCCGGCTGATGGGTGGCGTCCTGGTCGCCGGGCTGACGATGTGCCTGGCGCTCTACCGGCCGCTGACCATGAGCGAGTTCTCCGACGAGCGCTCGATGAGCCTCGGGCTCTCCGCCGGGCGGACCCGCCTGCTCGCCGTGGCCACCGGCGTCCTGCTGGCCTCCGGCGCGGTCGCGGTGGCCGGGCCTATCCAGTTCATCGCGCTCACCGCGCCGCAGATCGCCCGCCGGCTCACCGGGGCTCCGGGACCGAATCTGATCGCCTCCGGGCTGACCGGCGCGGTGCTGCTGGTCCTCGCCGACCTGGCCGCCCGCGAGGCGTTCCAGCCCCGGCAGCTCCCGGTCGGCGTGCTCACCGGCCTCGTCGGAGGCGCCTACCTCGCATGGCTGCTGGGCCGCGAATGGAAGAAGGGACGGGCATGACCGCGCGTTTGAGAGCGGACCACGTCGCGCTCGGGTACGACGGCAAGCGCATCGTGCACGACCTGGACCTGACCGTGCCGGACGGCTCGTTCACGGCCATCGTCGGCGCGAACGGCAGCGGCAAGTCCACCCTGCTGCGCGGCCTCGCCCGGCTGCTCAAACCCCAGGGCGGCACGGTCCTGCTCGACGGGAAGGCGATCCACGACCAGCCGTCCAAGGAGGTCGCCCGCCGGCTCGGGCTGCTCCCGCAGTCGCAGGCCGCCCCGGACGCGATCAGCGTCGCCGACCTGGTCGCGCGGGGCCGGTACCCGCACCAGTCGCTGCTGCGCCAGTGGTCGCCGGCCGACCAGGCCGCGGTCACCGCCGCGCTGGAGCTGACCGGCACCGCCGAGCTGGCCGGGCGGGCGTTCGACGAGCTCTCCGGCGGGCAGCGGCAGCGGGTCTGGCTGGCGATGGCGCTCGCCCAGGAGACCGACATCCTCCTGCTCGACGAGCCCACCACCTATCTGGACATCGCCCACCAGATCGAGATGCTGGATCTCTGTGCGCGGCTGCGTACCGAAAGGAACGCCACGCTCGTCGCGGTGCTGCACGACCTGAACCTCGCCGCCCGCTACGCCACCCACCTGGTGGCGATGAAGGACGGCGCCATCGTCGCCGAGGGCGACCCGCGCTCGATCATCACGCCCGAGCTGATCGAGAAGGTCTTCGGCCTGCCGTGCCGCGTCATCACCGACCCCGAATCACAGACCCCCCTGGTCATCCCACGATTCACCCTGGAGAGGAAACCGTGAACACCCGATTCATCCGCGTCGCCGGTGCGGCCGTCGCCGTCGCCACCTCGCTCACCCTGGTCGCCTGCGGCGGCGGTACCGAGGCCGCCGACAGCGGCAGCGCCGCCAGCGCCGCGCCGGCCGGCCCGTTCGAGTACAAGGACGCCCGCGGTACGACCGTGTCGCTGGCGACCACCCCGACGACGGTGGTCGCGCAGAGCAGCGTCGCGGCCGCCCTCCTCGACGCCGGCTACCAGGTCGCCGGGGCGTACGGCGAACTGAAGCCGGACGCGGCCGGGAAGCTCAGCTACCAGGCGGGTTCGCTGGACCTCACCAAGATCCAGGTGATCGGCAGCACCTACGGCGAGTTCGACACCGAGAAGTACGCGCTGATGAACCCGGAGCTGCTGGTCGACTTCACGTACGACGCCACGGCGCTCTGGTACGTGCCGGCCGCCCAGTCCGAGAAGATCCTCGCCCTCGCGCCGTCGGTCGCGGTGCCCGGTGACTACGACACCACCGACGCCGCCATCCAGACCTTCGTGGACCTGGCCGGCAAGCTCGGCGCGGACACCGGCAGCGCGACGGTGACCAGCGCGAAGGCCGACTACGACGCGGCGCTCAAGGAGGTCAGCGAGGTCGCGAAGACGTCCGGCCTGAAGGTCGCGGTGATGTCCCCGAGCACCGACAGCCTCTACGTGGCCGACCCGGACTACCTGCCCGAGGGCAACACCCTGAAGGCCCAGGGCCTGGACATGATCTCCCCGGAGAACCCGAAGAAGGAGGTCTTCGCGCAGGAGAGCTGGGAGAAGGCCCCGCAGTACGCCGACGCCGACGTGATCCTGGTCGACGCGCGCACCTACGACGACCAGAAGGCCGCCCTCGCCAAGGTCGCCACCTGGGCGAACCTGCCCGCGGTCAAGGCCGGTCAGGTCTACAACTGGTACGCGGCCGCGCCGTACTCCTACCAGTCGTACGCGAAGATCTACAACGAGCTCGCGACCGAACTCGCCGCCGCCAAGAAGCTCTGATGGCTCCGGCGCACCCCCTCGGCGAGTCCCGCTTCGTCACCACCGCTGACGGCCGTCGCCTGCACCTGCGTTCCGCGGGTTCGGGGGAGGTCACGGTGGTCTTCGAGGCAGGGCTCGGCATGTCGGGGGTGTGCTGGGGGCTGGTCGCCCCCCTCGTGGCCCGCGATGCCCGTACCGTCGTCTACGACCGGGCGGGCATCGGGGGCAGCGACGACGGCCCACGCCCGCGCACGCTGGATCGGCTTGCCGGCGATCTGGACGCGCTGCTGTCGTCGCTGCCCGGCCCGTTCGTCCTGGTCGGGCAGAGCTGGGGCGGCCCGATCGTCCGCCTCGCCGCGGCACGGGGAAAGTCCGACATTCGCGCTCTGCTCCTCGTCGATCCCTCCGACGAGCACGGCGACGACTTCTTCCTTCCCGGTACGCGTCGTCGTATGGCGGTGGCGGGCCCCCTGACACGTACCCTCGCCGGGGTCGGTCTCTATCGGCTCGCGGCCCGGATCGGCGCCGCGCTGCCCGAGCCGCTCTTCACCCAGTTCCGCACCGAGAACTTCGGCCGCCGAGGCGCCCGGGCACTCCACGACGAGGTCCGTCACTTCCTGCCCGGGCTCGCCGAACTGCGCGCCGCACCCCCGGACCCCGGCACCCGCCCGGTCACGATCGTCTCGGCGGGCGGCGGCGTCCTGCGGGCCGCGCACACCGCCTCGGCCGCCGCCCTGCCGCACGGCCGCCTGGTCGTCGCCGAGGAATCCGGCCACAACGTCATGCTGGACCGGCCCGCCCTGGTCGTCGAGGAGATCCGCGCGCTGATCAGCGCCGCTGCGGCGCCGTGAGGTAGCGCCTGCGTTCCAGCCCCGGCAGTCGCTGTGTCGCCGGGCTGCCGTGTCGCCGTGTCGCCGTGTCGCCGTGTCGCCGTGTCGCCGTGTCGCCGTGTCGCCGGGCCGCTGTGCCGCTGTGCCGCTGTGCCGCTGTGCCGCTGTGCCGCTGTGTCGCTGTGTCGCTGTGTCGCCGGGCCGTGCCGCGCTCCGGCAGACCGGGCCCTGTCGCGCTTCCGTGAAGATCCGCTCGGTTGTCGTCGACGCTATCGCGATATATCGTGAGCGTGTGATGATGCAGGTTAGCGAGCAGCGGAGGAGAGCGCCGCATGAGTGACATCCAGGGCCGTGGTGGTCCGGGCGGGGGCCGTCGGCGTCCGCCGCCCCAGACGGTCGAGGTCGTCCGGGTCGAGCGGGTCACCCCGCGGCTGGTCTCGGTGCACCTCGGGGGCGGCGACCTGAGCCGCTTCCGGGACGCGGCGCCGACCGCGCACATCAAGCTCTTCCTGCCGGCGCCCGGTCAGGACGCGCCGGTGCTGCCGACGGTCACCCCCGAGGGTGGCCGGGTCTGGCCGGAGGGCGCCGCGCGGCCGACCGTGCGCACCTACACCCCGCGGGCCTACGACCCGGCCACCGGCACCCTGGAGGTGCAGTTCGTGCTGCACGGCGAGGGACCCGCCTCGGCCTGGGCCGAGCGGGCCGTACCCGGCGCCACGCTGGCCCTGGGCGGGCCCGGCGGGCGGTTCGGCGCCGACCTGGACGCGCCCCGCTGGTGGATCGCCGGGGACGAGAGCGCCCTGCCGGCCGTCGCCACCCTGCTCGACGCCCTGCCCTGGGCCGCGAGCGCCCGGGTGCACCTCGAGGTGGACGGGCCCGACGACGAGATCCCGCTGAGCAGCAGGGCCGACCTCACGGTGAGCTGGCACCACCGGCGGAGCCCGGATGCCTTCGGCGAGGAGCTGTACGACGCGGCCGCGAGCGCCACGATCACCGGCGGCACCCAGGCCTGGGTCGCCTGCGAGGCGTCCGCGATGCGCCGGATCCGCCGCCGGTTGCTCGACGGCGGGGTCCCGCGCGAATCGCTGGTGACCCGCGGCTACTGGCGTCTCGGCGTCGCCGACCATCCCGACCACGACCACGGGGAGGACTGATGTTTCCCACGCTCGACTACCCGAGCCCACTGACCGACCCGCGGGCCCGCGAGGTCCTCGACCGGCTGCACGAGAGCCGGGGCGGCGGCCCCGGCGGCCGTCCCGGAGGTGGTCCCGGCGGCGGGCCGGGCGGCCGTCCCGGTGGCGGACGCCGCGGTGGGGGCGCCCCCGACCCGTTCCAGCGGGTGCACCAGGCGCTGGCGATCCGGCCCGAGCAGGGTGACCTGATCTACCTGCTGTGCCGGGCGATCGGCGCGACCCGGGTGGTCGACTTCGCCACCTCGATGGGCGTCTCGGCGATCTACTTCGCCGCCGCGGTCCGCGACAACGGCGGCGGCACCGTGATCGGCGCGGAGATCGTACCGGAGAAGGTCGAGACCGCCCGCCGCAACCTGGCCGACGCGGGCCTGGCCGCCTTCGCCGACATCCGGCTCGGCGACGCCCGCGAGACCCTGCGGGACGTCGGTGGCCCGGTGGACTTCGCGCTGATCGACGGCTTCCCGGTCGGTGACGGCCCGTCGCTGGCCCGCCAGGTGATGGAGGTGCTGATCCCGCAGCTGCGCCCCGGCGCGCTGGTGCTCAACGACAACGCCGAGCCGGACTACCTCGATCTGGTGCGCGACCCGTCCCGTGGCTTCCGCTCGCTGGCGCTACCGATCAAGGGATCGACCGAGCTCTCGGTCAAGGTCGGCTGACCGGCCTGATAGTGTCACGATATATCTGCTCAAAGCGCTTCTGAACCGGATGGCACGATGCGACGACACGGAGGTCACCGCGGCCACGGCGGCGGCGAGGGCGGCCGGATGCGCCGCGGCATGGTGCCCGACCTGGTGCTCACCGCGCTGCTCGACGGCCCCGCACACGGCTACGAGCTGATGGACCGGCTGGAACAGTTCAGCGGCGGCAGCTGGCGCCCCAGCCCCGGCTCGATCTACCCCCTGCTCCAGATGTTCCAGGACACCGGCCTGGTCCAGAGCAGCGAGACCGACGGCCGCCGGGTCTTCGCGCTGACCGACGCGGGCCGCGAGCGCGCGAGCGAGCGCCGCGTCGACACGTTCGGCGCCTCCTTCCCGTCCGACTCGGACGAGCACAACCAGCTGCGCACCGAGATGCACCAACTGCGCGCCGCCGCCCAGCAGGTCTCCTCGATCGCCTCCCCGCAGGCGATCGAGGAGGCCGTCGCCATCGTCAAGAGCGCCCGCCAGGCCCTGTACCGCCTACTCGCCGAGCAGTGACGCCGCCGAAGACCGCGCCCACCGCCGCCCGCCCGCTACTCGTGGTGCCGCCACGCCTCGGGATCGGCGATGCGCCCCACCCGGGCGATGTCCTGAGCCAGCCGCTTGCTGCTCTCCGGCCACTGCCACCTGGTCACGTCCTGCGGCAGCCGTGACCACTGCTCGTCGAGATGGAGCCGGAAGTACTCCGCCCGGCTGACCCGGTCCGTCAGGGTGTGAACCTCTTCGATCAGCCGCGAGTACTGCTCATCCGCGATCGGTGCGCCGACCACGACCGCGGCGAGGTAGGCGAAGTACGCTCCCTCGCGCTTGGCCTCGATGATGAAACGGGGGCCGGGCTTCCCGAGGGCGTACGTCCCGGACGTTGCCCTCCACCCACCGGATCAGATCGTCCAGCGCCGCCTTGCCGGCGTCGTATTCGGTGGGAGAGTCCACAGGTTGATGGTAGGGCCTGCGACGGACGGGGCAGGGTCAGGACGCCGGTGCGGAGGGGTCCGCGGCGCGGATGCGGGTGGAGAGGGCGGGCCAGAGAGACGGGGTGGCGCCGATCGTCAGTGCGGTGGTGAAGTCGTCGCCGTGGCCGCCCAGTGTCACGCCGGCCTCCTGGGCGATCAGGGCGCCCGCGGCGATGTCCCACAGGTTCGTGTCCAGGGCGAACCCGCCGTCCAGGCGGCCCGCCGCCAGGTAGACCAGGTTCAGTGCGGCCGGCAGCCGGCGGATGTCGCCGACCGACGGGAGCAGGGCGTCGACGATGCGGCCGGCCCGGCCCTTGGTCGCCACATTGGGCTGGAAACTGACGCCGACCAGCGCCTTCTCCAGGGTGGTGTCCGAGGAGGCGGTGATCTTCTCGCCGTTCAGGAAGGCGCCGCCGCCGGTCACCGCGCTGAACGTCTCGCCCGCGACCGGCTCGTGCACGACCGCGGCCCGCGCCTCGTCGCCCTCGTACAGCGCGATGCAGACCGACCACGGGCCGGTCCGGCTGATGTAGTTGCGCGTACCGTCCAGGGGGTCGATCACCCACTTCCATCCGGTCGTACCGGCGGAGCCGTGGCCCTCCTCGGCCTGGATCGCGTCGTCCGGCCACGTCGCCCGGATCGCGTCGACGATGAGGCGCTCGCTGGCGATGTCGACGTCCGAGACCACGTCGTTGACGTGCGCCTTCGGCGCTCCGACCTGCAGCGTGTCGCGTCGCTCCAGCTGCAGCCGCCCGGCCTTCGAGGCCAGATCAGACATCGTTTCGCGTACGGCGAGAAGGTCCCGTTCCATGCCGGAGACGCTATCCGATCAGTCGCGCGGGGGCGCCCGTCGGTCGGCGGGCGCCCCCGTGGCGTACCGGAGAAGGGTCTCAAGCAGTGGGGTTCCAGCCGTCGGAACCGGCCAGGTACTTCTCCGGGGTGTAGTTGGCGGCCTGGGCGTCGGTGAGCTGGGTGCGGTTGCTGTTCGTGGTGGCGCCCGCACCGGTGTTCTTGTATTCGTAGAAGCGGGCGTTCTGCCACGTGTTGCCCGACATGTCGGTCCACGGCTGGGCGACCCTGACCGTGGCGCTCAGCGTCGATTCGCGGTAGGTGACCTGCGCGGCGGCACCCCACGGGCGACCGAGATAGGTCAGATCGTTGGTGGCGCCGGTGACCGTCGACTTGTAGATCAGGAAGCCGTACGTCTGGGTGGACGGGGTGTTCGCCGCGGTGATGTAGCCGCCGGAGCTGCGCTTCTCGTAGATCTGGCAGGCGTAGAAGACCGCGCTGCCGTTGCCGTAGATGAAGTCCACGGTGCCCTCGATGTAGGAGCTCCAGACGTACGCCCGGGCGCTGTTGTAGATCAGCAGCGTGTCCTGATCGGCGGTGACCCGGACGTAGCCCAGCCGCGCCCGGTCGCCGTAGAGCGCCAGGGCCAGCGCCTGCGACGAGCCGTTCGCCGTCTCGTCGTAGTCGTTGTTGAACGTCAGGTTCTTCGCGTAGAAGTCGGTGGACTGGACGTAGACCGTGGCGGATCCGGTGGTGCCGGCGGTGGAGGCGGGCTTGTTGTTGACGATCACCGTGTCGGCCGGGGTGGAGCCGAGGCCCTCGAGCGTGACGTACGGCTTGTTCGACGGGATCACCACGCTCTCCCGGTAGGTGCCGGCCTTGATGGTGATCGTGATGCGGCTGGTATTGCCGGCCGGCACCGCGTCCACGGCGGCCTGGACGGTGCGGTAGGTGGCCGACCCGTCCGACGCGACGGTCAGCGTGGTGGCGGCCGCGGCGGGCTGGGCGGCGAGGCCGAGCAGGACGATGGGGGCGAGGGGGACGGCGATCAGTGCGGTCAGGCGCACGAGTACTCCTTCGGGGGATGGCGCGGCGGGGGACCGCGCTGGCGGGTGGGGAAGCCCGCACGAAGAGAGATGTATCGATGCCTGACCACGCTACGCACGTGCGCGGAATTAAGTCAACGAGCGAAACAAATCAGCGGTGGCCGGCCTTCTCGGCGTACATCGCCACGTCCGCCTCGTGGACCAGCTCCGTGCCGTCCCGCCCGCCGTGGTCGACGGCGACGCCGACGCTCGCGCCGACCCGGATGTCGTGACCGCGGACGGTCATCGGCAGACTGATCGCGGCGGCGAGCTCCCGGGCCCGCTCGCGTGCCTCGTCCTCGGTCAGCGGCTCCGCGGTGAGCAGCGCGAACTCGTCCCCGCCGAGCCGGGCCGCCACGTCGTCCGGGCCCGCGAACGCGCGCAGGCGCAGGGCCACGGCGGCCAGCACGGCGTCGCCGGTGGCGTGGCCGTACGTGTCGTTGACCGGTTTGAACCCGTCCAGGTCGATCAGCAGCACCGCCCTCGCGCCGGTCTGCTCGTCCAGGTGCCGCTCGAAGAGCGCCCGGTTGGCGAGCCCGGTCAGCGCGTCGTGGAACGCCAGATGCTCCAGCTCGGCGGCGAGCCGGTCCCGTTCGGCGAGCGACCGGTGCAGTTCGGCGACCTTGGTGTCGAGCATGGCGAGCAGGCGGGCGTTGTCGGCGAACGCGGCCAGCTGCCGGACCACCACCAGCGCCGAGCTCAGCGCCGAACCGGCCACCACGATCCACGTCTCGGTCCGCCAGCCGTTGATCGCGAGCACGCCGATCAGCAGCGCGAAGGTGCCGCCGACCGCGGCGTACGGCAGCAGGCTGTACGGACGGTGCCGGTCCCGCGGCCGGCTCGCCCGCCCGGACCGGATCCGCAGATGCTGGACCCGCGCCGCGGCGGCGAGCGCGGCCACCGCGATCACCGTCGCGCCCTGGTGCCACGGCACGTGCCCGTGGGCGACCAGCATCGGCCGGAACCCGGTGGCCGCGCCCTCGCCCGCCGCCGAGAACGACAGCAGCGCCCCGGTCAGCGGGGTGAACGGCTTGACCGGCATCAGCCACAGCTTGACCAGCGAGAAGACCGCGACCATGTAGAGCGCGGGCCCGAACAGCAGCGAGATCAGCCGCCCCGCCCCGGCGATCCCGGCCTCCCCGGCGGCGACCGTGAAGTAGCAGCCGAGGGTCGCCGCGAACGCCAGCACGGTCGCCGCGTCGAGCAGGAACCGCACCCGTTCATGCCGGTCGACCAGGCCCAGGGGAGTACGGAGCAGCGCGTAGACCAGGCAGACCGTGCCGATCACGATGCCCGCGCTGTACACCGGCCCGCCGATCGCCGCCGCCGTGCTTCCCGGATCCCGCAGGTAGACGGAGAACTGCCAGGCGTCGCTGAGGATGAAGATCGACGACCCGGCGGCGACCGCGCCCCACATCCACCGGTCGCTGTCGACCGCGTGCGGACTACGCCGGATCCGGTACGCGTTCACTGCCGCGACACCGCAGAGCATGACCAGAACCGGCCAGACCAGCGCACCCATCACGCGCCCACCGGTGTCCGCCACCCCGACCGTGAACGCCCCCAGCGCCACCAGACCCAGCACGATCAGCACCGGGTCACGGCGCAGCGGCGACGACACGATGCTCACGAGACGACCTATCGGCCCCTCTACCCGCCGAGCTAAGGACTAGCCCGTGTTTGCGGAGCCCGGCCGGGTGCGAGGCGCGCACTGGACCGCGCCGCGGCCCCGGCAGGGCTCCGAAACTAGCGCACCGGTGTGGGACGGTGGAACGGGAAGGCCAGCGTCGCGCGGATCGGGGTGCCGGTGAGCAGCATGACGATGCGGTCGACGCCCAGGCCCAGGCCGCCGGTCGGGGGCATCGCGAACTCCAGCGCGCTCAGGAACGCCTCGTCGAGCTGCATCGCCTCCGGGTCGCCGGCGGCCGCCTTCAGGGACTGTGTGGTGAGCCGCTCGCGCTGTTCGACCGGATCGATCAGCTCCGAGTACGCCGTACCCAGCTCCATCCCGAACGCGACCAGGTCCCAGCGCTCGGCCAGCCGCGGGTCGGTCCGGTGCGTGCGGGTCAGCGGCGACGTCTCCAGGGGGAAGTCCGTGTAGAACGTCGGGTACGTGGTCTGCTTCTCGACCAGCGCGTCGTACAGCTCGACGACCAGTTCGCCCGCGGTGGCGCCGGCCGGGGCGTGCACGCCGTGCCGGTCGCAGACCCCGCGCACCTCGTCGGGCGTGGAGGCCGAGGTCAGCGTGCTGCCGGACGCCTTGCTGACCGCCTCGTGCACGGTCAGGATCGGCCACGGGTCGCTCAGGTCGACGAACTCACCGTCGCGCAGCGCCGCCGGCCGGCCGTGCACCGCGGTCGCCACCTCCAGGATCAGCTCCCGGGTCAGCTCGCGCATCACCGTGTAGTCCGCGTACGCCTGGTACGCCTCCAGCGAGGTGAACTCCGGGTTGTGGGTCGCGTCGACGCCCTCGTTCCGGAAGTTCCGGTTCAGCTCGAAGACCCGCTCCATGCCCGCCACGCAGAGTCGCTTCAGGTAGAGCTCCGGGGCGATCCGCAGATAGAGCTCCATATCGTACGCGTTGATACGGGTGCGGAACGGCCGTGCCGCGGCGCCGCCGTGTACCGACTGCAGCATCGGAGTCTCCACCTCGGCGAATCCGCGTACGTGGAAAGCCTCACGCAGAGCCCGGACCGCCAGGCTCCGGTGACGCAGCACCCGCATCGCGTCGGGGTTGACGAGCAGGTCGAGGTGACGCTGCGCGACCCGGGCCTCGGGGTCGGTGAACCCGGCGTGCGTGTCCGGCAGCGGGCGCAGGCACTTGGCGGCCATCACCCACGCACTGACCAGCACGGACAGCTCGCCACGACGCGACGCGACCACCTCGCCGGTGACGCTGAGATGGTCACCCAGGTCGACGCTCCGCTGCCACAGGGCGCGCGCCCCGGCCGGCGTCGCGTCCGCGGTCAGCATCGCCTGCAGCGTCGTGTCGCCCTCCTGCAGCACCGCGAAGGTCACGCCGCCCAGGTCACGCAGCGCCCGGACCCGTCCGGTGACCGAGACGTGCGCGCCGGTCCGGGCTCCGGCGGCCAGCCCGGCGTGCGCGGCGACCACCGCGGCCAGGGTGGTCGTCCGCGGCACGCCGACCGGATACGCCTCGGGCAGGTGCGCGAGCTTCGCCAGCCGGGCCCGCTGCTGCTCGCCGATCCGCCGTTCGGGCCGGACCGGGCGCAGCAGCTCGTCCTCCTGGGCGAGTACGGCACCGAGGAAGCCGGGCATCTCGGCCGCCGGATCGGGGATCGCCGGGGCGAGCGACGGCAGGAACCCCTCGGCCATCCCGGCGGCGAGCGCGGCCCGGGTCAGCGCGAGCGACGAGTCGAAGCAGAGGAAGCGCGGCACCCAGGCGGGCAGGTACTTGGCGTTGGCCCGGTAGAGCGACTCCAGCTGCCAGAACCGCGACGCGACGGAGAGGACCGCGTCGCTGAGCCGGGTGACCGGTCCGGCGCCGACGCTGTCCGCCGAGCTGAAGATCGCGCGGAACATGGCGAAGTTCAGCGAGACGCGGCGTACGCCCAGGTCCCGGGCGGACTCC
Source organism: Actinoplanes sp. NPDC051851 (assembly GCF_040681165.1). Classification (NCBI taxonomy): domain Bacteria; kingdom Bacillati; phylum Actinomycetota; class Actinomycetes; order Micromonosporales; family Micromonosporaceae; genus Actinoplanes; species Actinoplanes sp. NPDC051851. The sequence goes on along the minus strand of NZ_JBFAYF010000082.1, from coordinate 1,581 downwards.
ATGAGCGCCGCGACCAGGAACTCGGTGAGCCCGTTCTCCGCCTGCCGGTCGGCGCGCATCAGGTCGAGCGAGAGCCCGCGCACGCCCCAGGGCACGAAGGTGAGCAGTCCGCGTACCCGGCCGTCCGGATCGTGTGCGGTGACCACGACGCAGCGCCCGTCCGCCGGATCGCCGAGCCGTCCCAGCGCCATCGAGAAGCCGCGCTCGGTGTCGTCCCCGCGCCAGGCCGCCGCGAGCTGATCCAGTTCGGTCAGCTCCTCCGCCCCGATGCTCGCCTGTCTGCGCACCTGCGCGGTGTATCCGGCGCCGCGCACGCGGTTCACGGCCCGCCGGACCGGGCTCATGGCCCGCCCCTCCAGCCCGAACGCGCCCGTCTCCAGGATCGCCTCGTCCCCGATGCTCAGGGCTTTGAGACCGCTGTTCACGTACGCACCGGCGCCCGCCTCGCCGGCCGAGAGCACCGCCGGCAGCCAGCCGTGTGCGCGTGCCTCGTCCAGCCAGGCGCCGATCGCAGCCGGCCAGGACCCGACGTGCCCGATCGGGTCGCCGCTGGCCAGGCTGACCGAGGCGACCACCCGGTAGGTGACCGCGGCCCGCCCGTCCGGCGAGAAGACCACCGACTTGTCCCGCCGGGTGGCGAAGTAGCCGAGCGAGTCGCGCTCGCCCCCTTCCAGGATCAGCCGCCGCAGGCGTATCTCGGCCTCGGCGTTGAGGTACTGCGCCGCCCGTGCCGACCGCAGGAACACGCTGACCGCCCCGAGCAGCACCAGTGCGGAGAGCGTCGACGCGACCAGCGACTCCCAGTGGTGCCCCTGGTGCCCGTTGAGCCCGGCGCTGTTCCCGGCCGCGCTCAGCCCGAGCGCCGTCCGGTTGGCCCAGACGACGCGCTCACCCATCCCGCTCAGCGTGTCCGGAAAGAGCAGCGTCAGGCCGAACGCGGACACCCAGGAGAGCGCCAGCCCCGCGAGGAGCACCGCGAGCGCCGTCCGCCGCGAGGCGTGCGCGAGCCGCGCCGGGAACGCACGACGGGCCCGCCACAGCAGCACGGTGACGACCACCCCGAGCGGCACACTGCCCACGGTGAGCACCACTTCGGCCCGGTTGAGATCGAGATCGGTGCTGGCGAGCTCATCCCAGTAGAGCACTCCCGCCACGGCCAGCACGGCATCCACCAGCGTCGCGAGCACCTGATAGACGAGGAGCAACAGAAACGCCGCCCGCAACCGCCGCCGCAGCGCACTCCCCAACACCAGCAGCGCCGCCGCGATGAACAGGTTCGGCTCGGCCGGCACATTGACCAGCCCGAACGCATAATCCACCCACCAGGTCCAGGCAAACCCCCGCAGCGGAAAACTGAGCAACACCCAGACCCCAGCCACGGTCACGACCCGCCCCGGCCAGGCCGCCAGTCGATCTCCAGTCCTCATCACGGAGCCACCGTAATCGCCCGCGTCGATCAAGACCCCAGCATCGCCCCGAACCCCGTCGGAGATCGAGGCGACTCTCTCCCGCCTGGCGGATCAGGGCGTGCAGAATTCCCGGGTACGCGCCATGGAGCCGGACGTCCTGGCCGAACTGCTG
>NZ_JBFAYF010000081.1:0-33874 GCF_040681165.1 Actinoplanes sp. NPDC051851 | reverse complement strand
GCCGGGCCCTTTCGGGCCCGGCGCGCCGTCGTTCCCCAGCCGCCTGCTCCCCAGCCCGTCGTTCCCCAGCCGCCTGCTCCCCAGCCCGTCGTTCCCCAGCCCGTCGTTCCCGGCTCCGGCGACCGGCGCGCCTGCCGTGGATCACGCGTAGCACGATTCCGGGTGCCGTCGGCGGTCGTCCACAGTCCGGCGGTCGCCCTCCCCGTTGTCCACAGGCGTCCACATCGCCGCTCCGGCAGCGGCACCGACCGGCCTAACGTCGTCCTCGCCAAGGCACGGCGAGCACGGGAGGCGATCGATGGGCCGCTCCGGTTTCCGGTCCCGCGACCGGGAGGAACGCCTGGACCCGGTGCGCTGGCGCCGACCCGGGCGCGGTCCCCTGCTGCGGCTCGCCGCGGTGGCGGTGCTCCTCATCACCGCGGCGGGCGCGCTCTGGTCCCGCCCGTCGACCTGTGCCACGGCAACCGGCGCCGCGGCCGTGACCACGCCCCCGCAGGGCACGGCCGCGGCGTCCGGCACCCCACCCCCGGCGAGAGGAGACACCGGATCCGGCGAAGACGACGATGTTGGGCAGACGGCGGCCGGCCCGGCGATCCCCTCCGGCACGGTCGGGGTCCCGGTCCGGCTCGCCGACCCGTCGGCGCTCGCCGTGGTCCACCCCGGTGACCGTGTCGACCTGCTCCGCCTGACCGGTGACGCCGGCCCCGCTGCGGGCACCGACAGCGGGACGGACACCGACGGCGGCTCGAGTGACGGCAGCGTCGTGGTGGCCGGTGACGCCCTCGTCCTCGATGTGACGGCCGCCGACGACCCGGCCGGCGGCGGGCTGCTGCTCGCCCTGCGCCCCGATCAGGCCACCGCCGCCGTCACGTCGTCCGGCGACGGCTTCGCGATCCTGATCCGCCCCGGCTGAGCGCTCCGCACGGCGTACCGCGAAGGCCCGCTCGTCACGGCGTGGCCCGCTCGTCACGGCGTGGCCCACTCCGCACGGCGCACCGCGAAGGCCCGCTCGTCGCGAGGCGGGAGCGGGTCCGAGAACGTGAGGTTGTCCGGGGGTCAGTCCCAGTGCGGCGGGCGGTCCTCTATCAAGCGGTCGTCATTGGAGTAGTCGCGCTCGCCCCAGCCACGCTCGGTGTCGTCACGAGTCTGGTCGGGCAGCAGCGGCGCCTCCTCGGACTCGAAATCGACGACGCGCTCGGCGTCACTGTCCCGCTCAGGGCCATCCAGGATGTCCACGCCTATGAGGGTAAGCCGACATGGTTGCGGCCGTCGTCCCCCTCCGGCTGTACCGTCGGTGAACGTGACTTCCCCCACCAGCGGTCCGGACGACGACGCGTACTGGCAGCGGCCTCATCCCGGCGCCGAGTCGCTTGAGCGGCCGAGCCCGGACGAGACCCCCGCTCCCGCGCCGCCCGGATACTCCGGACCGCCCGCCACCGAACCGCCACCGGCGCAGTGGCGCCCGCCGACGATCGCTCAGCCGCCGCCGCCCCGGGACATGCCGGCGCAGGACATGGACGCGCTCGACGAGTCCGAGGGACAGGCCCGCACGGTCACCTACGGCGTCGGGCTGGTCGCCGCCGCGGTCGCGATCATCCTGATGTGCCTGCTCTGCGCCCGCGCGATCTTCTGAGCCACCCGGATCCCGGGCGTGCGCCGGGGGCGCGTCGCCACCCGGAGCCGGGAGCGCGTCGCCACCCGGAGCCGGGGGCACATCGCCACCCGGAGCGCGTACCCCCGAAAAAGCGGAACGCCGGTGTCGCCGTGAGAGGCGGCACCGGCGTCGGAAGCTGCTAGCTGCCCTAGTAGCTGCCCCAGGCCGCGGTCGCGCCGGTGTCGCCGGTCTTGTAGATGTAGTAGCCGTTGGCGGCGGCCAGCGCGAGAAGCACGACCGCGTAGACCAGATCGGCCACCTTCGGCAGGGCACGGGCGTTGCGGAACGTCAGCGCCACCATGATCAGGGTCAGCACGCCCAGGGCGAGCGAGAACCACCAGGCCATGTTGGCGTAGCTCATGTGGTGCTCCAGGATCTCCTTGCCCGTGCCCTTCACGGTGGAGAACCGGTTGTTGTAGAGCTCGGTGCCGGAGAGCTTGGACACCAGCGTGGAGACCGGCGCGACCACGGCGAGGAACGCGACCGCCCAGCCGATCTTCGGCCGCCACCGCGCCACGAAGCCGTAAGCCACCGCGCCGAGCGCCAGCAGCGGCACGAAGACGACCGCGGCGTGCAGTACGAGTATGTGTACCGGCAGGCCGTTGACCTCGTTGAACAACTTCTTCCTCCTCAGGTCCCAGGTGTCCGCCAGCCTAGGTGTGCTTGACGCCGCAAACATCCCCATACGCCACCTTCTTAGAAAGGTGCTCGCCTTCTTAGAAAGCGAATGTGAACAACTCCCAGTTGGGGAATCCGGCCGGACGTGTTGTCATGGACCGATGTCCACGGGTGAGGAACTGCTGCGCACCCACGGTCTGCGGGTGACCCGGCCCCGCCTGGCCGTGCTCGACGTGCTGACCCGCGGCGGCCACCTCGAGGTCGACGAGATCGCCCACCAGGTCCGCGACCGCATCGACTCGGTCTCCACCCAGGCCGTGTACGACGTGCTCGGCGCGCTGTCCCGGGCCGGCCTGGCCCGCCGCATCGAGCCCGCCGGCAGCCCGGCGCGGTACGAGGCGCGGGTCGGCGACAATCATCATCACATCGTCTGCCGCGGTTGCGGGGCGATCGCCGATGTCGACTGCGTGGTCGGCCGCCGGCCCTGCCTCACACCGAGCGACTCACACGGTTTCGGTGTCGATGAGGCGGAGATCACCTTCTGGGGCCTCTGCCCGGCCTGCAAGTCCCGCCATACCGGTTCCTGACACCGCCGCTCCCCGCACCCGCACCCGCACCCGCACCCGCCGGTCCCGGAGGACTGGGGCGACCGGGCGGTTCGGCTCTCCCTCTCCCTGGGACCGGCGCGCTGGGGCCCGGCGAGCGGCCCTCGAACGCACCGGCCGCGCCTGACACCCCTGAATCTCACGCCCGGGGTTGCCACCCCTTGAATCCGCCCCCGCGGTCACTGCGACAGGTGCTCGACCGCCGTCCACGGCTCCTTCGCCACCGCGTCCACACCCGCCGGGCAGACCTTGCGGAAGTCGCACCATGAGCAGAGCACCCCCGGCGACGTCGGGAACGCCGCGTCCGCGTCGCCCCCGGCGGCCACCGTCTTCTCCGCCGCGATGATGTCGAGCGCCGTCTCCTCGGCCCGCCGGACCTGCCGGGCCAGCGACTCCTCGGTGTGCTCGTGCACCGCCACCGTCCCGGTCGGCAGATGATGCAGCTCGACCCGGTGACAGGGCCTGCGGAAGACCCGCTGGGCCGCGTAAGCGTACAGCGCCAGCGCCTGTGACCCCCGCGCGTCATCGGCGTCCAGCCCCGAGCGACCGGTCTTGTAGTCCACGATCACCGCCTCCGGCCCCTCCGGACCGACCCGGGCGTCGATCCGGTCGGCGCGCCCGTTCAGCGCCAGCACCGAGGTCTTGGTGGCCACCACGCGCTCCACGCCGAGCGGCTCGTCGGACGGGTCGAGGGTCGCCACGTACGATTCCAGCCAGGCGAGGGCCCGCTGGTAGGTGGCCCGCTCCTGCTCGGTGTCCCGGTATCCCTCGCGCACCCACGTGCTCTTGAGGAGGGTGGGGAGCACACCCGGCGCGCGCCGCTCGACCGGCAGGGCGTACCAGTTCTTCAGGGCGGTGTGCACGCTCGACCCGAGGGAGTTGTGCGCCCACGGCGGCCCCTTCGGCGGGGTCGGCCGGTCGACGTAGGAGTAGCGGTACCGCCGGGGGCAGTCCGTGTACGCCCCGAGCTTGCTGGGCGTGCAGACGAAGAGCCGTTCGGGCATGCCGGCGAAGCCGAGTTGTTCGGGGACCGCGGCACGGTTTCTGGTGGGGGGCACCCGGCAATCCTGCCAGCACCCCCTGACAACCTCGGCTACAGCCGCGCCGAGTAGAGCTCGACGAAGGCGAAGATGGCATCGGCCATCAGCTGTACCGCGATCGCCGCGAGCAGCAGGCCGGCGATCCGGGTGAGCACCTCGATGCCGGCCGGGCGCAGCAGCCGCACGATCACCCCGGAGAAGCGCAGGACCAGCCAGACCGTGGCCATCACCGCGATGATCGCGGCGCCCAGGATGAGGTACTCGTCGAGGCTCTGGGCGCGCCGGACGAAGAGCATGGTGGCGACGATCGCGCCCGGCCCGGCGAGCAGCGGCGTGCCGATCGGGACCAGGGCCACGTTGCTGGTGCCGCCCTGCTCGGCGGGCTCGTCGGTCTTGCCGGTGAGCAGCTGGAGCGCGACGAGGACGAGCAGCAGGCCGCCGGCCGCCTGCAGCGCGGGCAGGTCGACGTGCAGGTAGTCGAGGAGCGTCTGTCCGGCCACGGCGAAGCCGACGATCACCCCGAGCGCGAGCAGCACCGCCTGGGTGCCGGCGCGGTGCCGGGCCTTCGCGGGCAGCGTGCCGGTCAGGGCCAGGAACACCGGGACCATCCCGGGCGGATCGACGATCACCAGCAGAGTCACGAAGAACTCGCCGAACAGCTTGAGATTCACCCGATCAAGGTAGGTGTCACCTTCGATCCGCGCAGGCCAGTGCGTCGATCGTCACCCCAGGACTGCTACGCCGGTCGCCGCGGCGGCGATCTTCTCGAAGACCTCGGGCGCGGTGGTGTTCGCTCCGAGCGCCACGAACTTGTGCGTACCGTGGAAATCGCTGGATCCGGTGACGACCAGGCCGAGCCGGCCCGCGAGGTCTCGCATCTGGGCCCGCTCGGCGGGCGAATGATCCTCGTGGTCGGCCTCCAGACCGAAAAGGCCCACATCGGCCAGCTCCACGATCAGCTCGTCGGGCACCACCCGGCCACGCTTGCTGGCCCGCGGATGCGCGAACACCGCCACGCCACCGGCGGCTCGCACCGCGGCAACGGCCTCGAACACATCAAGATCTTTTTTGGGTACGGCGTAACGCGCACCCAGCCAGGCGGAGGCGAACGCCTCGTCCGTGGTACGCACCAGTCCGGCTCTGATCAGCGCCTGGGCGATGTGTGGACGCCCCACCGAGCCGCCCGCCGCGTAGCCGCGCACCTCGTCCCAGGTGATCGGCACCCCGTCCGCGCGCAGCTTCGCCACGATCCGCTCGCCCCGGTGCTCCCGATCGGCGCGCATCCGCGCCAGCTCCGCCGCGAGCAGCGGCTCCGCCGGGTCGAACAGGTAGGCCAGCAGGTGCAGCGGGATACCCGGCTCGACACCGTGCCACCGGCAGGAGATCTCGGCACCGCGGACCAGGCGGAGCCCGTCGGGCCGCGCGGCCGCCGCCTGCTCCCAGCCGCCGGTGGTGTCGTGGTCGGTGATCGCCATGACGTCGAGGCCCGCCGCCGCGCCCGCCCGGACCAGCGCGGCCGGGGTGAGCGTGCCGTCGCTGGCCGTCGAATGACAGTGCAGGTCGATGCTGGTCACTGACGCCAGGTTACCGGGCCCCGGGAGGCGGCCCGGCCGATCAGGCGTCGTCGCCGTCGTCCTCCTTGCCCAGTCGGGCCTCCACCGCCTGCGGCTCGTACATCTCCTCGACCACACGCAGGTAGAGCTCGTTCGGGTTGGGCAGGTGCTTGACCTCACGGAGCGCCTGGTCCTGGCCGGCCGACTCCAGCACGAAGGTGCCGTAGCTCAGCATCCGGCCGAGGGCGGTCTGCTCGTACTTCATGTCGGTGACCCGGGCGAGGGGCATCATCGCCACCTTCCGGGTGACGATGCCGCTGACCACCATCACCCGCTTGTTGGTGAGGATGAAGCGGTCGAAGTACCAGTCGAAGACCTTCCAGGCGACCCAGCTGATCACACCGAGCCAGATCAACACCGCGACGGTGACCATCCCGTCGATGTGCTGCCGGGTCAGGAAGCCGGCGAGGTACCCGAGGACCAATGTGGCCCCGGCGCCGATCCCGAGTGGACCGGCGAGGTGTATCCAGTGCCGCTTCCACTCGCCGCGGTACCGCTCCGTGGGGAAGAGGTACCGGGCGACCAGTGTGGTCGGCTCGTCCTCCAGCGGCAGGAAGCGGCGCGGACCGCCGCCCCGCTCCAGCCCCTCGAACTCGTCCGCGGTGAAGGTCGGGTTCTCGTACTGCGGATCCGGGTCGTAGTCGTCCGCCCCGTGCCGCGAGCCCCGGCCGTACGCGGGATCGTCCGCATAGGGGTTCGCCCGTGTGTACTCAGGATCGTCGAACGCGGGATCGTCGTACCCGTAGGAGTCATCGTCCGCCCGAGGGCGACGCGGGTCGCGCGGCTCACCAGGATCCATGGAGCGATGCTATGCGACGAGGTCGGTGAAGAACGTGCCGAAGCCTCGTGCGATATCCGCGATCGTGCCCCCGAGGGACGAGAAGACAGCCGCGGCTGATCTCGGGTTGAAGGCGATAAAGAAGATCAAGAATGCAATACCAAGCCAGGTGAGGACCTTCTTGATCATGACGGGCCTTCTCCTCCGGTGCGGGTGACGAACAGCGCCGCGGCAGTACTGACGGTATCAGCTCCGTCGCTTCGTGTGAACAAAGTGCCCAGAAAGCCGATTACCGCCGCCGCGAGCCGCCCCGAAGGAGGACCTCTCAGGCGCGCCCGTGAAGGTACGGCGAAGGCGCTCCGAACACGAGCTCGGGCGGCACTCCGTCGGAGAGGTCGTGCAGGACGACGTGCTCCGCGAGGAGGTAGCCCGCGCTTGCCGGCCACGCTACCGCATAGAGCCACATTCCTTTGGCCTCACTCACGTAAGCACTTCGATCCTCGGGTGACTTCACACACCACAGTGGAGTCGGGTGACCACCCACTTTGATCTTCGCGTGCGGGCCCGCGCCGGAGCCGTGATCGGCGAGTCGCTCGGAGATCAGGTAGCCCGGGTCGATGCCGGGGATGCCGGCGAACCGGGTGCCCAGCCCCACGCCCGGCTGCTCCGCGATGAAGACCAGGTCGGCCGGTCCGCCGCCGAGCGGCTCGGGGCCGCTGCAGGCGAGCGCGGTGGCGCAGACCCCGGCCCGGTCGTCGCCGGACCAGCCCACGCCGGTGACCATCCAGCCGGCCGGGAGCGGCCACGGCGCCCAGAGCGGCATCCGCTTCGCCGCGGACGAGGACTCCCGCAGCACCGTTCCGACGATCTCCGCACTGATGTGCTCGGCGACGTGGAACGGCGGTACGTCGCCACAGTCGTCGCAGCGCCAGCTGCTGTGCATCAGATCCGGCTTCCGGACCTGCGCAGCGCACCTGGGGCAACTCACCGTGACACCCACACTCCATACCGTGCGGGCTGACGTTGCCCCCGTCAAGCGAATCGCCGGAACACAGCGGGTTCAGCCGGGCGGCGGACCGGCGTGTGCGCGGATCCAGGCGTGCATGGCGATCCCGCTGGCGACCCCGGCGTTGATCGATCGAGTGGAGCCGTACTGTGCGATCGAGAAGAGCTGTGAGCAGGCCTTCCGTGCCACGTCGGAGAGGCCGGGCCCCTCCTGACCGAAGAGCAGGACGCAGCGGCGCGGCAGCGTCACGGTCTCCATCGGGCGCGATCCGGGCAGGTTGTCGATACCGACCACCGGCAGACCGGCCCCCTCGGCCCAGGCGGTGAACTCCTCGATCGTGTGATGGTGACGGACGTGCTGATAACGGTCAGTGACCATGGCGCCGCGCCGATTCCACTTCCGCAACCCGACGATGTGCACCTCGGCCGCGAGGAACGCGTTGGCATTGCGGACCACCGTGCCGATGTTGAGATCGTGCTGCCAGTTCTCGATGGCGACGTGGAAGTCGTGCCGCCGGGTGTCCAGATCGGCGACCACCGCCTCGCGGCTCCAGTACCGGTACCGGTCGACGACGTTGCGCCGGTCACCGCCGGCCAGCAGCTCGGGGTCGTAGTGGTCACCGGCGGGCCGGTCGCCCTCCCAGGGGCCCACGCCGACCTGGTTGGTTTCGTCCTCGCCCGCAGTCATGGGGCGTTAGGCTACTCAACCTGGTACGGACCGGATTCGCCCCCGGGCGTTTCACCGGGAACCCGGGTCGCTTCACCGGGGGGAGACGCAATGAGCGGCGGGGCCCTCCCCGGCACCCGCCGCCCACGCTCTGTTGGGAAAGAGTTTGCCTTACCGTCCGTATCCATGTGAAGGAGTTTCGGATGTGACGCAGCTCATAACATTGCCGTAATCTCGTTGCTTTTGTTGCGTGGCACCGTTCCCACAGCGGGCTCACAGCCAGGACAAACGGGCTACTTGCCTTGATCGCGGGCAGAAGCCCCACTCGGCAGGTGTCGCCAACCTGACACCACACGCCTACTATCAGTTACGATGAGTGCGTCCCCGAGGCTCCGCCGCCATACTCGGACCGAACGTGCCGCACGACACGTGTCGGGACGCCCGGAACGGGAATGGTCAACGGGTACCAGGAGTTTCACCGGACGAAAGCGAATCCCGCAGACGGAGGCATCATGGCGACGGTCGCGCTGACAGCAGCGAACTTCGACGAGGTCACCGGCAAGGACGGCATCGTCCTGGTCGACTTCTGGGCCAGCTGGTGCGGGCCCTGCGTCCGCTTCGCACCGACCTACGAGCGGTCCTCGGAGAAGCACCCGGACATCACCTTCGGCAAGGTGGACACCGAGGCCGAGGCCGCGCTGGCCGCGAAGTTCGACATCCGGTCCATCCCGACCATCATGGCGGTCCGCGACGGCGTCGTGGTCTTCGCCCAGCCGGGCGCCCTTCCCGAGGCGGCCCTGGAGAGCCTGATCGAGAAGGTCGAGCAGCTCGACATGAGCGAGGTCCGGGAGCAGATCGCGGCCCACAAGAAGGCCGCGCACAGCGGCGCCGCCAGCTGACACGACATCACGGGCGAGGCCCCGCGGACCGGTTGCGGTCCACGGGGCCTCGCTCTTTTCCATAGACCGATCTCCCGGTACGGCGGCAGTCCCCGAAACGGTCGACGGCCGGTGGACATGATCTCGAACATGTGTTCGAATACTGGCCATGCGATGGTCCCACCTGTCGGCGCCCGCCGATGACGACTCGCTCCTGGCGCTGCCCGGCGCGACCGTCCGCACCTTCGAGACGCCCGGGTTCGCCGGCATGACGTTCTACGAGATCCGCGCGAAATCGCTGATCAACCGGGTGCCCGGCACGTCCCGGGTGCCGTTCCAGTGGACCGTCAACCCATACCGCGGCTGCTCCCACGCCTGCACGTACTGCCTGGCCGGCGAGACGCCGATCCTGATGGCCGACGGCAGCACCCGGCCGCTCGCCGAGATCCGCCCCGGCGACGCGGTGATGGGCACGATGGGCGCCGGACCGCACCGCCGCTACGTCCCGACCACCGTGCGGGACCACTGGTCCACCAGCAAGCCCGCCTTCCGGGTCACCCTGGCCGACGGCACCCGGCTGGTCGGCAGCGGCGACCACCGCCTCCTCACCGACCGGGGCTGGCGCCACCTCAGCCCGTCGCAGCCGCACGAACCCGCTCTCGCCGTCGGTGACCTGCTGGTCGGCGTCGGCCACTTCGCCGAGCCGCCCAAGGAGTCCCCCGACTACCGCGCCGGCTTCCTCTGCGGCCTGATCCGCGGCGACGCCGCCGGCCGGGCCGCGCGCGAGGGCGACGCCTGGGTGCGCGCCGACGCGTACCTCGAGGACGTCACCCTGCACGAGGCGCTGCGCTGGCCCGAACTGCCCGCCGGGGAGTGGTACAGAGGCTTCCTGGCCGGCGCGTTCGGCGCCGTGGGCCGTGCCGACCGGCTCGCCGTCACGTTCGAGAGCGACGACCGGATCTACCTCCGCTGGATCACCGAGGCCCTCACCCACCTCGGCCTGACCAGCCGCAGCCCGGTCCGCGCGGGCCGGCCCGGGCGCGCCGGACCGGGCTGCGGCACCGGCCGGGTGGAGACCGGGCGCGACGTCTGGTCCGCGCTGCGCTTCCGGCACATCACCGGTGCGCTGGACGCCCCGCTGGACGCCTCCGGGGTGGGGGTGCGCGCCGACCGGCGCCTCGCCGTCACCGACATCGAGGACCTCGGGCTCACCCTGCCGCTCTTCGACATCTCCACCGGCACCGGTGACTTCATCGCGGACGGCGTGGTCAGCCACAACTGCTTCGCCCGCAACACCCACCGGTACCTCGACCTCGACCCGGGTCACGACTTCGACAGCCGGATCGTGGTGAAGGTGAACGCCGGCGAGCTGATCCGCCGCGAGCTCGCCGACCGGCGCTGGACCGGCGCCCCGATCGCGATGGGCACCAACGTCGACGTCTACCAGCGCGCCGAGGGCCGGTACCGATTGATGCCGGAGATCCTGACGGCGCTCCGCGACCACGCCAACCCGTTCTCGATCCTCACCAAGGGCACCCTGATACTGCGCGACCTCGACCTGCTCCGCAGGGCCGCCGCGGTGACCGAGGTGGGCCTGGCGTTCTCGGTCGGCTTCCTGGACGAGGACGTCTGGCGCTCCGCCGAGCCCGGCACTCCCAGCCCTCGCCGCCGCCTCGACGCGGTCCGCCGGCTCACCGACGCGGGCCTGCGGGTCGGCGTGCTGATGGCCCCGATCCTGCCCGGCCTCACCGACACCGACGAGGCGATCGAGGAGACCGTCGCCGCGATCGCCGCCGCCGGGGCCACCAGCGTCACCCCGCTCCCGCTGCACCTGCGCCCCGGCGCCCGGGAGTGGTACGCCGCCTGGATCGGCCGGGAGCACCCCGAGCTGCGGCCGCGCTACCGCGAGCTCTTCGGCGACGGGTCGTACCCGCCACGGGTGTACCAGGACGAGATCTCCGCCCGGGTCCGGATGGCCTCCCGCCGGCACGGCCTGCACCACTCCACCTCCGCCGAGGCCCGGCGGCTCCCCGAGCCCACGGCCAGCGCGCACCCACACGCCCGGCGGCTCCCCGAGCCCACGGCCACCGCGCACCCACACGCCCGGCGGCTCCCCGAGCCCACGGACACCGCGCACCCGCACGCCGACCAGCTGACGCTTCTTTGAGATCGCATGCTCACAATTCCTGACGTGAGCACCGGGCACTTGGCACAGGAACTACGACGGCGCGTCTGCCTCGCCGCCGGGCTGGGCGTACGCCTGACCGCCGAGGTCGTTCGACTACCCGCGGCCGGACCGGGCGCCTGGTTCGGCGCCGCCGGCCAGCTGCCGCTCGCGACCCGGCTGTGGCAGGCGGAACACGCGTGGCCCGGCCTCCCGCCCGGCGACGTGGCTAGAGTCGGCCGCATGCGGAGTGCTCAGCAGATCCTCGCGGACGCCACGGTCATCGCCGTGGTCGGAGCGTCCCGAGACCCGTACAAGCCGGCCCACACGGTCCCCCTGCAGATGCTCCGGCACGGCTGGCGGATCATCCCGGTGAACCCGTTCGTCGACGAGGTCTTCGGCGTCAAGACGGTCCCGTCCCTGGCCGACATCGACGAGCCGGTCGATCTGGTCGACGTCTTCCGCCCGTCCCGCGACGCCGCCCAGGTGGTCCGCGAGGCGGTGGCGATCGGCGCCCCCGCGGTCTGGCTGCAGAGCGGCATCGTGTCGGCCGAGGCCCGCAGGATCGCCGAGGAGGCCGCCATCGACTACGTCGAGAACCGCTGCCTGGCCGTCGAACGCGCCGTCGGCCGCCACACCCGCCTCACCTGACCCTCACCCTCGTCCGCTCCGGCGCACATCCGGGAACAACCCGGGGCGGCGCACGTCCGGGAACAGCGTCCGCTCCGGCGCACGTCCGGGAACAGCGTCCGCTCCGGCGCACATCCGGGAACAACCCGGGGCGGCGCACATCCGGGAACAGCGTCCGCTCCGGCGCACGTCCGGGAAGAGCCCGGGGCGGCGTCCTCAGCCCGCCCGTTTCCCGCCGAGCGGAGCTCTCCCCGCCGGCTACCCCCGTCGTGAGGGGAAGGCGGGCACGCCGCGAACGAGGAACGACCGGCCCTCGGGAGAGCCGGCCGTCTCGGGAACTCAGCGGAACTGGGCCTCGCGGACGCTGTTGCCGCCGTCGACGACCAGCATCTGGCCGGTGATGTACGACGCGGCCGGCGAGCACAGGAACGCGACCGCCGCGGCGACCTCGTCCGGTGTGCCGGGGCGGCCGATCGGCGTACCCAGGCCCTGCTTGATCTCGGTGACCGTGGACGCGGCCGTGTAGATCGTGCCGGGGGCCACGCAGTTCACGTTGACGCCGTCGGCGACCAGCTCCATCGCCAGCGCCCGGGTCAGGCCCACCACACCGGCCTTGGCCGCCGCGTACGCCGCCTCGGTGGGCAGCGCGTTGACCGGGCCCGCGGTGGCGGCGAGGTTGACGACCCGGCCCCAGCCCCGCTCCGACATGCCGCCGATGAACGCCCGGCTGCACAGGAAGGCGGTGCTCAGGTTCCGGTCGATCTCGGCCTTCCACTCGTCGAGCGTCAGCTGGGCCACCGGGCGGAGCACCTCGGGGCTCGCCCGGCTCGCCAGGCCGGCGTTGTTGACCAGCACCTCGACATCGCCGAGCTGATCGGTGATGGCGTCGGCGAGCGCGCCCACCTCGGACTCGTCGGTGAGGTCGGCGACGAAGCCGGTCACCCCGAGCTCGGAGGCGCGGTCGTGGATGCGCCGGGTGGTGGAGACGATCGCGACCCGGGCGCCCAGGTCGCGCAGGCGGCGGGCGGTCGCGTACCCGATGCCGTCCGGGCTGCCGGCGCCGGTGACCAGCGCGACCTTCCCGTCCAGGCGCAGGGTCGTGGCGGCCTCGGCGCTCGCCTCCTCGAACTCCGCCTCGACCACCTCGGGGGTGATCTCGGCCGGGCGATCCGGGTCGCCCCCGGGCGCGCCGGACCGGGGTGGCCGGCCGTCAGCCGGGCGGGTGGCGTCACGCCTCGAGGGGCTGCCGCCGGAGGAGCGGGCGTCGAAGACCATGCGGCGATCCTGCCTGCTCCCGGAAGCCGGGGCAAACATCTGCGTCACCGTGGCGTACTCAGCGTTCCGCTTCGGGATCGGCGCGACCTGCCGCCGTACGGCGTCCTGGCGCAGGTCGATGACGGTTTTCCGACACGCTTCCGGGTCTAGTCACCCGACCCGGATTCGATCGTTCGCATGCTGGTCAGCGGCGTCACCGGCCCCTCCTCGACGAAGACCAGCGGGGCCTCGGGACCGTACCGGCCGGACAGTTCACGGCGGGCACGGTCGATGTCGCGGGTGCCGATCTCGACCCCGGCACCGTCGTGGCGACTGCCCACAGTGACGATCCGCACTCCGGCGCCGGCCCAGTGCGGCAGATCGGCGACGATCCGGTCGTGCCACGTGGCGAGTTCCTCGACGCCGTGGGCCGCGTCGCGCACGACGAGGCACACATCCCGGGCCGTCTCGCGGAGGAAGGCGTCGAACGCCTCGGACGGGACCCGGTAGACGATGGCGCGTACGTGTAACTGATCGACCTCGACGCCGGCGTAACTCTCCGGGAAGCGCTGCCGGCCACCCTGATCGATCCGGCCGATCGCGGCGCCGAGAGGCGCCGGGGTGACCAGCATCCGGGTGCCACCCATCGTGGCGTGCTGGGGCACCCGGCTGAACTCGCAGCCCGCGGTGCGCCACTCGCCGGCCGGCCCGGACGTCTCGGCCTGCTCCGCGCCGTCGGCCTCGCCGCAGCCGGCCATCAGCACGACCCCGGCGAGCAGCAGACGGCCCAGGCGTTCACGATGCATCGCATGCCCCCCTCAATACCGCGCCGCGCCGCTGGGTGCAACGAATCGCATCGCGCGCCCGAATCGCCCCTTTTATAGAAAAAGCACTAAAAAGAGGTTATTCAAGTACGGGTACGACGACCCGGGACGCGCGGGCGGCACCGAGGATCACCACGGCGACGCCCGCCAGCAGCAGCGCGAGGCCCGGCAGGGCGTTCGCCCGGGGCGCCTGACCCAGCCAGGCCCAGGCGAGCAGCGCGGCACCCGGCACCTCCAGCAGGATCAGCACGCTGACCGTGGTGGCCGAGGTGTGCTGCAGCGCGTAGTTGAACATCGAGTGCCCGAGCAACTGGGCACCCGCCACCAGCGCCAGGATCGCCGCCCAGGTGCGCCCGTCGTACCCACCCAGATCAGTCCCGGACACGAGGCAGACCGCGAGCAGGACGAGCGCGCAGGTCCCGTAACAGATCCACGTGTACGTCGTGGTGCTCAGCGCGCTCCGGGCCCGCTCGCCGAGCGCCGTGTAGACCGCGGCCGCCATCGCCCCGAGCAGCGCCAGCACGTCGGCGAGCACCGCCTGACCGGAGACGCCGACGTCCGCGCCGGTGGCCCAGGCCGCCCCCGCCACCGCGAGGCCGATGCCGGCCCAGCCCGCCGCCGACGGATGCCGCCCCTGCACCGCGGCGATCAATCCCTGCCAGACCGGCTGGGTGGCGACCAGCGCCGTCGCGGTGGCGACCGACCCGAGTTGCACGCTCGGCATCCAGGTGGCGAAGTGCGCGGCCAGCGCCAGCCCGGCGAGCAGGCAGAACAGGCCCTCCCGGCGCCGCCCGCCGCGGATCGCGTCACGGACCTCGGCCCGGCGCGGACCGAGCGCGATCGGCGAGAGGGCGATCACCGCACCGGCGTTGCGCCAGAACGCCACGGCGAGCGCCGGTGCGGCCGCGAACGCGATCAGCGGAGCCGACGAGGAGACCGCGATCACGGCCACAGCCAGCGCCGATGCGGTGACCGGGGCGATCCGGTGACCGGGTGAGCGCATATTCATCCCCTGCCGTCGCTTCTTGCACACCCGAGCAGGCCGGTTTGCCGGTCGAGGTTGGCGGACAGTGATGTGGTCGCTACAGTCACCGACGGCCCCAGACCGTTTTCATCCCTCGATGCCCGGGAGGGCGATTTCCATGCCCGCATACCGTGCGGTGGTGTTCGACTTCTTCGGCACCCTGACCCGCTCGGTTCAGCGAGGACCACAGCACGCCGACATCGCGCGAGCGCTCGGCGCCGACCCCGATGCCGTACGCGGTGTCCTGGACCGTACGTTCCGGGCCCGTGCCTGTGGCCGGTACGGCTCCGCCGAGGCGACGCTGCGCTGGGTGATCGAGCAGGCCGGCGGCCGCCCCCGCCCCGCGGCGATCCGTGCCGCGATGCCGGCCCGGGTGAAGGCCCTGCTCGACGACACCCGCCTGCGCCCGGACGCGGTCAGCGCGCTCACCGCGATCCGGGAACGCGGCGTGCGCACGGCGCTGATCAGCGACTGCACCCACGAGCTCCCCGCCTTCCTCCCCGGGCTGCCGGTGGCGCCGTTGCTGGACGCCCAGATCTTCTCGGTCGAGCTCGGTGTCTGCAAGCCGGACCCACGGATCTACCGGGAGGCCTGCCGTCGCCTCGGCGTCGAGCCCGCCGAGTGCCTGTACGTCGGTGACGGCGGCAGCCACGAGCTGACCGGCGCCGCCGCCGTCGGCATGACCCCGGTCCGCCTGGCCGCCCGCGACCTCGCCGACCACCTGGTCTTCGACGCCGACACCGACTTCGCCGGCCGCACGGTCCGCTCCCTGACCGAGGTCATCGACCTGCTCGACAAGGCACCGGCCTTCGCCTGAAAGCCGGTGCGGCCCCGCAGTGCCGCGATTCGCCTGGTAACCGGTGGGTCGGCAGGCGGAGCGCCACGGAGCGAAGCGAAGCTAAGCTGGCACGGTGACGGCTGTGCTGGATGAGGCGATCAAGAAGGCGTCGATCACCTGGGTCTCGGTGGGTGACGGGCCGGCGTACGCGCTCTGGTGCATGCCGGTGGAGAGTTCGCTGATCGTCGTCACCGGCCCCGGCGAGCAGCATGCGCCCGGCCTCACCTCGGCCCCGACCGCGACGGTTCGGCTGCGCGGTGACCACGGCGGCCTGATCGTGACGGCCGAGGCCACCGTGACCCGGCTCGACCACGCCGGCGAGGAGTGGGCCGAGATCGCGCCGCAGCTGGCCGGCAAGCGCCTCAACGCCTCGGGCCCGGCCGCCGAGGTGGTGGCGCGCTGGGCGGCGACGGGTTGCGCGATCGTGCGCCTGACGCCTGCCGAGGGCACGCCGGTCACCGCACCCCACCTGCCCGACGACTCAGCGGCTGCGCCGCCTCGCGAGACCCCGGCCCGCGTCGAGACCCGTCGCCCGTTCCGCCTTCATCGTGTACGCCCACCGCGCACGTGACACCCCACACCCCACCCCACGTGTGCATTTCGGGCCACGGGTGAGTCCACGCACTCCGGGCGTCCGCAGCCGCTGTGCGACGTTCGCGTGCGGAGAGCGGCCGGACGTCACACACCGGCGGCTCGCGGCGGCGGGATGCCGGGTCAGCCGACGAAGGGTGGGACGGTGATGTGGCCGGTGGCGATCGGGATCACGTGGCCGGTGACCGTGGCGGAGACGGTCTGGCCGGCGGCGGCGGTGACCGTGCAGTCGAGCAGGGACGGGCGCTTCATCTCGTGGCCCTGGTGGATGCGGTAGGACGACGTACCCTCGCCGGGCAGCAGACCGGCCCCGACCAGCCAGACGCCGAGACCGAGAGCGGCCGAGCCGGTCGCGGGGTCCTCCCCGACGACGTCGCCGGGCACGAAGACACGGGCGTGCGCCTCGGCGGCGGGATGGGAACCGGTGGACCAGGAGAAGACGCTGATGCCGTCGACGCCCAGTCTTTCCAGGGACGGGGCGTCCAGGCGGACGGCGGCCAGCGCTTCACGGCGTACGGGAAGAAACACCCAGGTCAAGCCGCAACCAGCGGGACGTGGGGCAGCGAGGCCGGAGTGATCCGAGGCCGTCAGGCCGAGTGCGGTCAGCAGGGGAACCGGGTCGAGGGCGTCGCCGAGATGCGGGGCGCCGCCGGTCAGCGTGGCCGAACCCGCCGCCGTCACCTCCAGCGGCAGCAGACCCGCGCCGCACTCCTGCACCACCCGTCCCGGCGCGAGGTCGCCCCGGCGCATCAGGCTGACCGCCGCGCCCACGCTCGGGTGACCCGCGAACGGCAGCTCGGCGGAGGCGGTGAAGATCCGGGCGCGGTAGGTGGCCCCGCCGGTGGGCGGGAGCACGAAGACCGTCTCGGCGAGGTTGAACTCGCGGGCCAGGGCCTGCATCTGGACGGTCGCCAGGTCCTCGGCGCCATACACGATCGCGAGCGGATTACCGGCGAACGGGCGATCCGTGAAGACGTCGACGATCTCGTAGGCCACGGTGGACATGTCCGGACCCTAACCTAGGCTGGGGCCGTGACCATGGGGACGCGGGTTTATCTGGCTCGCCTCGCCGGCCTGCCGGTGTTCGACCCCAACGGGGACCGGGTCGGGCGGGTGCGCGACGCGGTCGTCCGGCTGCGGACGACGAACCGGCCGCCGCAGATCGTCGGGCTGGTCGCCGAGATGGCGCTGCGCCGCCGGATCTTCCTGCCGATCGGGCGCGTGACCAGCATGGACGCCGAGGCGGTCGTGCTCAGCACCGGGACGCTGAACCTGCGGCGGTTCGAGAAGCGGCCGAACGAGCTGCTGGTGCTGGAGGATCTGCTGGACCGGCGGGTCACCGTCGCGCCGGAGCAGGAGGACGGCGACACGCACGACGGGGTGGTCGTGGACATCGGCATGGAGCTGATCCGCAGCATCGAGTGGCAGATCACCCGGGTCGCGGTCCGCGCGCACACCGGGCGGCTGACCCGGCGCGGCCACGTCTACCAGGTGGACTACGACCGGGTCCGCGGCCTGATCGGCCCGACCGACACCCAGGGCACGTCGAACCTGATCGCGCTGCTGGAGCAGATGCGCCCGGCGGACATGGCGAACGCGCTGCAGGACCTGCCGGACGCGCGGCGCAACGAGGTGGCCGCCGCACTCTCCGACCGTCGCCTCGCCGAC
The DNA here is from genome assembly GCF_040681165.1 of Actinoplanes sp. NPDC051851. NCBI lineage: Bacteria > Bacillati > Actinomycetota > Actinomycetes > Micromonosporales > Micromonosporaceae > Actinoplanes > Actinoplanes sp. NPDC051851. The sequence continues at coordinate 16,023 of NZ_JBFAYF010000081.1, read as the reverse complement.
GTGCTGGAGGAGCTGCCCGAGCACGACCAGGTGGAGATCCTCGCCGCCCTGGACCGGGAGCGCGCCGCCGACGTGCTGGAGCGGATGGACCCGGACGACGCGGCCGACCTGCTCGCCGAGCTGCCGCAGACCGAGCAGGCGGTGCTCCTCGACCTGATGGAGCCGGAGGAGGCCGCGCCGGTCCGGCAGCTGATGAACTACCGGCCGGGCACCGCGGGCAGCGTGATGACCTCGGAGCCGGTGATCCTCACCCCGGACACCACGGTCGCGGAGGCGCTGGCCCGGATCCGCGAGCCGGAGATCTCCGCGGCGGTGGCGGCCCAGGTCTTCGTGGCCCGCGCGCCGGCCGCCACCCCGACGGGTAAGTATCTCGGCATGGTGCACTTCCAGCGACTACTCCGGGAACCACCGGCCTCGATCGTGGGCGGGCTGGTGGACAGCGACATCGAGCCGCTGCGCACCGACACCGGGCTGCTCGAGATCACCCGGCGGATGGCGACGTACGACCTGGTCGCGATGCCGGTGGTGGACGGGACGCACCGGCTGCTCGGCGCGGTGACCGTGGACGACGTGCTGGACCACTCGCTGCCGCGGGACTGGCGTGACCGGGACGCACACGAGGACGAGAGCGTATGAGCGAGGCGAAGCGGGACCGGTTGGATCAACCGCGCGTGCCGGGGCGGGTGCAGCTCCCCAAGTTCGATCCGGAGGCGTTCGGGCGCTGGTCGGAGGGGATCGCCCGGTACATGGGGACGGCGAAGTTCATCGTCTACATGACCGTGCTGATCGGGGCCTGGTTCGCCTGGAACACGATCGCACCCAAGGAGAGTCCGCTGCAGTTCGACGGGTACCCGTTCGGCTTCCTCACGCTGGCCCTCTCGCTCCAGGCGTCGTACGCGGCCCCGCTGATCCTGCTCGCACAGAACCGGCAGACCGACCGGGACCGCCTGGCCATGGAGGAGGATCGACGCCGCGCCGCGATGCAGAAGGCCGAGACGGAGTTCCTGGCCCGCGAGATCGCCTCGCTGCGGATCGCCATCGGTGACGTCGCGACCAGGGACTTCATCCGCAGCGAGCTGGCCCGGCTCGCCGGTGAGCTGGACGAGGCGGCACTGCGGAGGGAGAAGCGGGCGAGGCTCGAGTGGGAGGACGATCACCCTCTGCCACCGACGTAGCATGGGCTGCATGTCCGCACCCGCCCCCACCCTCGAGGACGCGATCCAGGCCGCTCTGGCAACCGTCGACGACCCCGAGATCCGCCGCCCGATCACCGACCTCGGAATGGTCTCGGGTTTCACCGTCAGCGACGGCCGCGTCACGGTCGATCTGCTGCTCACCGTCGCCGGCTGCCCCCTGCGGGACAAGCTCACCACCGACATCACCGCCGCCGTCACGAAGGTCCCCGGGATCAGCGGCGTCGACATCAACTTCGGCGTGATGAACGAGGAGCAGCGCAAGGCGCTGCAGAGCACGCTGCGCGGTGGTGGCGCTTCGGCGGAACCGGTCATTCCCTTCGCCCAGCCCGGTTCCCGCACGAGGGTGTACGCGGTCGCCTCCGGCAAGGGAGGCGTGGGCAAGTCCAGCGTGACCGTCAACCTCGCGGCGGCCCTCGCCAAGCGGGGCCTCTCGGTCGGCGTGATCGACGCGGACATCTACGGCCACTCGGTGCCGCGGATGCTCGGCGTGGAGAGCAGGCCCACCCGGGTGGAAGACATGATCATGCCGCCGCAGTCGCACGGCGTGAAGGTCATCTCGATCGGCATGTTCACCGCCGGCAACGCCGCGGTGGTCTGGCGCGGCCCGATGCTGCACCGGGCGCTCCAGCAGTTCCTCGCCGACGTCTACTGGGGCGACCTGGACGTGCTGCTGCTCGACCTGCCGCCGGGCACCGGTGACGTGGCCATCTCGCTGGCCCAACTCCTGCCGAACGCGGAGATCCTGGTCGTCACCACCCCGCAGATGGCCGCCGCCGAGGTGGCCGAGCGGGCCGGGGCGATCGCGCTGCAGACCCACCAGCGGCTGCTCGGCGTGGTGGAGAACATGTCCTGGCTCGAGCTGCCGGACGGCTCCCGGATGGAGGTCTTCGGCGCCGGCGGCGGCGAGACCGTGGCCGCCTCCCTCACGAAGATCGTCGGGGCGCGGGTGCCGCTGCTCGGCCAGGTCCCGTTGGACACCCGGGTCCGCGAGGCCGGTGACGCCGGCACCCCGATCGTGCTCGCCGACACCGACGCCCCGGCCGCGAAGGCCCTGGACGCCGTCGCCGACAAGCTCGCCGTCCGCCGCGACTCCCTGGTCGGCAAGCCCCTGGGCCTCATGGTCAACGCCAGGAAGGGCTGACCGCTCCTACGTCGCGTCCAAGTCGTAACGCTGCGCCGGTCGGGGAGGCTCGACCGGCGCGGCGGACGCGGCCGGCGCGGCGGGTTCGGGGTCGACCGGGATCGGGCGGCCCGCGGACGACATCTTGAACTTCTTGATGTCGGCGGACTTGGCGACGTCGTTCAGGTCGGACTTGACGCCGTTGAGGTCGGACTTCACGTCGTCGAAGAGGCTCTGCAGCGGCTTGCGCAGCGACGCCTCGTCCTCCTCGCTGAGGACGTGTTTGCGGATGAACGCCTTCGGGTGCAGGTCCTCGAGCTGGATGTCGGTGCCGAGCTCCCGGCTCAGGTCCGACGTAGCGTTCTGGGCCATGGCGCGCAGGCCGCGCAGCATCTTCAGCCCGTCACCGATGACCTTGGGGAGTCGTTCCCCGAAGATCAACAGCGCCAGCATGAACAGCGCGCCGATCTCCCACCAGTTCAGATTCTCGAACACGTGCGGCCTCCCAGGCGATCCCGCAGGCAAGCGTACGCACGGACCCTGTGCGCGGACACCCCGAGAACCTATTAGTTCGTATCCGCGGCGAGCGTGACCGACGCGGAGGCGGTCGTGGTGCCTCGGCGGTACTCCACCGCGACCACCGAGTTCGGTGCGTACTTGCGGACCAGGGCGATCAGATCGGTGCCGTCCTCGACCGGGTGGCCGTCCAGCTTGGTGACCACGTCGCCGCTCTTGAGACCGGCCGCGGCGGCCGGGCCGGCCGGCTCCACCGAGCGCAGCCGGGCGCCGGTGGCGGAGGTGCCACCGGTGGCCACCTCGGCGCCGATCACCGTACGGCGGGCCTTGCCGGTGTCGATGATGTCCTGGGCGATCCGCTTGGCCTGGTTGATCGGGATGGCGAAGGCGAGGCCGATGTTGCCCGCCTCGGTGTCGCTGCTGCCGCCGACCGAGCGGATCACCGAGTTGACCCCGATCACCTGGCCGTCCGCGTTGACCAGCGGGCCGCCGGAGTTGCCCTGGTTGACCGCGGCGTCGGTCTGGATCGCCGCGTAGTACCGCGTGGTGCCGCCGGTCTCGCCCGCCTCGATGGTCCGGTCGAGGGCGCTGACGATGCCGGCCGTCACCGTGTTGACCAGGGCGAGCGGCGAACCGAAAGCAAGCACCGGGTCACCCACCGCAATGGCGTCGGAGTCGCCCAGCGACACCGGGGTCAGCCCGGACTTTGCGACTTTGATCACTGCGACGTCGGACTCCGGGGCGCGGCCGACGAGCTTGGCCGAGGCGGTGGTGCCGTCGCTGAAGGAGACCGACATGGCGTCGGAGCCCTCCTCCACCACGTGGTCGTTGGTGATCACGTAGCCGTCCTCGGAGACCACGAAACCGGAGCCGATGGCGCCGGTGACGTGAACCGTGACGACGCTGGGGAGGACCCGCTCGGCCACCCCGGCGAGCGACTCGGGGGCCCGCTGGACCGAGCCGGTGGTGGCCTGGGCGGTCGCGCCGAGCTGGGTGCCGCCGCCCGCGCCGAGGCCACCGCGGACCGCGAAGACGAAGCCGAGGGTGCCGCCCAGGCCACCCGCGAGCAGCGCGGTGACCAGGCAGAGCAGCAGGATCGGGGCGTTGCTGCGGCGAGGCGCGTCCGGGTCGGCGACCGGGTCCAGCGCGGGACCACCGGTCGGCGCCGGTGGCGGCAGCACGACCGCGGACGGCGCGTGCGGGTCACGCCACGGATCGGCCAGCGCGTCGGTCCACCAGGGCGACCCGGACGGCGGCTGCGGAGCGGGGTCGGGCCCGCCGGGAACAGACGGCGTCGAGGGTGGCCGGCGCCAGTTCCAGCCGTCGGTCACGTCGGGGCCTCCACTCATCGTCCACCGGCTCGCACTCCAGGATGACATGGATTCTCCGGATCCCGGCGTCCAGGCGTCGCCCCGCTGTTCCCGGCGACCCGTTTAGGCATCGACGGCACCGTGCATCACCGGTCGACCGCGCTCTACTCTCTTATCCGATGTGTGCGGTTGACCCCCCGACATCCCGCGCCGCCCGGAGGTTCGTCATCATCGGTCCAGCCCGTTCGTTCGGTCAGTCGCCGAGCCAGTCCCTGCCGTTCGCCGAGACCTACGCCACCGAGGACCCGATCCTGCAGACGGCCCGCTCGCTGGCGCACGAGCTCGGCCTGCCCTGCGTCTCGCCCGGCGCGGGCTCCGTGCTGCGCCTGCTGGCCGCCGCCGGCAGCGCCAAGGCCGTCGTCGAGATCGGCACCGGCACCGGGGTCAGCGGCGTCTGGCTGCTGCGCGGCATGCGGCCGGACGGCGTGCTCACCACCATCGACGTGGAGCACGAGCACCAGCGGATAGCCCGCCGGGTCTTCGTCGAGGCCGGGTTCGCGCCGTCGCGTACCCGGATCATCAGCGGGCGGGCGCTGGACGTGCTGCCCCGCCTCGCCGACGGGGTGTACGACCTGATCTTCGTGGACGCGGACACCACCGAGTTCGCCGCGTGCACCGAGGCGGCGCTGCGGCTGCTCCGGACCGGCGGCGTGCTGATCGTGAACGGGGCGCACGCCGGCGGCCGGATCAACGACCCGGCCGCCCGGGACGTGGACACCCTGACCGTGCGGGAGACGGTCAAGGCGATCCGCGAGTCCGAGGAGTGGATCCCCGCGGTGATCTCCTCGGGGGCGGGGCTGCTAACCGCCGTGAAGCGCTGACAGGTAGCGGATCAGGGTACGGGTGCCCCAGCCGGTGGCGCCCTTGGTCAGGTCCAGGTCGTCGGCCTCGGCCCAGCTCGGCGCGGACATGTCCAGGTGCGCCCAGCGGGTGCCGGGGAAGAAGTCGCGCAGGAAGAGCGCGGCCATCACCGAGCCCGGCCCCAGCGGCGCGCTGACCCGGTCGGCGATGTCGCTGCGCAGGTTCTCCGCGTACTCGCCGGCCAGCGGCAGCCGCCACATCCGCTCGCCCGCCGCGGCGCCGGCCTCGGTCAGCGCGGCGGCCAGCTCGGCGTCCGGGCTGTAGAGGGCCGCCGTCCGCTTGCCGAGCGCGACCGCGTTCGCCCCGGTCAGGGTGGCCAGGTTGAGCACCAGGTCGGGCCGCAGTTCGGCGGACGCGTACGCCAGCGCGTCGGCGAGCACGATCCGGCCCTCCGCGTCGGAGTTGGTGTTCTCGCTGGTCGAGCCGTCGTAGTGGGTGATCACGTCGCCCGGGCGGAAGGCCGAGCCGCTGACCGCGTTCTCGGCGAGCGGGGCCAGCGTGGTCACCCGGATCGGCAGGCCCAGGTCGGCGACGGCGAGCGTGGCGGCGAGGACCGCGGCCGCGCCGCCCATGTCCTTCTTCATCAGCTTCATGCCGTCGCGCGGCTTGATCGAGATGCCGCCGGTGTCGAAGGTGATGCCCTTGCCGACCAGCACCACGTGGGTGCTCGCGCCCTCCGGGGCCCAGGACAGCTCGACGAACCGCGGCGGGGAGACCGAGCCGCCGCCGACGGCGAGCAGGCCGCCGAAGCGGGAGAGCTCGTCGCCGGACCGGACGGTGACGGTCAGGCCCGGGCGTGTCGCGGCCTCGGCGACGATCTGACCGGCCAGCCAGGCCGGGTTCTTCACCGACGCCGGTGTGTTGGTCAGATCGCGGGCGAGCCAGGTCGCGACCGCCGTCGCCCGCGCCTGGGTGAGACTTTCGGCGTACCCGGAAAGGTCTTGAACGACCAATTGAACGGCGGCGGAGCGAGGCGCCCGGGGTGCCTCTCGATAGCGGTAACCGCCCAGCCAGAGGCCCTCAGCCAGGCCACGCAGCGCGGCCGGGGTGGTCCCCGCCGGAATGTGGACCTGGAGCTCCTCGTCGTCGGCCACGGCACGCACCAGCGCGGCCCCCGCGGCCCGCCAGTCCGGCTCGTCGCCGTCGCCGATCCCGGCCAGCAGGACCCGTGCCGGGAGGCGCAGTGGACGGGGCAGGACGAGCACCCGGCCGGTCCCGGTGATCTCGGGCGTCGCCGCCACGAGGGCCTCCGCCTCGGCGCCGACCTCGCCCGGAGGCAGGGCCCCGCCGACCGGAACGGCCCAGGTGAACGCCGGGTCCAGAGCACCGGTCAACCTGATTGCGAACACAGAAGGATGACCTTTCCGTAAGACGTGGAAAGCCCGCCGGTACGGGCGGTACCGTACCGGCGGGCTCGCGTGAAACGTCAGCCGGCGATCGACTTCAACGCGTCACCCAGCGCGCTGGCCTCGTCCGGGGTCATCTCCACGACGAGACGGCCACCACCCTCCAGCGGGACGCGCATGACGATGCCACGACCCTCTTTGGTGACCTCCAGCGGACCATCGCCCGTCCGCGGCTTCATCGCCGCCATCTTGTCTCCCCTCAGACCTTCGTCAGGGTCGGTGGGTTACCCCACAGCCACTTGCTCCTGGAATGCACCAGCACCGGCGTCACGTGCTCAGCCCCACGTGACGCGGTGCTCGTTTCCGACCGGCGGCCGTACAGGCCGTTTCACGCTCTCGCGCGCAGCGGCCCACCGTGCCGATCAAACATTTTCCCTGATGAACACCGGCGAACCCAAACCCAGCCCGGGCGGATGTGACAGCATCTAGCATATCCTCTTTTGGGCTGTCACAATGTGCGGTCATGCAGGCGCGGTCCGCACTCTTCGACCTGTACGGCGACTACCTGCGCACCCGGGGCTCGCGGGCGCCGGTCGCCGCCCTCGTCCGGCTGCTCGCCCCACTCGACATCGCGGCCCCGGCGGTGCGTACGGCCGTGTCGCGAATGGTGCGACAGGGCTGGCTGCACCCGTTACGGCTGGCCTCGGGGCCGGGTTATCTACTCACCCCGAAGGCGGCGCGGCGGCTCGACGAGACCTCGGCGCGGGTGTACCGAACCGGTCGCGGCGGCTGGGACGGCCGGTTCGACATGATCCTGCTGCACGGCGTGCTGGACCGGGCACACGCCACCCGCCTGGCCTTCCTCGGGTACGGGCCGCTCAGCGAGCAGGTCTGGGTCGCCCCGCGCGCGTCGGACGAGGTCGAGGCGGCGCTCGCCGAGGCCGGCACCGGGTACGACCGGTTCAGCGCCGGCCACGTCGCGGGCTCGGCGGGCGCGACCGGGATCGTCGGGCAGGCCTGGGACCTGGACCGGATCGGGCAGTCGTACCGGGAGTTCGAGGAGTCGCTGCACCCCGTGGTAAAGGCGATCACGGTACGCAGCTCGGACGAGGAGGCGTACGCGGCCCGGTTCCGGCTGGTCCACGCGTGGCGCTCGTTCCTCTTCCGCGACCCGCAGCTGCCCACCGCCCTGTTGCCGCCGGGCTGGCCGGGTCTGCGGGCCGCCGGGTTCTTCGACAAGCACTCGGCGCGCCTGCGCCCGGCCGCCGACCGCTACGTCGAGCGCTGCCTGCAGGCCGCCCGGAGCGGCAGTCGTGTGGGATTCTCAGAACCATGACGGCCATCCAACCGCCCCACCCATCGCCCGAAAACGGACTGAAGGCAGACTCTCTGCTCGTCGACCGCACCGGCGCGGTCGTCACCCTCACGCTGAACCGCCCCGAGGCGATGAACTCGTTCACCGTCGACCTCAAGGAGGCCCTGCGGGACACCCTCGCGAGCCTGGAGAGTGACAGGAGCTGCCGGGCGATCGTCCTGGCCGGCGCGGGTGGCGCCTTCTGCGGCGGGCAGGACCTGCGCGAGCACGCGGCGCAGCTGGAGAAGAGCACCGACCTGAACACCGTCCAGGTGCACTACAACCCGATCGCCCAGCGGCTGGCGAACATGCCGAAGCCGGTGGTCGCGGCGGTGCGCGGGATGGCGGCGGGCGCGGGCGCGTCACTGGCGCTGCTCGCGGACTTCCGGATCGGCGGGCCGAAGACGTCGTTCCTGATGGCCTTCGCCAACGTCGGCCTTGCCGGGGACAGCGGGATCTCCTGGTCGCTGCCGCGGATCGTGGGGCACGCCCGGGCGATCGAGCTGCTGCTGCTCGCCGAGCAGGTCCGGGCCGAGCGGGCGTACGAGATCGGCATGCTCACCCGGCTGCTGGAGGACGACGAGCAGGTGCTGCCGGCCGCCCAGGAGCTGGCCGCACGCCTGGCGGCCGGGCCGACCGTGGCGTACGGGGCGATCAAGCGGGAGCTGTCGATCGGCGACGCCGGGACCCTGTCCGACGCGCTCGCGGCCGAGGCGCAGGCCCAGTCGATCTGCGGTGCCACCGCGGATCACCGGGCCGCCGTGGACGCCTTCCTGAACAAGCGCAAGCCGACGTACGAAGGACGCTGATCTTTCAAGAAGATCAGTCCTCGTCCTCCTCCTCGGGGTCCTGGTTCGCCTCGACCCCGAGGACGAAGGCCTGCATCGCCAGCTCGTCGCCGGAGGGCCAGACGTACGTCGGCAGCTCGCGGGGGCCCAGCTCGGCCACGTGCGACCAGAACTGGCGGACCGCCTCGGACGGGTTGGCCGCCTCGATCGGCATCGCCACGCTGACCAGCCAGTTGCGTTTCGGCTCCAGCCCGCCGATCCGGTCGGCGATCCGCCGGAACTCGGCCTCGGCCACCGCTCCGCCGCTGGCCAGCGCCCCGGCCGGCACCGGCTCGTCGAACGCGCGCCGCAGGTAGGCCAGGACCAGCTCGCCGCCGTCCGCCTTCTCCACCCGGGCCAGCGCCACGACCTGTTCCTCGGCGACCAGCAACACGTCGTCACCCGGGGACGCGGCGGGGCCGTCGGCCACCGTCACGATGTCGTGCTGGAACAACCGCTCGGTCGCCCACTGCTCAGAAGGAATGATCACCGACCACTGCGCCATGGGCTCCATCTCATCACGCGGCGGGTCAGGCTTTGACCGGTGGGACCCAACAACCCAGCAGGTGGTCATCGACCATGCCGGTGGCCTGCATCAACGCGTACGCCGTGGTGGGACCGACGAACCTGAAGCCGCGCTTCTTGAGTCCCTTGGAGAGCGCCGTGGACGCAGGTGTCACGGCCGGGACCCCGGAACGGCCGGCGGGCCGCGGGCGCGGGGCGGGCGCGTACGACCAGAGCAGCTCGGTGAGCTCGCCCGGCGCCAGCGCGGCGGCGACCGTCGCGTTGTGCATCGTGGCGTCGATCTTCATCCGGTTCCGGACGATGCCCGCGTCGGCCATCAGCCGGGCGGCGTCCGCCTCGGTGTAGGCCGCCACCTTCGCGATCGAGAAGTCGTCGAAGGCGCGCCGGAACGCGGGCCGCTTGCGCAGGATGGTGATCCAGCTCAGCCCGGACTGGAACGCCTCCAGGGTGAGCCGCTCGAAGAGGGCGTCGTCGCCACGGACCGGCGTACCCCACTCGGTGTCGTGGTACCCGACGTAATCGGGGGTGCTGCCGCCCCAGAAGCAGCGGGCCCGGCCGTCGTCGCCGATCACCAGGTCGTCCGTCACGGCAGGCGCCCCTGTTCGACGAGGCGGCCGAACTTCTTCAGCACGCCGGTGAACCCCAGCTTGGAGCCGGGCCAGAGCACCGGCCAGGCGATCTTGCCGACCGGGCCGGGCGGCAGGTGGAACCACTCGTGCAGCACGATCTGGGTCCGGTCGCCGGACATCGCGGTGCAGCGCATCGACCCGGGGCCGCGGAGCACCTTGCCGCAGTGCACCACGCGGACCTCGAACGGCGCGTTCACCCGCACCACGCGGAGCTCGTCGCGCAGCACCGCCGGGCCGACCGCGGTGACCGCCTCGACCAGGCTGCCCTCGCCGCCGTCCCCCTCGACCACCCGGACCCGGGTGAACGGTATCCAGTCGGACTGCCGCTCCCAGTTCATGAACGCGGCGAAGACCTTCTCGGCGGGCGCGTTGACGATCACCGTGGCGGTGAACTCGCCGGAGCCGGGACGGGCGGCGTCGTCGGCGCCCTCGGCTGGGCCGCTCATCGCTGCTCCACCGGCTCCTCGCCGTTCTTCTGCTCGGTCTTCGCCGCGGCGGCCTTCTCCTCCTCGACCTTCTCCTCGGCGGCGGGTTCGGCGGGTTCGGCCGCGTCGTCCGCAACCGCCTCCACCACGATCTCCGGCTCCTCGGCGGGGGCCGGGGCGGCGGGCGCCGGGGCGATGGCGGCCTCACGGGCCTTGCGGAGCGCGTCGGCGTCCGCGGTCCGGCCCTCGCGCAGCGCGGTCACCTCGGCCTCCAGCACGCCGATGAGCTCACCCTTGTAACCGATGTCGTACGCGGCGCGCTGGAGCGCCTGGTCGACCTGGGCCATCCGGTAGCCCCGCCAGGCGGTGTCGAACCGGGTGCGCGAGATGTCGACCTCGTCGAGGGGACGGTCACTGGGCAGCGGCAACGAGCGGCCGTCCGGCTCCACCGGGGTCAGGCCGGAATCGCCCCCGCTCAGCAGAACGGTCACGCCGAAGACGATCGTCCCGACGACCAGTGCGACGACGATGAAGAGCAGAAGCTGACTCATGCGCACGATGTTGACATGTCGTCTCTTCGGCCGCGAGTCCGCCACCCATCCGGACAGCTCGAACTACGTCCAGGTGAGGATCTTCTTACGCCACGCATAGAGGATGCCCAGCGCGAGCAGAGCGACGAAGACGCCCATCTCGGCGATCGCGGCCCCGCCGAACCCGGGGAGGTCGAAGATCACCGCCCACGGGAAGAGGAAGACCGCCTCCACCGCGAAGAGCACGTAGAGGTACGCGTAGACGTAGTAGCGGATCTGCGCCTGTGCCCAGTCGCCGCCGACCGGATCGATGCCGCTCTCGTACGGGATCCGCTTGCCGGCGGGCTCGGCCGGCCGGGCGGGACGCAGCAGCCGGTTGGCGCCGAAGGCCGCCGTGAACAGCAGGACCCCGGCGGCCAGGACGAGGCCCAGGGTGGCGTACGAGCCGAGATATCCGTCCACGATCGTGCAGCCTACCCAAGTGCACTAGATCTCGGCGGCGCCGGATGGCTACTGTGGGCAACGGCTCGCGGCAGCTTCCGTAAGGGGCGGCGAAGTAGTCTGGAAGTGACCGATGTGCGGGCCGGCTCATCGACATGCGTACAGGTCGTGTCCCACCGACACGACCTTGATCGGCCCGCGCTCTTTGGAGGTTGAAACGTGGCCGCTCCCGCGAAGCGAGTCGAGCAGCTGGACCGGGTGGTGATCCGATTCGCCGGTGACTCAGGCGATGGAATGCAGCTCACCGGTGACCGGTTCACCTCGGAGACCGCGCAACTCGGCAACGACATCTCGACCCTGCCCAACTTCCCGGCCGAGATCCGGGCGCCGGCCGGAACCCTGCCCGGCGTCTCGAGCTTTCAGGTCCATTTCGCCGATTACGACATTCTGACCCCCGGTGACGCGCCGAACGTGCTCGTCGCGATGAACCCGGCGGCCCTCAAGGCGAACCTGGCGGAGCTACCCGCCGGCGCCGACGTCATCGTCAACACCGACGAGTTCACCCGCCGCAACCTGGCCAAGGTCGGGTACGCGGTGAGCCCCCTCGACGACGGCTCGCTCGACGGGTACGCCGTCCACCCGGTCGCGCTCACCTCGATGACCGTGGGGGCGCTGGCCGACCTCGGCGTCGGGAAGAAGGACGCCGAGCGCGCCAAGAACATGTTCGCGCTCGGCCTGCTCAGCTGGATGTACTCCCGGCCGTTCGCGTCCACCCTGCGGTTCCTGGAGCGCAAGTTCGCCAAGCGGCCGGACCTGGTCGCCGCGAACAAGGCCGCCTTCCAGGCCGGGTGGAACTACGGCGAGACCACCGAGGCCTTCTCGGTGCGCTACGAGGTGAAACCGGCGAAGATGTCCCCGGGTACGTACCGGAACATCACCGGCAACCAGGCGCTCGCGCTCGGGCTGGTCGCCGCGGCGGTACGGTCGAAGCTGCCGCTCTTCCTCGGCGCCTACCCGATCACCCCGGCCTCGGACATCCTGCACGAACTCGCCAAGCACAAGCGGTTCGGCATCACCACGATGCAGGCGGAGGACGAGATCGCGGCGGTCGGCGCGGCGCTCGGGGCGGCGTACGGCGGGGCGCTCGGCGTGACCACCACGTCCGGCCCGGGTGTGGCGCTCAAGAGCGAGACGATCTCCCTGGCCATCGCGCTGGAGCTGCCGCTGGTCGTGGTCGACGTGCAACGGGCCGGGCCGTCCACCGGCATGCCGACCAAGACCGAGCAGGCCGACCTCAACCTGGCGCTGTACGGCCGGCACGGCGAGGCCCCGCTCGCGGTGATCGCGCCGCGCTCGCCGTCGGACTGCTTCCACGCCGCGTTGGAGGCGGCGCGGATCGCGCTGACCTACCGCACCCCGGTCATCCTGCTCTCCGACAACTACGTGGCGAACGGCTCCGAGCCGTGGCTGCTCCCCTCGGTCGACGAGCTGCCCGACCTGACCGTGGAGTTCGCGACCGCGCCGAACGGCGAGGACGGGAGGTTCCTGCCCTACCTGCGCGACCCGGAGACGATGGCCCGGCCATGGGCGGTTCCGGGCACACCGGGGCTGGAGCACCGGATCGGCGGGCTGGAGAAGGCCGACAAGACCGGCGACATCTCCTACGACCCGGCGAACCACGAGTTCATGGTCCGCACCCGGGCCGCCCGGATCGAGGCCATCGGAGTCCCGGATCTGGACGTGGAGGACCCCGGCGAGGACGCGAACGTGCTCGTGCTGGGCTGGGGCTCGACCTACGGGCCGATCGGCGCCGCCTGCCGGGCCCTGCGCCAGCGGGGGCTGAGCATCGCCCAGGCACATCTACGGCACCTGTCGCCGTTCCCGGAGAATCTCGGACAGGTCGTCAAGAGCTACGAGAAGGTCGTCGTCCCCGAGATGAACCTCGGTCAGCTGGCCGCGATCATCCGGGCGAGACATCTGGTCGACGCGGTCCCGTTCAACCAGGTCAGCGGCCTTCCGTTCACCGCCGCGACGTTGGAGAGCTTCCTCGAGGACGTGGTGAAAAATGGTTAACCTGACCCTCAAGGACTTCAAGTCGGACCAGGAGGTCCGCTGGTGCCCCGGCTGCGGTGACTACGCCATCCTCGCCGCGGTGCAGAGCTTCATGCCCGAGCTCGGCATCCCCCGGGAGAACATCGTCTTCGTCTCCGGGATCGGCTGCTCGTCGCGCTTCCCGTACTACATGAACACCTACGGGATGCACTCCATCCACGGCCGTGCCCCCGCGATCGCCACCGGCCTCTCCGCCTCCCGCCCGGACCTCAGCGTCTGGGTGGTCACCGGCGACGGCGACGCGCTCTCGATCGGCGGCAACCACCTGATCCACGCGCTGCGCCGCAACGTCAACCTGAAGATCCTGCTCTTCAACAACCGGATCTACGGCCTGACCAAGGGGCAGTACAGCCCGACCTCCGAACTCGGCAAGATCACCAAGTCGACCCCGGCCGGCTCGGCGGACTCGCCGTTCAACCCGCTCTCCCTCGCGCTGGGTGCCGAGGCGACCTTCGTGGCCCGGACCATCGACTCGGACCGCAAACACCTGCAGTCGGTGCTGCGCGCCGCGGCCGGGCACCACGGCTCCGCGTTCGTGGAGATCTACCAGAACTGCAACATCTTCAACGACGGCGCGTTCGACATGGTCAAGGACCCGGACACCCGCGACCGGCACCTGATCCGGCTGGAACAGGGCCGGCCGATCACCTTCGGCGAGGACGACCGCTTCTCGGTCGTACACCCGGAGGGCAGTTTCGGTCTCCAGGTGCAGGAGGGCGGTACGCCGATCACGCACGACGCGACGGTCGACGACCCGGCCTACGCCTTCGCGCTGACCCGGCTCTCCGGCTCCGACCTGAGCACCACGCCGATCGGCGTCTTCCGCGACGTCCAGCGCCCGTCCTACGACGAGATCGTCCGCAAACAGGTCCTGGACGCCCGCTCCGAGTCCGACGGCACCGCCGAGGAGATGCTCGACAACCTGCTCAACGCGGGCGACACCTGGACCATCGTCTAGCTCGGCTCACGACCACTTCGGCGGTCGGCGATACGTCCGGCCGCCGAGCAGGCTGGGCACCTCAACGGGAAGCTGTGAATGCCGGAGCCAGATCGGTGTCCGCACTCACCAACACCGTGACGTCCGCAACCCTCATGGCAGCATCTGCCACGCCGTCAGACCGCCACCCCGGCCGACGACGCCTCGTCCGCCCGGATGTAGACCAGCATGTCGCCGGTCTCGATGGTGACCGCCTGTTCGCCGCCGAGCGGGAGCACCTTGCCCCGCCGGATCAGCGCGACGACCAGCGTGGACAGCTCGCGCGGGTTGCGGCCGACCTCGGCGCGCTCCGCCGACCGCATCGCCAGCGCCATCCCCTGTCCCGGGGTGAGCAGGTCCTCCACCACGTCGATCAGCGGCGGTGCCGTGGTGGTCAGCCCGAGCAGGCGGCCCGCCGTCGAGGACGAGACGATCACGTGGTGCGCGCCGCTCTGCTTGAGCAGCGCCGCGTTCTCCTGCTCGCGGACGGCGGCGATGATGCGTACCTGTCCGGCGGTCAGCTGGCGCACGGTCAGCGTGATCAGCACCGAGGCCTCGTCCTGGTCGGTGGCGATGATCACCGACTTGCAGTTCTTCACGTCCGCCTGGAGCAGCACCGCCGAGCGGGTCGCGTTCCCCTCGATCACCGCGAAGCCGTTCGACGCGGCCTGCCGGACCGCCGCCTCCCGGCTCTCCACGATGACGATGCGGGACTTGTCGTACCCGGTCTCCAGCAGCGCGTCGACCGCGGCCCGGCCCTTGGTGCCGTAACCGCAGATGATCACGTGATCCTTCAACTTGCGCCTCCACCGACTGATCCGCAGCCCACGGCGGTACTGGTCGGTCAGCACCTCCAGGGTGGTCCCGACCAGGATGATCAGGAAGAGCACCCGGGCCGGCGTGATGAACAGCACGTTGATCAGCCGGGCACCCTGGGTAGCCGGGGTGATGTCGCCGTACCCGGTGGTGGAGAGCGAGACGACCGCGTAGTAGAAGCAGTCGAGCAGGGTCAGGCCGTCCTCGTTGACGTCCCGGTAACCACCCCGGTCCGCGTACACGATCGACACCGCGGCCAGCACCAGGGCGAGCGCCATGGCGAGCCGAAGGCCGAGGGCCTTGAGTGGTCCCTGCCGGACCAACGGCAGATGAATCATGAAACCGCCCGCATTCCCGTCACCCTAACGGCCAAGCTGATGTTCGCACCTGAGGACATCCGATGAGTCACCGGGAGGACACGCGTGGGCGTTTCCGCAGTACTCACCGCCGCGGCATTGCTGTTCGTACCCGGGTCGGCCGGGCAGCACACCGCCGCACCCACTAAAGACGAACTGCTGGCACTCTGGACTCAGCCGAGTTCAACCAGTGAGACGGCCTTCCGGAAAGCGCTGGCCCACCGGGACTCCTACGCCGAGTACCAGTTCGACTGGACCACGGACTACTGCACCGACGTGCCGGAGCGGCCGCTCGGCTACCCGTTCGGGACGGCCTGCCGGCGGCACGACTTCGGGTACCGGAACTACGCCGAGGCCGGCGCCTTCCGCGTCAACCGGAAGCGGCTCGACAAGGCCTTCCTGCAGGACATGAGGCGCCGCTGCGCGACGGTGGTCCCCGAACAGCGGCGCGCGTGCACCGCGGTCGCCTGGACGTACTACCTGGCCGTCCGCGCGGTGGGCACTCCCGAGGGCTGACCTCCCGGTTCTGGCTGGTGCTCCGGGGTGTCCCGCGCCGCCGCAGAAACCCCCCCCGACCCCCCCCAAACCCGCCCGCGGGGGCGGGTGGCGGGGGGGGGTGGTGG
>NZ_JBFAYF010000080.1:0-34349 GCF_040681165.1 Actinoplanes sp. NPDC051851 | reverse complement strand
CCGGGAGCCGGGAGCCGGGAGCCGGGAGCCGGGAGCCGGGAGCCGGGAGCCGGGAGCCGGGAGCCGGGAGCCGGGAGCCGGGAGCCGGGAGCCGGTGGTCCACGGTGGATGTTCAGCGGGACGTGCTCGTGGTGGCGCGGACCGTCGCGGCCCTGACCCGGCTGCTGGACGTGGTCTCGCTCATCGCCGGTGACCCGCGGATCCAGATCTCCTTCACCACCGACGACGAGCATCCGGCGCACTTCCGGGCCGGCGTCGACGAACTGCTGCACGGCCTCGAACCCCGGATAGTCAGCTGGTCACAGGCCCGCCACGACCGCTTCGACCTGGCCCTCTCGGCCAGCGAGAACGACCGCCTCGACCAGCTCGCCGCGCCCGTCCTCCGGCTGCCGCACGGCCTGGCGTTCCAGAAGCGCTACCCGGGCTCCACGGTCATCTCCGGACTGAACCCGGACCGTTTCCCCGGTGCCGAGACGATCACCGTCGGCCTCGCCCACCCCGCCCAGCAACAGCACCCGGACGCCGCCGGCCGGCGCACTGCCGTCGTCGGCGATCCCGCCTGGGGCCGGATGCTGGCCAGCCGGCACCGTCGTGGCGTCTACCGGACCGCGCTCGGCGCGACCGGCCGCCACCTGGTCGTGCTCGCCTCCACCTGGGGACCGGACTCCCTGCTCGGCGCCGCCCTCGACCTGCCCGAACGACTCGCCGCCCGGCTGCCCCTGGACGCGTTCGCGCTGGTCGTGGTGCTGCATCCGGGCGCCTGGGCCCGGCACGGCCCGTGGCAGGTGCGCAGCTGGCTGGCCCGGGCGACCGCCGCCGGAGTCCGGGTGCTCCCGCCGGAGTCCGGCTGGCAGGCCGCGCTGCTCGCCGCCGACGCCGTGGTGACCGACCACGGCTCGCTCGCCGGGTACGCCGCTCTCACCGGCGTCCCGCTGCTGCTCGGCCCGCGCCCGAGCGGGACCACCGTGCCGGATTCGGTGGCCGACCGCCTCGCCGCCCACCGCGACCGGCTGGACCTCACCGGAGACCTGCGCGCCCAGCTCGAGAAGGTGATGCGCGACCACGCACCGGACGCGTACCGGGAGGTCCTGGCGGGCACGGTCGAGCGGCCCACCGAGACGGCGTCCCGGCTGCGCTCCTGGATCCACCGCGCCATCGCGCTGCCCGAGCCGTCCACGCCCGCCGAGTTCCCGCCCCTGCCCGTGCCACCGCCGGCTCAGCACACGGCCACGGGTGCCTGGGTCGCCGGGATCGACGAGGACGGCATCACCCGCTACCCGGATACCGGTCACGGCCCCGTCCACGAGGATCTCCCCTACCGGCACGTGGTCGCCCGCCTCGAACACGCCACGCTGACCCAGGTGGCGGCCGCCGCCATCCTCGGCGTCGACCGGATACCGGACGAGGATCCGCTCGCGTCCTGGCCGCACGCGACACTGCTCGCCACGGTCACCGACGGCGTCTGCCACGTCCGGACCAGGCAGGGCGCGCACCTCCGGCTGCGCGGCGGCGCCGCCGTCGATCCGTGGGCGCTGGCCTCCTGGGTCTGGTGGCGGCTACAGCGGGGCGAGCCACTGACCGGTTCAGATCAAGTGCGGATCGGGTCGCGGGTGATCACGATCCACTCGGAAGACTGTTGAGCAGGGCGATGTAGTGGTCCCGGCGGGGATTCCCGGCACCGATGTAGCGCATCGCGACCCACCCCCACCAGCGGCGGGCGCCCTCGATGTCGCCGGTGAGCCGGGCGACATGTCCGTGCAGATCAGCCAGTTCGAGGTGGTACTGCGTCGCGCCGCTCGCCGTGGTCAGCTCCTCGGCCCGGCGCAGCTCGGCACCGGCGCCCGGACCGTCGCCGAGCGCGATCAGCGCCTTCGCCGACACCAGGTGTACCCGGGACGCGTTGCGGGAGTCGCCGGCCGGGGCCACGATGCCGCTCAGCAGGGCGAGAGCCTCCGCCGGACGCCCGGATTCGATCAGTACGTTGGCGAGCATCCGCTGATGCAGCCCGAGCGGGCGGGCCAGGCCGAGCCCCCGGTCGATAGCCACGGCCCGCCGCAGCAGCGACTCCGCCTCGACCAGATCACCGGTGCTGCCCAGCCGTGCCGTCGTCAGGAACAGCCCGGCACGGAACTCCAGCACCGAGGACTCCAGGCGGCCGTCCTCCAGCCCGGTGATCAGTTCCCCGGCGTTCCCGAACGCGGCGGCGGCCCGATCGACGACGCCGAGCAGGGTGTAGATCCGGCCCTGGAGCGCGTGCAACCGCACCACCGCCGCCCGCCAGCCGAGCGCCTCGGCACTGGCGATGCCGAGCTCGTTGACGGTCAGGCAGAGCCAGTGGTGGCCCCGGAGCGTCAGCAGCGCCTCCATCGCGCCGCAGATCTGCACCACCTCGACGTGGTACCCGCGTCGCTGGGCCTCCCGGAGCAGGTCCGGCACCAGGTGCGCCTCGCCCTGCAACCAGTCGACCGGCCGCGTTCCCGGGAACGGCCAGACGATCTCGGGCGGCGCGGGGTATCGGCGCAGACGCCCGTCGCGCGCCCGGTCGATCACGGTCACCGGATCCATCGCCAGGTCGGCGGCGCCGGCCAGGTCACGGAACCAGCCGAGATAGCGCTCGACGGCGGCGTCCTCGGTCGCGAACCCCAGGTGGCGACGGACCGACCACAGCAGACCGAGCCGTCCGGCCGGGCCGCGGGCCATCAACCCGGCGTCCAGCAGGGCGTCCACCACGTCGTCGGCGGGCCGGCCGAGCAGCGCGCCGGCACCGGCGTCCGAGATGTCCGCGCCCGGATGACCGGCCAGCACCCGTAGCCCGGCGGCGACCGCCGGGTCCAGAGCGTCCACGGCGAGACCGATCGAGGTCTCGAGGATGGCGCCCAGGTCTCCGGCCGCCCGGAATCGCCCGACCAGCTCGGCGACCGCGCCCGGCCTGCCCTTGCTACGGGCCAGCCACCCGCCGGCCTGGGCGAGGATCGACGGGATCGCGTCGCACCGGGCGATCAGCTCGCGGACCGCCTCCGGCTCGGCGGCGAGCATCTCCGCGCCGCATCGGCCGGCCACGACACGCTCGGCGGCCACGGCGTCGTCCAGGCCGTAGAGCACCACCGGTTCGCCGGCGTACCAGGCACGCAGGTCCTGGCTCAGCAGCCGGGTGGTGAGCAGGACGATCGCCCTCTCCCCGGTGTGCACCAGCGCCTCGGCCTCGGCGGCGCCGGCCACGTTGTCCAGGATCAGCAGGAAACAACGGTGCCGCAGCGCGCGGCGGTACTGGTCGGCGACGATCGGGGCGGTGTCGTCGACGTGCGGCACCCCGAGTTGGCGGAGCACTTCCTGCTGGACCTCGACGAGCCTGAGCACCGCGCCGTCACGGAACAGGTCCAGGTCGACGGTGGCGATCGACGCGACGTCGTTACGTACGTCGTACGCAATCTGCTCGGAAAGCAACGTCTTGCCGGAGCCATGCACTCCGGCGACCACCCACACACCGGGCGCCGTGAGGCGCTGACGCACCTTCTCGCGATCGACGAAGAGGGACGGCGCCACCACGGCGACCGCGTCCACGCTCTCCACCGCGACGAGTTCCTGAGCGAGCCACGCCGCGAACTCCCTGTCCTGCCGCGCCTTGCGAAGAATGAAGCGGCGCAGCGCCTCGGGCTCGGCGGGCGGCCGCTCCGAACGGTCACGGAACAGCTGCCAGAGCCGCCGCGCACTCCCACCGGCCACGGTCGCGACACCCGGCGCCATCACCCGAACCGCCTCCGCGGCCAGCACTTCCAGCATCGACACGCACCCCCTCCCCATGCGCAGCGTCACCAGAAGCTAACACTCAGGGCGCGCCCATAGCGTCCGGCCGACCGTCAGCATCATGGTCGTCGACAACCATCCTATGTGGCCATCAACCCCGTTCGGGCGCCGTTTTCCCCGTTCCCACGCCGCGCTGGGTGGGCACCCTGCCGACAAGGCGCAGAATCAGCGCCCGGCTCCGGCTGTCTCTCGGATGTGCCACCGCATAACCGAGTCGCTCAAGCTCCCGAATCGCCGTCCCAGGATGCCGCCGGACCGCGGCCCTGATCTGCTTCAGGCGATACTCCCGCCGGCTCCCGTCCAGAACGTCACGCCAGTCGGCCTTGGGGTCCGCCAGCCCTTCGTCCGGATCGAGCATCAGATAGGCGCTCACGTCGATCCAGACCGGGGTTTCCGCCGACGATCTCAGCCGAATGGGGCGCGACGTGAAATCCGAAAGATTTGTCCCGACGATAGCTTGGGTGCCACCCGGAAGAATACGGCCGTCGATCTTGACGAAATCGCAAACCGTCCTCCCCAGAAGGATCTGGAGATCCTCGGCGAATTGCCTAGTCTGCGGAGCGAGTCCGTTCCTCATCTTGTTCACCGATGGCCAACCAGAGCTTCATGGCCTCCATCGACACGAAGTCGCGACGGCATGCCATCTCCCTGAGCTGCTCGTACGTGAGGTGCAGGCGGGTGAGCGCCCGGTCCACGGCGGCATTCCATTCGGCCTGGCTCATCTCGGAAACGATAGGACGGGAAGCATGCACGGAAGTCGTCATGAAGGCCTCCCGAGTAGACGTGACTTGCAGACACCATCCTAGAACCGCACCAACATCAATTCCAGGCTGCCCGCAAGGTCATCAAAAGAGGGTCGGTCCTTCCCCGGCTCAGCAGATTCTCTCGCCGTACCCGAAAGCGAAGGTTAAATCGATCAGGGGATGACAGGGGGAAGCTGCAGTCCGTCGAGGATGGCGGTGGCGGCGTTGGCGGGGCCGTCGATGGTGGCGTAGAGGGCGCCGATCTCACCGGCCGCACGGCGGTAGCGCGGATCGGTGAGCAGGTCGTCGGCGAGGGCGGTCAGCCGGGTGGTCGTGGTGGCGTGGTGCGGGGTGAGCCAGCGGCCCGCGCCGCGGCGTTCGATCAGGGTGACGTTCAGGTCCTGTTCCTGCTGGAGAGGGATGCCGAGTAGTGGCGTGCCGGCGGACATCGCGGTCTGGACGCTGCCCTGGCCGCCCGCGGTGACCGCCAGGGCCGCCCGGGGCATCACCAGGTGGCTGGGGAGGACGCCGGCCACCATCACCCGGTCGTCGGCCAGGTCGGCCAGGTCGTGCACCGTGCCGGCCACCAGGACCCGGACGCCCAGCGGGAGCAGCGCGTGCACCACGGCGCGGATCAGGGCGGGCGGACTGGAGGTGATCGCGACGTAGACCACCGGCGGATCGGCGCTCAGGAACGCGTCGACCTCGGGCGGGAGCGGGACGGGCAGGTGGGCGAAGAGCGGGCCGGTGACGCGCAGCCGGGTCTCCGGGCGGAAGCCACGGCCGGGGCGCCAGGACTCGATCTCGGCGGCCGGGACGCCGAGCACCTCGGGGGCCTCGGTGACCAGGGTGAGATCGCCGAGGACCAGGGCGGCGACGCTGGGGATCTCGGGTACGCCCAACTCACGGGCGATCCGGTTGAACCCGCCGCAGTAGAAGCGCACCCGGCTGGGCAGGCGGTTGGCGAGCCAGGCGGACCGGATGAAGGCGTTCGGGGACGACGGGGCGGGGAAGAGGCCACGCTCGGCCATCGGCGGCACCCAGCTCGCGGAGTGCTCGGTGACCAGGCGGACGCCGGCCAGCCGGGTGGAGAGCACGGTGCTCAGCGCGAAACCGGTGACCGCCACCCCGATCCGGTGCCGGGTGAAGTACTCCGCCTCGGCCAGGGCGTACGCCCGCAACTCCGCGTCGCTGTAGGCGCTCTGCCCGATCCATCCGCTGCTCGGCTGCTCGCGCAGGAAACGGGCGCAACGGTCCGCGTCCATCGGCGGGCCGACCAGGTCGTACTCGATGCCGGCGGCGCGCAGCGCGGATTCGTAGGTGCCGCCGTACGTGGCGACGCGCGGGGTGACACCCCGGGACCGCAGCGCCCGGTAGATCTCGATCATCCGCGAGGTCTCGGAGAGGTACGCGCAGTGCGGGAGCAGGCAGATCCCGTTACCCAATATATTGCGAACCATCTGTGTAATATATTGCGGATGCCGGACCGAGAAAAGACCGTCTTCGATCTGGGGCCGGATTCGCCCCTGACCCCGGCGGTACGCGCGTTCCGCGGCACCCTGCTGCTCGCCCAGCGGCTGCGCTACCTGATGGACGAGCGGCTACGCGCCGACGGGCTGACCACCCAGCAGGCCGCACTGCTCACCGCGGTACGCGCCCTGGACCGTCCGGCCCTCACCGAGGCGGCCGCCGCGCTCGGCACCACGCATCAGAACGCGGCACAGCTCGTCGCCGTACTCGAACGCAAGGGCATGCTGCGCACCGAGCCGGACCCGGACGATCGCCGGCGCCGCAGGCTGGTCCCGACCGAGGAGGGCGCGCGCTACTGGCGCGACCGGGACGCCGGCGACGAGGACGCGGTCGCGGCGTGGTTCGGCGCCCTCGCCCCGGACGAGCTCGCCACCCTCAACGAGCTTGTCGAACGCACCCTGACCGGGCTCCCGCGACGCGACTGACAACGCCGGGCGGGCCCAGCCGGCCAGACCCAGCCGGCCAGACTCAGCCGGCCAGACTCAGCCGGGCAGGTTCCAGCGCAGGGAATCGTCGGTCGTGCACTTCAGGATGCCCAGGGCCGGGCCGCCGTCGGACTTCGGCAGGACGCCCAGGCAGAGACTCGCGGACTCGTTGAGCAGGGTTCCGTTGGCCTTCGCCGTCCAGGTCTGGGCGGTGCCGGCGAAGCAGTCCCAGAGCTGGACCCGGTAGGAGAGGTCCGCACCCTGGTTGGCGCCGATGTCGAGACACTTGCCGGCGGTCGGGTTCCGAAGCTCGTCGTCCGAGCTGAGGATCCACTCCTGTGCGGCGGAGCCGTCGCACGCGGCCGCGGAGACCTGAGCGCCGTTGACGACCTCCTCGGGCAGCACGATGCAGCGGCCGTCGGCGGTGGTCGCGGTGGTCACCGAGACGGTCGCCGACGGGGAGGCCGACTTGGTCTTCTTCTTTTTCTTGGTCTTGCTCGGGCTCGGCGACGCGTCCGCCCAGGACGGCAGGGGCTCGGCGGCCGGCGGCACCGAGAAGATCGGCTCCGGGGTCTCGACGGTCTGGGTCTCGACGGCGGAGACCGGCTGGGGGTCGTCTCCGGAGAGGAACCGGGTGGCGGCGAAGGTTCCGACACCGAAGAACAGCATCACGGCGACCGCCGCTCCACCGGCCGCCACCAGCTTCTTCGTACGCCGCGACAGCTTCGCCGACCCGGAACGCGGCGGCGGCTTCGGCGCCCCGACGGCCATCGGCACGGAGGGAGGCACGGAGGGAGGCACGGAGGGAGGCACGGAGGGAGGCACGGAGGGAGGCACGGAAGGCGGCACGGAAGGCGGCGGAGGGGGAGGCCCTGCGGGCGACGCAGAAGGAGCCGGTGACGCGGGAGCAGCCGCAACAGGAGCCGGCGGCGGAACAGGCGCAGGCGCGGGTACAGATGCCGGTGCAGGCGTGGGCATTGGTGCAGGCGTGGGCGCTGGTGCAGGCGCAGGCATGGGCGCAGGCGCAGGCGTGGGCGCAGGCGTGGGCGCGGGTGCTGGTGCGGGAACAGGCTCGGGTGCGGGAGCCGGTCGGGCGGCCGAGATCGGGGAGGCCCCGCTCCCGCGGTACATTCCGGTCTCTTCCGAAAAATCAGAAGGATCCGGCGGCGGCGTCAAGGCCGCGAACTCCGCGGAAGAGGAGGACGAAGAAGCGGACGACGATGGGGGGACCGATATCGGCGGCGGCGAGACCGGCTTCGGGAACGCCGACGCCCCCGAGTCCCGTCCCCGCAGCGGCCGGCACATCTCGATCACTTCGTCCGGCGTGGGCCGGTCCTCCGGCTCCCGCGCCACGCAGGCCCGGATGACCTCGGCGAGGTCCGGGTCCACCCCGTCCAGGTCGATCTTCTCGCGCATCAGTCGCATGTAGATCGACTCGAGCGTCCCCTCCCCGTAGGGCCGCCGGGCGGTGGCCGCGAACGCGATGATCGACCCCAGCGCGAAGACGTCCGCGGCGGGCGTCAGCGCGTCGCTCTCCATCATCTCCGGGGCGATGTACCCCGGCGTACCCATCATGATCCCGGTGGCCGTGATGCCGCCGGAACCGATGCCGCGCGCGATACCGAAATCGATCAGCTGCGGGCCGGTCGGCGAGAGGATCACGTTCTGCGGCTTGAGGTCGCGGTGACAGATGCCGTGCGAGTGGACGTCGGCGAGGCCCTCGGCGAGCGCCGCCATCAGCCGCGCGCACTCCTCGATCGGCGCCGGACCGCGTTCCGCGACCGCCTTCGACAGCGTCGGTCCCGGGATGTACTCGGTCGCCATCCAGAACGGCGGCTGGTCGAGCTCACAGTCGATCAGCGTGGCGGTGTACGCGCTCCGCACCGTGCTGAGCATCTCCGCCTCGCGACGGAACCGGGCCTTCGCCTCGGAGTTCCACAGGTAGGCGGGGTTGATCACCTTGATCGCCGCCGGTCGGCCGCCGGGCGTCCGTCCGAGGAAGACAGTGCCCATGCCGCCGGATCCGAGCGTGCCCTCGATCTCGTACCGCCCGACGCGTTCCGGGTCACCGGGCTGGAGAGGCTTCATGAAGCCGGGGTCCCTTCGACTGATCATCCTGGACCGACGATCGACAAGGGTACGCATCCATCGCCATTACTCGCAGGTAGCTTAGGCGGCGGGATAGGCCCTGGTTTCACTGGCTTTTACGGCTACCCAGAGTCGCCGTCCGGGCACGAGCTCAAGTTGCGCCGCGGCCGCCGGGGTGATGTCCGCCGCGACTCGCACAGGGCCCTCCAGCAGCACACGAAGGCTGTCCCCGTGCCGCTGAATATCGATCAAAGTCGCTTCCCAGGTGTTCCGCGGACTGCCGTCGGGGCGCCGTGGATGCAGTGCCACCGCCGATGGCGGAAAGGCAACGAAGGCCTCACCCTCCACCGTATCGGTCGCGGTCATTGCAAAATCATTTGTCACATGTACGACGTGACCCGCGCCCACCCCGCTGAAAAGGTTGAGGCCTACCAGCTGTGCGACGTAATCGGTGCGCGGCTGAGCGGTGATCGTCGCGGCGTCCCCCTCCTGCACCACGCGACCGTTCTCGACCACGACCAGCCGGTCCGCGAGCACCAGGGCGTCCAGCGGATCGTGGGTGACCAGCAGCGTCGCGCCGGGGTGGGCGGTGAGATGCCGGTGCAGCTCGGCCCGGGTGGAGAGCCGCGTCCGCGCGTCCAGGGCCGCCAGCGGCTCGTCGAGTAGGAGAAGCACCGGGTCGACCGCGAGCGCCCGGGCCAGCGCGACCCGCTGCGCCTGGCCACCGGAGAGGTGCCGCGGCTTCCGGCGTCCGTACTCCGAGAGTCCGACCCGGTCCAGCCACCGGTCCGCGATCGCGTGCGCCCCGCGCCGGTCGATCCCCTGCCGTCGCGGCCCGAAGGCCACGTTGTCCCGCGCGGAGAGGTGCGGGAAGAGCAGGTAGTCCTGGAAGACCACGCCGACGCGGCGGTGCTCCGGCGCGGTGGCCGAGAGGTCCTGCCCGTCGACGACGAGGTGACCGCCGGAGAGCGGGGTGAGCCCGGCCAGCGCCCGCAAAGCGGTGGTCTTCCCGGCACCGTTCGGCCCGAGCAGCGCGACCGTCTCCCCGGCCCGGATGCTCAGCGCGATGTCGAGCTCGAACTCCCCACGCCGCACCACGAGACGCGCGTCGAGAAGCGGCCGGACGGAGGCGCCGCCGGACGAGGAACCGGCGACGGGGAGGGACGGCACGACACGGCCGGGCGAGGGGCCGGGCCCGGTATCGGTCGCGGGATCAGGCTCGGGATCGGTCGCGGGATCGGTCGCGGGATCGGTCGCGGGGTCGGTCACGGCGCGGCCATCCAGCGGTCGCGCAGCGCGGTCAGGATCGTCACCGAGACCGCCAGCAGGATCAGGCTCAGCACCACGGCGCCGTCCAGGTCGCCGCTCTCCATCGTCTGATACACCGCGAGCGGCATGGTCTGGGTGATCCCCGGATAGTTCCCGGCGAAGGTGATCGTCGCGCCGAACTCGCCGAGCGCCCGCGCCCAGCAGAGCACCCCGCCGGCCGCGATCCCGGGCGCCACCAGCGGCAGCGTCACGTGGGTGAAGGCGACCCAGCGGCTCGCCCCGAGGGTGGCCGCCGCCTCCTCGTACCGCGTGTCCGCGCCGCGCAGCGCACCCTCCACCGAGATGACCAGGAACGGCAGCGCCACGAACGCCTCGGCGATCACCACCCCGGCCGTGGTGAACGGCAGCGTGATCCCGAACGCGCTCTCCAGCCAGCTGCCGAGCAGACCGCGCCGGCCGAGCGCGAGCAGCAGCGCGATGCCGCCGACCACCGGTGGCAGCACCAGCGGCACCGTGATCAGCGCCCGGACCACCCGCCGTCCGGGGAACTCGACCCGGGCCAGCAGCCACGCGAGCGGGACCCCGAGCAGCAGGCAGAGCACCGTGGCCAGGCTGGCCGTGAAGAGCGACAGCTTCAGCGCCTCCAGCACCTCGGGCTCGGCGAGCCGCCGCGGGAGCGTGCTCCACGGCGTACGCCAGAGAAGCCCCGCCAGCGGCAGGACCAGGAAGACCAGGCCGGCCAGCGCGGGCAGCAGGAGCGGAATCGGGATACGGGCGGTGGCGACGCGCCGCGGCGCCACCGCCTCGGAGGTGGTCATGCGCTACAGGATCTCTCAGGGCGCCTGGAAACCGGCTTCTTCCAGCACCTTCAGACCGTCGACGGAGGTCACCAGGTCGATGAAGGCCTGCGCGCCGGCCGCGTTGGTGGCGTTCTTGAGGGCGACGATCGGGTACTCGTTGATCGCCTTGGCCGACTCGGGGAACTCGACCGCGTCCACATCGGTCGCCGCGGCCTTGGCGTCGGTCCGGTAGACCAGCGCCGCGTCCACCTCACCGAGCTTGACCTTGGAGAGCGCAGCCTTGACGTCCTGCTCCAGGGTCACCGGGGTGACCGTGAGGCCGGCCGCCTCGATCGCGGTCTTGGCCGCGGCCCCGCAGGGCACCTCCTCGGCGCAGAGCGCGACCTTGAGGTCGGACCTCGTCAGGTCGGAGAGCGCGGCGATCCCCTTCGGATTGCCCTTCGCCACCGCGATGACCAGTTGGTTCTTCACGAACGTGGTGGGCGTGCCGGTGGCGTTGCCGGCGTCGGTGACCACGGTCATGTTCTTCGGGGCGGCGGAGGCGAAGACGTCGGCGGGCGCACCCTGGTTGATCTGGGTGGCCAGCGCCGAGCTGCCGGCGAAGTTGAACTTCACCGTGCTGCCCGGGTGCTCGCTCTCGAACGTCTTACCGAGCGTGGTGAACGACTCGGTGAGCGACGCCGCCGCGAAGACGGTGACGGTGCCGGTGACCCCGGCCGAGCTGGAACCGGTGGCCGGGGTGCCGGAGGCGTCGTCGCCACCGCAGCCGGCCACCCCGAAGGTAAGGACGGCGGCCAGACCGGCCGCCGCGAACGTGAGCCTCATGAGGTCCTCCCCAAAGCGGATCTCTCCACCACTACGGTGGTGGACTTGATCACTGCGACCGCCACCGAACCGACCGCGAGGTCGAGTTCGTCGACGGCCTCCCGGCTCATCAGTGACACCAGCCGGAACGGTCCGGCCTGGATGTCCACCTGAGCCATCACGGTGTCCTTGACCACGGCCGTCACGATCCCGCGCAGGCGGTTACGCGCCGACGAGGTGTCGGAGCGCTCGTCCGGCTCGGCGGCCTGGGCACGGACGAAACCGGCCAGGTCGACGCCGTCGATCACCCGATGCCCGTGCTCGTCACGGGAGGCGGCGAGCCGGCCGGCGTCGACCCAGCGACGAACCGTGTCCGGGCTGACGCCGAGCAACTCGGCCGCCTCTCCGATCTGGAACACCGTCATGTCGCTCACCTTAATCATTCGCAGTTACCAACCAACATGGTGATTCTCACCGGCATACTCGATCCAACCGGCACTTCTGGGCCCGCACCTGCGGATCTCACAAATGCCTGGTGGCGTACGAGACCGTTTCGTTGCACTACCGTCGCGGTGACGGCACACCGTCGATACGACACCACAGTGCGGTAGGGGGATGGTGCAGGCCACGATGACCGCCGGAATCCCCTGGGCCGCCGCCCGCGCCGCCGCCCGGGAACTGGCCGGGCCGCTCCCCGCCGAGCAGACCACACCGGACGCCGCGATCGGGCGGGTTCTCGCCGCCCCGATCGCGGCGGCCGTCGCGGTGCCGGCCTTCGACACCGCGGCGATGGACGGGTACGCCACCGCCGGCCCGGGGCCGTGGACCGTGGCCGGCCGGGTGCTCGCGGGCTCGCACGGCGCACCGGTGCCGCTGGCGACGGGTACCGCCGTGGAGATCGCCACCGGCGCGGTGATCCCGCCCGGCGCCGGCGCGGTCCTCCCGTACGAGTACGCCACCCGGCACGGCGACCTTCTCGACGGCGGACCGTGTCCGTCTTCGCACATCCGCCGGGCGGGCGAGGACCTGCGTCCCGGCGAGCTCCTGGTCCCCGCCGGGCGGATCGTCACGGCGACCACGGCGGCCGCGGCGGTGCAGGCCGGGGTGGAGTCGCTGGCCACCCACCGGCCGCCGGTGGTCGCGCTCCTCGTCACCGGCGACGAGGTGGTCACCGCGGGACGGCCGGGCCCGGGGCAGGTCCGGGACAGCTTCACCGGGCTGGTCGGCGCGGTCACCGCCCGGGGCGGCGGGCGCCGGCTGCCGAGCCGTCACCTGCGCGATCGGCCCGACGAGCTCGAGCGGGCCCTGTCGAACGCGGCGGCCGACGTCCTCGTGGTGAGTGGGGCGTCCTCCGCGGGCGCTGCCGATCATCTGCACGGCGTACTCGGGAAACTGGAAGCGGAGTGGCGGGTGCGCAAGGTGGCGTGCCGGCCCGGCCACCCCCAGGGCCTGGCCAGGCTGCCCGGAGGGCGATGGGTGGTGAGTCTGCCCGGCAATCCCTACGCCGGTCTGGTAGCGGCCCTGACCCTGCTGGAGCCGCTGCTCGAGACGCTGGCCGGGCGCCCGCCGAGGCCACCCGTCACGGCGCCGGTGACCGGGGAGGCCAAGCTCCACCCCGCGGGCGTCCGGATCGTCCCGGTGGACGGGCAGCGGATCCTGCCCGGGGCGCGAGCGGGGAGCCTCCATCTCGCCGCGGCGGCCGACGCGCTCGCCGTGCTGCCCGCGACCTGGGCCTCCGGTGATCCGGCGGAGTTGCTGGCCCTGCCCTGAGCCGCCCGCCGGGCGTACCGGAAAAAAGATCTTCTCTGTGGGCAACCTTTGCGAGCCGAACGGCCACCTCGAAGGCATGACCCCCGAAGACATCCCCTCGCACCGGCGGCCGGCCTCCCGGACGAAGCGCAAGGTGCTGGCCGGCGGCATCGCCACCGCCGCGGTGCTCGCCGGTGCCGGCCTGTTCGGCGGACAGCCCTGGGCGAACGCGGCGTCGAGCATCACGTTCGACACCGGCGCCGGCCTGACGTTCGCGGTCAACACGACCAACGGCAACATGACGTCGCTGAAGCACGACGGCACCGAGCTGACCGCTTCCGGGTACGCGGCCGGCCAGTTCGAGTCCGGCTGGTCGTCCGCCACGGTGACCAGCCAGACCTTCAACAGCGGCAACTCGATCCTGGTCAGCGCCGCCAACACGTCGATCGGCGTGACGCAGTATTACTTCGCGCGCAAGAACGACAACACCATCTACATGGCCACCAGCATCACCAAGGCGCTGGACCCGGGTGAGGCGCGCTTCATCACCCGGCTCAATGACGACCTGCTCACCACGTCGCCGACCGCCGCGGTCACCGACGGCGCGACCAGCACGGTCGAGGGCTCGGACGTCTTCGCGTTCTCCAGCGGCAAGACCGCGTCGAAGTTCTACAGCTCGCAGCGGCTGATCGCGCAGCAGCCCTTCGGCGCCAGCGGGAACGGGCACGGGGCGTACATCATCCCGGCGTACACCGACATGTCCTCGGGCGGTCCGTTCTTCCGGGACATCGAGGTCAACGACACCGGTAGCGCCGTCAACATCACCCACTACATGTTCAGCGGGCACCAGCAGACCGAGGCGCTGCGGCTCGGGCTGCACGGTCCGTACGCGCTCGCGATCACCGACGGCGAGTCGCCGACCGTGCACAGCATGGACTTCCTGGCGTCGTACATCCCCGGGATGCTCTCCAACGCGCAGCGCGGCGGGGTCAGCGGCACCGCGACCGGCACCTGGAACGGGCTGGGCGGCACGGTCGCGCTGGCCGGGACGACCGGCCAGTACTGGGGCAAGGTCAAGTCCGGCAAGTTCGTGATCGGGCACGTCAAGCCGGGCACGTACACCGCCACCCTCTACGCCGGTGAACTCGCCGTCGGCTCCACCCAGTCGGTCACCGTGACCGCGGGCGGCACCGCCACGCTCGCCATGTCCGGCAGCGTCCCCGCCGCCGGCACGCTCTTCCAGCTCGGCACCTTCGACGGCACCCCGTCCGGCTTCCTGAACGCCGACAAGATCGAGACGGAGCACCCGTCGGACACCCGGATGTCGTCCTGGACCGCGAGCTCGTACAGCGTCTCGGCCGGCGCCTCGGCGTTCCCGATGGCCGAGTTCAAGTCGGTCAACTCCCCGATGGCCCTGAACTTCACCCTCTCCTCGGTCCCGTCGGCCGGCGTGAAGCTCCGCATCGCCACCACGTCGAGCTTCGCCGGCGGCCGCCCCGCGGTCACGATCGGCAGCTACACGTCCCCGTCGTCGGCCTCCCCGACCCCGACGAACCTGAACTCCCGCAACATCACCCGCGGCACGTGGCGCGGCGTCAACGCGACCTACACCTTCACCGTCCCGGCGAGCGCGCTGAAGACCGGCACCAACACGTTCTCCATCTCCACGATCAGCGGCAGCTCCGGCGACACGTTCCTGAGCCCCAACTTCATCTTCGACGCCCTGGCCCTCGACCCGGCCTGACCCTCCTCCCCAACCCCGGGCGGGGGCCGAGCTGATCGCTCGGCCCCCGCTTCCTTCTCGGGTACGCCCTCGCTCCCTCACCCGGGGCCACCCGCTGCGCGGCTCCCTGCCTCCCGCAACGGCCCACGCCCCCAACACAGGGGCGGCCACGGCACACACTCGCCGGCACGGGGGCGGCCACGGCCCACGAGCAGCGACGGACGGGCTCGGGGATACACGCTCGCTGCCCACACGCCGCCCGTGATCGACAGGGTCGCGGGACTCCCGACAGGGTGTCCATGAGGGAGGGTGGCCGGGTGGGTGAGTGGCGGACGGCCGGGAAGGGGAAGGGCGACAGCCCGGGGGAGGTGTGGCCGGGCAGAGCAGGGGTAGCCGTACCGGAAAAGCTCCTGAAGGTTTCATGAAGTGAGCGGCCGGAAATCCGGTAACCCGTGAGACACCTCACGGAAATGGAGGTGCGTCAATGGCGCAGAGCCTCGACTCGGGAACCATCCGGAGCCTGATACCCGCCCGCATCGACCGGCTGAGCTGGTCGCCCTTCCACACTCGCATGATCCTGGCGCTCGGCACCGCCTGGGTGCTCGACGGCCTGGAGATCACCATCGCCAGCGCCATCGGACCGGTGCTGAACGAGAGGGAGACCCTCGCCCTCAGCTCGACCGCGGTCGGTGCGATCGCCACCGTCTACCTGCTCGGCGAGGTCTTCGGAGCGCTCCTCTTCGGCCGGCTCTCCGACGCGCTCGGCCGCAAGAACCTGTTCGTGGTGACCCTCGGCGTATACCTGGCCGGCAACGCACTCACCGCGCTGACCTGGGGTAACGACGTCTGGGCGATCACCTTCCTGTATCTGACGAGATTCATCGCCGGAGCCGGTATCGGCGGCGAGTACGCCGCGATCAACTCGGCGATCGACGAGATGATGCCGGCGAAGTACCGCGGCCGGGTCGACATCGGCGTGAACGGGACCTACTGGGGCGGCGCCATCCTCGGCACGCTCGGCACGTTCGTGCTGCTCAACCACATGGACCTGAACCTCGGCTGGCGGATCGGTTTCCTGATCGGCCCGATCATCGGGCTCTGCATCTGGAACCTGCGGCGCCACCTACCGGAGAGCCCCCGCTGGCTGATCATGCACGGTCGCGAGGCCGAGGCGGAGGCGAACATCCGGCAGATCGAGGAGTCGGTGGAGTCCTCCGGGCAGACGCTCGCGCCGGTCGACGAGTCCAGGGCGATCGAGATCCGGCCCACCCAGGCGCACGGCTACCTGTCGCTGCTCCGGGTGCTCTTCCAACAGCTGCCGCAACGGTCGGTCCTCGGCGCCACCCTGATGATCACGCAGTCCTTCCTCTACAACGCCATCTTCTTCACGTACACCCTGGTACTGACGAAGTTCTACGGCGTCGACGAGAAGAACGCGCCGATCTACCTGATCGCGTTCGCGGTCGGCAACCTGGTCGGCCCGCTCGCCATCGGGCACCTCTTCGACGTGATCGGCCGACGCAAGATGATCGCCGGGACGTACCTGCTCTCCGGGGTGCTGCTGACGATCTCGGCGTTCCTCTTCAACGCCGGGGCGCTCAACGCGATCACCCAGACCGTCGCCTGGTGCGTGATCTTCTTCTTCGCGTCGGCGGGCGCCAGTTCGGCGTACCTCACGGTCAGTGAGATCTTCCCGCTGGAGATCCGGGCGCAGGCCATCGCGGTCTTCTTCGCCATCGCCCAGTGCTTCGGCGCGATCGGCCCGGTCTTCTACGGCTGGCTGATCGGCGAGGGCGACGACCCGGGCAAGCTCTTCATCGGCTATCTGATCGGCGCCGCGGTGATGGCGATCGGCGGCATCGTGGAGATCTTCCTGGGCGTCGACGCCGAGGGGAAGTCGCTGGAGGACGTCGCCACGCCGCTCTCCGCCGTCGTGGTCGGAAGGTAGGAACGCAGCGGAAAGGGCCGGAAGATCACATTCAACTTCCGGCCCTTCCGGTACGGCCTCAGCGCGGATTCGCCGCCACGAAATCGGCGATGTAACGATCCAGCCGGTTCTCCGGCGTCCACCCGAGACCGGCCGCCTTGGTCAGGTCGGCCTGTCCGCGCACCCGCTCCCCCGGAAGCGCCGGGACCAGCACGTGCTCGGTGCCGAAGAGACCGGCGACCTCGGCCAGCGGCCACTCCCGCCCGGTGCCGAGCAGGTAGCCGTCGCCGGCGCCGCCCCGGGCCACCAGGACGATGCCCCGGACGATGTCGTCGATGTGGGTGAAGTCCCGGGTCTGGGTGCCCGGCGAGACCACGGTCAGCGGCTCACCCTTGAGGTACTGCCGCTGGAAGATGCCGATCACGGTGGCGTACTTGCCGTTGGTGATCTGCCCGGGGCCGTACACGTTGTAGAAGTAGGTGATCGCGTAGTCCAGGCCGAACCAGTTCGAGTAGTTCTTGATGTACTCGATGTTCTTGGCCTTGGTCCACGCGTACGGGTTGAGGTTCTCGTCCTCGCCGTCGTTGCCGAACTTCGAGCTGGAGCCGGCGTAGATCAGCTTGGCGCCCGCGGCGGCCGAGAACTTCACCACCTCCTTGGTGCCCAGCAGGTTGTAGTCCCAGGTCAGATCGTGGTCCTCGAACGACTGCACGATCCGGCTGTACTCACCGAGGTGGAAGACGATCGAGGGGGACGGCAGCCCGCGGTCCGCCCAGATCTTGGCGATCTCCACGGTCGAGCCCTCCACGTACGTGACCCGCGGGTCGTTGACGTGGTTCTCCAGCGTTCCGGTGAAGTAGTTGTCCAGCGAGACGATCGCGGCGTCCGGGAACTCGGTCAGCAGAGACTCGATCAGGGCACTGCCGACGAAACCGGCGCCGCCCGTGACCAGCAGGGTTTGGCTCAACGTAGATCCCACAACTTCCGACGTCCTCCCAGGGCGCCGACCAGGCTACCAAGTCCGGTCGGCGTTCCCGAAAAACGTTTGCCCGAAAGAACGTCCGTCAGAGGCGGAAGCGCTCGACGATCCGGCGCAGGTCGCCGGACATGGTCGCGAGGTGCGAGGCGGCCCGGTCGGCCTCGGCCACGCCGGTCGTGGTGAGCTGCACCGACGCGGCCACGTCGTCGATCGAGCCGGCCACCTGCGAACCGGCCTGGGCCGCCTCGCTGACGTTGCGGCTCATCTCGTTGGTGGTGACGGTCTGCTCCTCGACCGCCGAGGCGATGGTGGTCTGGAACTCGTTGATCCGGCCGATGATCTCGCTGATCTCCTGGATCGCGGCGACCGCGCCGGCGGTGTCCGACTGGATCGCGGCGACCCGGGCACCGATGTCGTCGGTGGCCCGCGCGGTCTCCTGGGCCAGGTCCTTCACCTCGCTCGCCACCACCGCGAAGCCCTTGCCCTGGTCACCGGCGCGGGCCGCCTCGATGGTCGCGTTCAGGGCGAGCAGGTTGGTCTGCTCGGCGATCGCGGTGATCGTCTTGATCACGTTGCCGATCTCGGCCGACGAGTCGCCCAGCTTGGCCATCACCGAGCTGGTCGTCGCGGTGACGTTGACCGCGCGGGAGGCCACCTGGGCGGCCTGGGTGGCGCTCTCGCTGATCTCCCGGATCGAGGCGCCCATCTCCTCGGCGCCGGCGGCGACCGTCTGGATGTTGAAGGACATGGTCGCGGCCGACTCGGCGACCGAGGCGGCCTGCTGGGCGCCGCGGTCCGCGCTGGCCGAGCTCTGCTTGCTGGTCGAGGCGAGCGTGCCGGCCTCGCGGGAGAGCTCGTGGGAGTGCTCGGTGAGGTCGGTGACGGTCTGCCGCAGCGTGGCGGTGGCCCGGCGCAGCGAGTCGGCCATGTGCCCCAGCTCGTCGCTCTGGTGGATCTGCGGGTCGCCGGAGAGATCGCCCTCGGCCACCTTGTCCAGCACACCGCTGACCCGGCGGAGCGGCTGGATGATCAGCCGCGCCACGAAGATCGCGGTGGCGATGCCGGCGATCAGGGCCAGGACGAGCACCACGACGATCTCGGTCAGCGTCCGGTCCGCGGTCGAGTCGAAGCTCTCCCCGGTCACGATCGCCTCGTTGGCCCGGGTGATCTCGGTGTCCATCAAATCCTCGTACGTCTTGCGCAGCGTCCGGTTGTCGCCCAGCGCGAGGGTGATCGCCGCCTTCGGCTTGGTGGTGAAGAGGGTGAACTCCGTGTCCAGCGCGGTGAACCAGGCGTCGGTGGCGGTCTGGATCGCGTCGACGTTGGCCTGGGCGGTGCTGTCGCCCAGTTCCCGGGCCGCGGCCAGCTGCTCGTCGATGGTGTCCTTGCGGGCGAGCGCCTCGTCGCGGTAATCGGTGTCACCGGTCAGCAGGTAGCCTCGCTCGTCGTTGGCGGCGGCCTTCGCGGCGAGCGCGGCCGCGTTGAGGTCGGCGCTGTACGGGACGGCCTTGTTCAGCTCCTCGTTCCGGGTGGCCCGCATGTCGGAGATGCCGACCACCGCGAGCACTCCGGTGACCGCGGTACCGACGATCGCAACCCCGGCGACCGTGAGCACCTTGGTGGAAACCTTCCGATCCCGGCACCACTGCCCGAGGCCACGATTCTTCGTCATGCCCTCAACATCGGCCCGGAATCGCCCGAGTTGACCATCGAAACCTCAGATTTCGGGACCAGGTGTGATCAAGGCTGGGGCCGGGATAAAGTAGGCGCGCCTAGCCGAGAGGCGCTGCAACGGACACCGACGTCCGCCACGCTCGGCGCTGGCGTAGTTGACTCAAGGGCGCCTCCTGACGAGGGAGGAGCCCTCTTTTCATGAGCGACAAACTTCGTACGGTCAACGGTCTCGATTTCGCGATCGCCGACATCACCCTGGCCGAGGCCGGCCGCCACCAGCTCCGCCTGGCCGAGCACGAGATGCCGGGCCTGATGTCGCTGCGCGCCGAGTTCGGCGACTCCAAGCCGCTGACCGGCGCCCGGATCGCCGGCTCGCTGCACATGACCGTGCAGACCGCCGTGCTGATCGAGACGCTGGTCGACCTCGGCGCCGAGGTGCGCTGGGTCTCCTGCAACATCTTCTCCACCCAGGACGAGGCGGCCGCCGCGGTCGTCGTCGGCCGTACCGGCACCGTCGACGCCCCGGCCGGCGTCCCGGTCTTCGCCTGGAAGGGCGAGTCGCTGGACGAGTACTGGTGGGCCACCATGCGGCTCTTCGAGTTCAGCGACGGCCAGGGCCCGAACATGATCCTGGACGACGGCGGTGACGCCACCCTGCTGGTGCACAAGGGTGTCGAGTTCGAGGCGGCCGGCGCGGTGCCGCAGGCCACCGAGGCCGACAGCCACGAGTACTCGATCATCCTGGACACCCTGCGGGCCAGCCTGGCGCAGGACAAGGGCCGGTTCACCAAGATCGCGGCGGAGATCCGCGGCGTGACCGAGGAGACCACCACCGGCGTGGCCCGGCTCTACAAGCTGGCCAAGGAGGGCACGCTGCTCTTCCCGGCGATCAACGTCAACGACGCGGTCACCAAGAGCAAGTTCGACAACAAGTACGGCATCCGCCACTCGCTGGTCGACGGCCTGAACCGGGCCACCGACGTGATGCTCGGCGGCAAGACCGCCGTGGTCTGCGGCTACGGCGACGTCGGCAAGGGCGCGGCGGAGACGCTGCGCGGCCAGGGCGCCCGCGTCGTGGTGACCGAGGTCGACCCGATCTGCGCGCTGCAGGCGGCGATGGACGGTCTCCAGGTCGTACGCCTGGAGGACGTGGTCGGCTCGGCCGACATCTTCATCACCACCACCGGCGGCACCGACATCATCACCGCCGCGGACCTGGGCGCGATGAAGCACAACGCGATCGTCGGCAACGTCGGGCACTTCGACGACGAGATCGACATGGCCGGGCTGAACAAGGTCGCGGGCATCGAGAAGATCGAGATCAAGCCGCAGGTGCACGAGTGGCGCTTCCCGGACGGCCACTCGGTGATCGTCCTCTCCGAGGGCCGCCTGATGAATCTGGGCAACGCCACCGGCCACCCCAGCTTCGTCATGTCCGCCTCCTTCACCAACCAGGTGATGGCCCAGATCGAGCTCTGGACCAAGCCGGGCGAGTACGAGAAGCAGGTCTTCGTCCTCCCCAAGCACCTGGACGAGAAGGTCGCGCGTCTGCACCTCGACGCGCTGGGCGTCCGCCTCACCACGCTCACCAAGAAGCAGGCGGAGTACCTCGGCGTCGACGTCGAGGGCCCGTTCAAGCCGGAGCACTACCGCTACTGAGGTACAAGCGCGAGTTGGTCCCATATGTCCGCTTTAGGCTGATTTAGGGTCAACTCATGCATCTGCGACAGAAGACTGCAGTAGTCATCGGGACCGTCGCGGCGCTCGCCGCACCCGCCGGCATCGCCGCGGCGGCTCCCGCCAGCTCCGACGCTGTCCGGCGGATGGACCCGGACACCACCTTCGTGATCACCGCGCACCAGTCCAACCTCGCCCAGATGGCCCTGGGCAAGATCGCGGCGACGCGGGGCACCGACCGGGACGTCCGGGCCCTGGGCGCCAAGTTCGCGGCGGACAGTGCCAAGCTCGAGGCCGGCCTCAGGCCCGTCGCGGCGTCGATCGGCGTGCCGCTCGGCACGCTGCCGAGCGCCACGGTCACCCAGCTCGTCACCGAGTACAAGTCGGTCCCCGCGGCCAAGTTCGACGCGCTCTTCATCAGCAGCCAGGCGACCCTGCACGAGCAGGCCGTCAAGGTCGTCCAGACCGAGCTGAAGGAGGGCGACGCCGTCCAGGTGAAGCGTGCCGCGCAGGCCGCCCTGCCGGTCATCACGGCCCACCGGGCAGCCCTCAAGTCGGCACAAACCCGACTTGGCGCCATCAAGCGGAAGTAATTCTCGCCACTACTCCCGATCACGTCACCGACCTGCCACAACGACGTGATCGGGAGTAGCGAAGAATGGGTGGATGAGCCTCGAGGAGACCCTTCTTTTCGCCCTGGGCGCGGTCGCGATCATCGTGGCCGTGCGCTGGGTCACCGAGAAGACCGGCCTGCCCGCAGCCGTCTTGCTGACTGTCGTCGGAATTCTCTACGCATATCTACCCGGCCAGAACATCCACCTGGACCCGGAACTGGTCCTGACCTTCATCCTGCCGCCGCTGCTCTACAACGCGGCGCTGGACTCATCCCTGCTCGACATCCGGCGCAACATGCGCACGGTGATCAGCCTCTCGGTGCTGCTCGTGCTCGCCACGGCGCTGCTGATCGGCTTCGGCTTCTCGCTCTGGGTCTCCGGGGCGACGCTGGCGGTCGGGGTGGCCCTGGGCGCCGCGGTCGCGCCACCCGATCCGGTCGCCGCGCTCGCCGTCGGCCGCAAGGCGGGCCTGCCCAACAAACTGATCACCCTGATCCAGGGCGAGGGCCTGCTCAACGACGCGACCGCGCTGACCATCCTGATCGTCGCGAAGGAGGCCGTGGACAGCGGCCACTTCTCGTACGGCGAGGCGATCGGCGAGTTCCTGCTGGCCGCCGTCGGTGGTGTGATCGTCGGCGGTGCCGTCGCGTACCTGGTCCGCTTCCTGCGGGCGCTCCGCGCCGACCCGCTGAACGCGAACGCCGTGTCGCTGGCGACGCCCTTCGCGGCGTACCTGATCGGTGAGCACTTCCACGTCTCCGGCGTGCTCGCCGTGGTGGTGGCCGGGCTGATCGTCGGCCACGACACCCCGCGGTACGCGACCGGCGCGAGCCGCCTGCAGACCAGCGCGGTCTGGCGGCTGATCGACTTCCTGCTGGAGGGCCTGGTCTTCCTGCTGATCGGCCAGCAGATGCTGACCGTCAAGGACGACCTCTCCCAGTACGACACCGGGACGATCGTCATCGCGCTCGTCATCACGCTCGGCGTGGTCCTGCTCTTCCGCCCGCTCTGGCTGGTACTCACCCAGCTCCTCCCCCGCTCGCTGCACATGCGGCTGGGCGGCCAGGAGGACGACGACGAAAACGCGGAGGGCACCGGCGGCAAGCCCCGGCAGGAGCCGCTCTCCGGCAAGGAGGTCACCGCGCTCAGCTGGGCCGGCACCCGTGGCGTGATCACGCTCGCCGCGGTCTACACGCTGCCGGCCGATTTCCCGAACCGGGAGCTGCTGCTCTTCTGCGCGTTCGCGGTGGTGCTGGTGACGCTGATCCCGCAGGGCCTGACCTTCGCGCCGCTGGTGCGCTGGCTGGGCCTGAAGGCCAACCACACCGACGAGGCCCGGCGGCGCAACGAGGCCCGCTCGGCAGCGGTCCGGGCCGCGCTGGACCGGCTCGACGACATCCAGAGCGAACATCACGACCACGTCGAGGACGACGCGATCGAGACCATGCGCAAGCAGCTCCGGATCCGGATGGACCGCTACCGTCACCGCCTCGACCTGCTGGAACAGGTCGACTCCCACGAGGTGCCGAAGTCACCGCAGTACGAGGCGGCCCTGATGGTCCGCCAGGCGGTGATCGACGCCGAGCGCGAGGAACTGCTGCGCTGGCGTGACGCGGGCCGCCTGGACGACGAGAACCTCCGGATGCTCAACCGCGAGCTCGACCACGAGGAACTCGTCCTGCCCAAGCGGCCCAAGGGCTAGCTAGACCGGAAGGTCGCGGCGGCGCAAGGTCATCAGGCCCACACCGGCCAGCGCCGCCGCGATCAGGATCAACACCATTTCGGGTACGACCCGGAACGCCACCCCCGGCAGGTGGGGGACGTGGGTGAACGGGGAGAGATCCAGCACCCACTGACTCCACTGCAGGGTCGCCCCGACCAGCAGGATCAGGTAGCACACCGCCATAGCGCCCCACGCGGCCGCCGCGTACCGGGGCAGGACGCCGGTCGTCAGCGTCGCGAGCCCGGCCAGCACCCAGACCGCCGGGAGCTGGACCAGCATCGCGCCGAGCACCGGCCCCGGGTCCCCGTAGGCCAGCCCGGCCGTCACCCCGGCGGCGAACAGGGCCACGGCCGGACCGAACAGCGCGAAGAAGAGGTGACCGCCCGACCAGGCGTACCGGCTGACCGCGGTGGTCAGCACCAGCTCGGCGTGCCCGGTCTGCTCCTCGTCCCGCAGCCGCAGCGCCGCCTGGATCGCGTAGCAGGCCGCGATCAGCCCGCACATCCCGGCGATGCTGGCGAAGTACCCGTCGGCGACGTCGCCCGTCCCGCCGAGCCGCTCGACCATGTCGCCGATGCTCCCGCTCTTCTCGGCCATCTCCGTCACACTGGTGCCGACCCCGCCGAAGATCACTCCGAGCGCGGCGAACCCACCGGTCCAACCGAGCAGCAGCCCCCGGTGCAGGCGCCAGGCCAGGGCGAACGGCGAGCGCAACCGGGCCGGCGCGGTGGCCGGCCCGAGCCGGGACGCGATCAGCCCGGCGGCCAGGTCACGGCGGCTCTGCAGGTAGCCCGCCACCACCACGGTCACCACCGTGACGATCAGCGTCAGGGCCGCCGGCCACCAGTCGTTCGCGCCGTACGGGAAGACCCGGTGCGCCCAGCCGATCGGGGAGAGCCAGGAGAGCCAGCCGACCCGCCCGTCACCCACCTCCGAGACGTCCCCGCCCAGCCGCAGAACATACGCCACGCCGAGCACCAGGACGCCGAGCAGCCGGGCGCCCCGGCCGCC
Source organism: Actinoplanes sp. NPDC051851 (assembly GCF_040681165.1). Lineage (NCBI taxonomy): Bacteria > Bacillati > Actinomycetota > Actinomycetes > Micromonosporales > Micromonosporaceae > Actinoplanes > Actinoplanes sp. NPDC051851. The sequence goes on along the minus strand of NZ_JBFAYF010000080.1, from coordinate 9,809 downwards.
CTCGGTGAGCTGCGCGGTGATCGCGCCCACCCCGGCGAAGATCCACGTGCTGAGCGCGAAGACGGCGCCGAGCGCGACCGAGCCCTCGGCCGGCTGCCCCGAGCCGATCAGCGACCCGGCCACCAGCAGGGCGATCACCGCTCCGGCGCCGGCCGTGGCGAGCAGCGCGGCGGCCAGCGGGGCGCGCCGGCCGACCACGGTGGCGCGGATCAGCTCGGTCCGCCCGGCCTCCTCGTCGGCCCGGGTGTGCCGGATCACGGTGAGCAGCGCGACCAGCCCGATCATCACCGGGACGAAGCCACCGCGCCAGACGGTCAGCTCACCGACGCTGGTGCCGTGCAGCGGGCCGTAGAGCGCGACGAAGCCGCCGCTCGACGCGCTGATCTCGGCGTACGCGATCCGCTCGGAATCGGAGGCGAAGAGCGTGTCGAAGCCGGCGAGGTAGATCATCGGCAGCAGCCCGAAGAGCAGCACCCAGAGCGGCATGATCACCCGATCCCGCCGCAGGATCAGCCGGATCAGCTTTCCCGTCCCGGTCATCGGGCGCTCCCCGAGCCATCGTGCACCCGACCGTCGCGGGCCTGACCGTCGCGGGCCTGACCGTCGCGGGCCTGACCGTCGCGGGCCTGACCGTCGCGGGCCTGACCGTCGCGGGCGTAGTGCCGCAGGAAGAGCTCCTCCAACGAGGGCGGCTGGCTGACCAGGCTGCGTACCCCCGCCGTGACCAGCGTCTTCAGCGCCGGTTCCAGTCCCGCGGCGTCCACGTCGAAGGCGACCCGGCCGTCGGCCGTGGTGGTCAGGTCGTACACCCCGGTGAGGCTCCTCAGCCCTGACACCTGCCCGGTCAGCTCGGCCCGGATCGTGGTCCGGGTCAGGTGCCGCAGGTCGTCCAGGGTCCCGGTCTCCACCGAGCGCCCCTCGCGGATGATGGTCAGCCGGTCGCAGAGCGCCTCGACCTCGGCGAGGATGTGGCTGGAGAGCAGCACGGTCCGGTCGCCGCGCCGCTTCTCCTGCAGGATCACCTCGCGGAAGACCTCTTCCATCAACGGGTCCAGCCCGGAGGTCGGCTCGTCCAGCACCAGCAGCTCGACGTCCGAGGCGAGCGCCGCGATCAGCGCCACCTTCTGCCGGTTCCCCTTCGAGTACGCCCGGCCCTTCTTCCGCGGGTCCAGCCCGAACCGCTCGATCAGGTCGTCGCGGCGTTTCCGGTCCAGCCCGCCGCGGAGCCGCCCGAGCAGGTCGATCACCTCGCCGCCGGTGAGGCTGGGCCAGAACGTGACGTCACCCGGCACGTACGCCAGGCGCCGGTGCAGCGCCGTCGCGTCGGACCACGGGTCACCCCCGAGCAGGCGAGCGCGCCCGCCGTCGTGGCGCATCAGCCCGAGCAGGATCCGGATGGTGGTGGTCTTGCCCGCGCCGTTGGGCCCGAGGAAGCCGTGCACCTCCCCGGTCGCGACCCGCAGGTCCAGCCCGTCCAGGGCGGTGACCTTACCGAACCGTTTGACGAGTCCTTCAGCGTCGATTGCCTCGGTCATGGTGGCAGCTCCTCATGATGGATTGCCGAACCGATCCAGAGCCTTCATCGCCTGGTCGGCCTGTTCGGGGGTGAGCAGCGGCTGGCTGAAGATCTCGATCGACGCCCGGGCCATCCGCACGTATCCCGCCTCGGTGCTGAGGTCCTCGCCGAGGATCTCGGAGAGCTGATCGCGCATCAGGAAGAGGCCCATCTTCATGGCCGCGATGACCGCGAGGAACGTTCGCGGGTCCTCGGACTTGATGCCCGACTTCTCCAGCCAGTGCGGGCCGGTGCGCTCGATCGAGGCCGCGAAGACCTTCCGGCCGGTGGGCGATCCGTCCATCAGCGAACGGATCAGGTAGCCCTGCAGGCCGAGCACGTCGGGCGGGAACGGGCCGACGAGCTGCGTCTCGGCGAACTTGATCTGGATCTCGGCGATCCGGCCGAGCGCCCACTCGTCGCAGGCGTCGCGCAGACCCTCCTTCGACCCGAAATGGTGCCGGAGGAGACCGGACGAGACGCCGGCCTCCTGAGCGATCTCCCGGATGCTGGCGCCGCCGATCCCCCGTTCGGCGAAGAGCTTGATCGCGGCGTCACGGATCCGGGCGCGGGCGGTCAGGTCGCTGTCGCTACTCACATGTGTAGCCTACTGCACGACCGTATAGTCAGCACAAGCGTCAATCCCCGGCGTTGACCGTCGCCTTCGTGACAGCGCCCGGCTCCAGGCACCAGCGCTTCAGCAGATCCGCGTACGCACCGGTGGTGATCAGGCGTTCCAGGGCTCCGCGCAGCGCGTCCCGCAACCCGTCGCCGCCCTTGGCCACCGCGATCCCGAACAGGCCCGGCTCGTACTGCTCGGCCGAGGCCAGCTCGTAGAAGGCGTTCGTCTCCGGGTCCAGCGCCACGTGCGACGCCGCCGGGTAGTCGATCGGCACCGCCGCCACCCGCCCGGTACGCAACCGCAGCAGCGCGTCCGCGTTGGTCTTGAGCGCCACGATGGTCATCGGCTTCGCGCCGCACCCGCTCTGGTGCCGGCGCAACATGCCCTCCTGGTACGTCCCGATCTCGGTGCCGACCTTCTTGCCGCAGAGCCCGTCCAGATCCGTGATCTTCAACGGGTTGCCGCGCTGCACCACGATCGACGTACCGGTGCTGAAGTAGTCGACGAAGTCCGCCTTCGCCTCGCGCTCCCGGGTGTCGGTCATCGACGAGAAGACCCCGTCGTACGACCCGGCCGCCACCGCGTCCAGCGAGCCGGCGAAGTCGCCCTGCACCAGCTCGATCCGGATGCCGAGCACCGAGCCGAGCGCCGCCGCGAGATCCGGCTCGAAGCCGATGATGGTCCGCCCGTCGGCCGCGAAGTACTCCATCGGCGCGTAGCTCGCGTCGGTCACCATCCGGACGAAACCGCGGTCCCGGGCGTACTGCGGCAGCAGGGCGCGCAGCGACTGGTCCACGCTCACCGAGGCGGTCACGTCCAGCCCGTCGTCGGCCGCCTCCGCCCGGGTGCAGCCGCCGGCGGCGAGCAGGACCAGCACGGCGGAGGCGAGCGTACGCCGGAGCCTCGTCACGAAGCGGTCCTCTCCACGATCGGTATCTGCCGCCAGGGCACCGGGCGGCCGTACCAGTAACCCTGGCCCTCGTCACAGCCGGCCTCGGCCAGCCACCGGTCGATCTCCGGGGTCTCCACGCCCTCGGCGGTGACCCGGCTGCCCAGACCGTGCGCGAGCTCGATCACCGACCGGACGATCGCCTGGCTCTGCGGATCGCGGTCCACGTCGCCGACGAACGCCCGGTCGATCTTGATTTCGGTGATCGGCAGCCCGCGCAGGTGCGACAGGCTGGTGTACCCGGTGCCGAAGTCGTCGATCGAGATGCCCACCCCGGCGAAACCGAGCTCCTTCACCGCCCGTACGGCCGTCTCCGCGTCCCCGGCCAGCGCCGTCTCGGTGACCTCCAGGATCAGCCGGCGCGGCTCGGTGCCCATCTCGGCGAGCAGCGCGGTGACGTGCTCGGCGAACCCGGGCGCCTCCAGGTTGCGCGCCGACACGTTGACCGACAGCGCCCAGTCCTGGCCCTCCGCGCGCCACGCCGCCTGGTCCAGCAGCGCCTGGCGCAGCACCCACTCGGTGAGCGGCACGATCAGCCCGGAGTGCTCGGCGGCCGGCAGGAACTCGCCCGGCGGCAGCAGCCCGCGCTGCGGGTGCTGCCAGCGGACCAGCGCCTCCACGCCGCACACCTCGCCGCCGGGCAGACCAACCTTCGGCTGGTAGTGCAGCACCAGCTCGTCCCGGTCCAGCGCGTGCCGCAGCTCGGCCTGCACCGGCAGCCACTGGTGCGGCTGGGTGTTCGCCCCACCGGCGTAGACGACGATGTCGGCGGCACCACGTTTCCCCTGGTACATCGCCATGTCCGCGCGCTGCTTCAGCTCCTGCACGCGGTTGCCGTGCTCGGGGTAGAGCGCGATGCCGAAGCTCGCCTCGATGCTCAGCGGCACGCCCTCCAGCACCAGCTCCTCGGAGACCCGGTCCCGGACACGCTCCAGCAGCGCCACGGCCTGCGCGGCGTTCCGTCCCGGCAGCAGCATCGCGAACTCGTCGCCGCCGAGCCGGGCCAGCATGTCGCCCTCGTTCAGCGCCGACGCCATCCGCGCCGAGACCACCGTCAGCAGCTCGTCGCCGGCGTGGTGCCCGAAGCTGTCGTTGACCTCCTTGAACCGGTTCAGGTCCAGCAGCACCACCGCGCCGTGCCCACCGTCGCGCTCGGCGACCCGGATCACCGCCTCGGCCTGACTGCGGTACGCCGCCCGGTTCGGCAGGCCGGTCAGCATGTCGTGGGTGGCGTGGTACTCCTGGCGGGCCGCGTACCGGCTCAGCGACCGCCCGGTCCACCAGGCCAGCAGCGCGAGCACGAGGTACAGCGCGGCCAGACCACCCGCGAGCCGCCAGGCGGTCCGGGTCAGCTGAGCGTCGAGCCGCGCCGCGATGGCGGAGTACGGCAGATAGAGCTCGAGTACGCCGATCGCCTCCCCCGACGCGTTCGCCACCAGCGGCTGGAGCACCCGGATCACGCCGCCGTTCGCGTCCTTGAGCACGGTGGCCCGGGACTCCCCGTTCGCCGCCGCCTGGAAGTCCGCGTTCGCCGCCGCCACGCCGCCGCTGGTCGTCCCGTCGTCCGAGAAGACCACGGCACCGGTGAAGCTGCGAACCCGGAGCCGGCGTACCGACCCGTGGTAGACCGCGAGCTCGGTGGCCTTCTGCATGCCCGACCGCTGACCGGTGGTCAGCCCGTCACTCAGTGCGGCCTCGCTCAACGCCGGCGCGACCGCCATCTCGGCGATCACCGCCGCCTGCGCCAGCCCCTCGGCCCGCCCCTGCTCGGCAGCGTCGTCCCGGTATCCCTGCCACATCACGGCCCCCAGCACCACCACCGGCACCAGGCTGGCCGCAGCATAGGTCGCGAACAGGCGCGTCCCGTTCCGCGCACCCGCTCCCCGACGTGCCCGACGGAACCGCATGCGCCCCTGATCGACGCTTCACGACACACCCTGAGGAATTCCCCGGCGGCTCCCCTCCCGGCTGGCCCTCACGGGTGCCTCACGCACCCCGACACACCCGTGAGCACCAGCCAGCAGCGCCGGTCACCCTCCTGGCTGGTGCTCACGGGTGCCTGGGCGGGCCCGGGGCACCCGTGAGCACCAGCCGACGGAGTGAGCCGGGGTCAGGGCTGTGTGGGTGGCGGGGCGGCACCGGTCATGATGGCGACCGCCTCGGACATGGAGTGGGAGTCCGGGGTGATGACGGCGGCGCGGCGGCCCAGGCGCTGGATGTGGATGCGGTCGGCGACCTCGAAGACGTGGGGCATGTTGTGGCTGATCAGGATCACCGGGAGGCCGCGGTCGCGGATGTCGCGGATCAGCTGGAGGACGCGGTTGCCCTCGCGTACGCCCAAAGCCGCGGTCGGCTCGTCGAGAATGACCACCTTGCTGCCGAAGGCGGCGGAGCGGGCCACCGCGACGGCCTGGCGCTGGCCGCCGGAGAGCGACTCGACGGCCTGGCCGATGTTCTGCAGGGTGGCGACGCCGAGCTCGGTCATGTGGCGGGCCGCCTCGGCGCGCATGTGCTTCCGGTCCAGCATCCGGAAGACCGATCCCAGGACTCCGGGGCGGCGCTCCTCCCGGCCGAGGAAGAGGTTGTCGGCGATGTCCAGGCCGGGCGCGACCGCGAGAGTCTGGTAGACGGTCTCGATACCGGCGGTACGGGCGTCCATCGGTGTCCGGAAGTGCACCGGGGAGCCGTCGAGCAGGATCTCGCCGGTGTCCGGGATCAGGGCGCCGGAGAGGGCCTTGATCAGGCTGGACTTGCCGGCGCCGTTGTCGCCGATCACCGCGAGGATCTCGTTGGGAAGCAGCTCGAGGTCACTGCCGTCGAGGGCGACGACACGGCCGTAGCGCTTGGTCAGGCCGCGTGCCTGGAGCACCGGGACGGTCATGAGCGCACCTTCCTGATCCACTGGTCGAGCGAGACCGCGACCAGTACCAGCAGGCCGATCGCGAAGCCCTGCCAGACCACCTCGACGCCGGCCAGTTGCAGGCCGTTGCGGAAGACGCCGACGATGAGCGCGCCGATCAGCGTGCCGGAGACCCCGCCCCGGCCGCCGAAGAGGCTGGTGCCGCCGAGGACGACCGCGGTGATCGAGTCGAGGTTGTATTCGGTGCCGACGTTGGGGCTGGCCGAGGCGAGGCGGCCGATCAGGATCCAGCCGCCGAGCGCGTAGAGCAGGCCGGCCACCGTGTAGACCGAGAAGAGCACCCGGTTCGTCCGGATGCCCGCGAGCCGGGCGGCCTCGGTGTCGTCGCCGGTGGCGTAGACGTGCCGGCCCCAGGCGGTACGCGTCAGGGCGTACCAGAAGAAGGCGAAGAGGATCAGCATGATGATCGAGCCGTAGCTGACCTGGAAACCGCCGAGCGACAGCGCGTCACCGGTCCACGTCATCAGGTGCGGCATGTCGGCGCCGCGTACGGTCTGGCTCTGGCTGACCACCGCGTTGAGCGAGAAGAAGACGGTCAGCGTGCCGAGCGTGACGATGAACGGCGGCAGCTTGATCCGGGTGACCAGCAGCCCGTTGAGCGCGCCCATCGCGGTGCCGCAGACCAGCCCGAGCAGCAGTGCCGACCACCCCGGCCAGCCCAGGGAGAAGCAGAAGTTCGCCATCAGGATCGACGAGAAGACCGCGATCGCCCCGGCCGAGAGGTCGATGCCTGCGGTCAGAATGATCAGCGTCTGGCCGAGCGCGATCGTCGCGATCACGGTGACCTGGAGCAGCACCAGGGAGAGGTTCGCGGCCGAGAAGAACCGGACGTTGACGATCGAGAACGCCACGATCGCCAGGAGGAGCACGGCCAACGGGCCGAGCACCGGGTTGGCGTGCAGTGCGTGCTGCAGCCGCTGACGCATCTCCTCACCCCCAGCAGTTCTGCCGGCCCCACGCGGAGTCCTTCGCCTCCACGCCGGCCTGCGGGTCATCGGTGATCAGCTGTACGCCGGTGTCGACGAAGTCCTTGCCGGCGGTGTTCTGCGGTACCGTCCCGTCCTCGGCGTACCGGGCGATCGCCTCGACGCCGAGCTGCGCCATCCTGATCGGGAACTGCATCGAGGTCGCCCCGATCACCCCGTTCGCCACGTTGTCCACGCCCGGGCAGCCGCCGTCGATCGAGACGATGGTGACGCCCTGCTCCTTACCCGCGGCCTTGAGCGCCTGGTACGCCCCCGCGGCGGCCGGCTCGTTGATCGTGTAGACCAGGTTGATCCCCGGGTCCTTCTGCAGCAGGTTCTCCATCGCCGTCCGGCCGCCCTCCTCGTTGCCGTCGGTGACGTCGTGCCCAGCGATCCGCGGGTCGCTCTCGTCGCCGATCCGGTTCGGGTCACCCACCGCGATGCCGAACCCGTCGAGGAAGCCCTGATCGCGTTTGACGTCGACGGAGACCTGGTTGGGGTTGAGGTCGAGCATCGCGATCCGGGCCGTCGTGCCGGTCTCGGTGAAGCGGGCCAGCGCCCACTGCCCGATCAGCTTCCCGGCCTGGTAGTTGTCGGTGGCGAAGGTGACGTCCGCGGCGTTCGGCGGATCGACCGGGGTGTCCAGCGCGATGACCAGCATCTTCGCCCGGTGCGCCCGGTCGAGCGAGGGCACGATCGCCTTCGAGTCGTTCGGCGTGAGCAGGAAGCCCTTGGCGCCGTACGAGATGAGGTTCTCGATCGCCTGGACCTGAGCCTCGTTGTCGCCGTCCTGCTTTCCGGCGAAGGTCTGCAGGTCGAGTCCCTGAGCGCGAGCGGCCCGCTCGGCGCCCTTCTTCATGGTCACGAAGAACGGGTTGGTGTCGGTCTTGGTGATCAGGCCGACCACCGGCTCGCCGGTACCGCGACTGCACGCGGCGCCGGCAAGCGGCAGAATCAGACAGCACGCGACTGTGAGTAGCCTGCGCATGTCTTGGAGTAGACGCCCATACATCTATCGATGTCAACGAGTCACGGGAAGCTGACCAGGTAGGAGGGGACCGGTCGGCTCCGGGCGGCTGAAACGACGAAGCCCGCCGGAGCTGGTGCTCCGGCGGGCTTCGTCAACGCTGGGATCAGGCGAGGCTGACCGTGGGGTAGAGCGGGAACGGGGCCAGGAGCTCCGAGGCCTGCTTGGAGATGCGGTCGGCGAGGGCCGGGTCGAGGGTGAACTTGGCCTTGGAGTCGGCGGCCGCGGTGGTGCCGGTGAGCACGGTGTGGATCAGGTCGGCGATCTGGTCCATCTCGGCGGCGCCGAGGCCACGCGAGGTGAGGGCCGGGGTGCCGATGCGGATGCCGGAGGTGTACCAGGCACCGTTCGGGTCGTTCGGGATCGCGTTGCGGTTGGTGACGATGCCGCTGTCCAGCAGGGCCTGCTCGGCCTGACGGCCGGTGAGGCCGAACGGGTGCACGTTGAGCAGCACCAGGTGGTTGTCGGTGCCGCCGGAGACCAGCTCGACGCCCCGCTTGAGCAGGCCCTCGGCGAGCGCCTGGCTGTTGGTGACGATCTGCTGGGCGTACGACGCGAACTCGGGGCGACGGGCCTCCGCGAACGCGATCGCCTTGGCGGCCATCACGTGCGGCAGCGGGCCACCGAGGACCATCGGGCAGCCGCGGTCGACCTGCGAGGAGAGCTCCGGCTGGCAGAAGACGGCGCCACCACGCGGGCCGCGAAGGCTCTTGTGGGTGGTGGTGGTGACGATGTGCGCGTGCGGGATGGGGTTGTAGTCGCCGGTGAACACACCGCCCGCGACCAGGCCGGCGAAGTGCGCCATGTCGACCATGAAGGTGGCGCCCACCTCGTCGGCGATCTCGCGCATCTTGGCGAAGTTCACCTTCCGCGGGTACGCCGAGTAGCCACCGACGATGACCGCCGGCTTGAACTCCTTCGCGGTCTCCAGCAGCGCCTTGTAGTCGATCTGGCCGGTCGCCGCGTCGACGCCGTAGGAGCGCTGGTCGAACATCTTGCCGGAGATGTTGGGACGGAAGCCGTGGGTCAGGTGGCCACCGGCGTCCAGCGACATGCCCAGCAGACGCTGGTTGCCGAAGGCCTGCCGCAGCTCCGCCCACTCGGCGTCGGTGAGGTCGTTGATCTGCCGCTTCTCGAACTTCTTCAGGTACGGCACCTCGACCCGGTCCGCGAGGATGGCCCAGTACGCCACCAGGTTCGCGTCGATACCGGAGTGCGGCTGAACGTACGCGTACGGCGCACCGAACAGTGCCTTGGCGTGCTCGACGGCGATCGACTCGACGGTGTCCACGTTCTGGCAGCCGGCGTAGAAGCGGCGACCGATGGTGCCCTCGGCGTACTTGTCGGAGAGCCAGTTACCCATCGCGAGGAGCACGGCCGGCGACGCGTAGTTCTCGCTGGCGATCAGCTTCAGCGACTCACGCTGGTCGGTGAGCTCCTTCGCGATCGCGTCGGCGATGCGGGGCTCGACGGACCGGACCACCTCGAGGGCGGAGCGGAAAGCGGTGGATTCGGCGTTCAATTCAGGCACGGGACCTCCCTGTCACGAAGCGAAGAGGCCCAGGCGCACGGCAGTTCGTCATCTCGACGAGGCCGCTCCCCGATGGTCAACCATCCGAACGCGCCAGTCACGGCCTGTCCGCCAGCATACCGGGCATCCTCGACCAGGCAAAAAGAAAAGGCCCACCCCGAAGGGTGGGCCTTTCCTGAAGTTAAGTCCGGCGGCGTCCTACTCTCCCACACCCTCCCGAGTGCAGTACCATCGGCGCTG
>NZ_JBFAYF010000079.1:0-35511 GCF_040681165.1 Actinoplanes sp. NPDC051851 | reverse complement strand
AGCGACACGCGGCCACACCACATCCATCCGCGAGGGACAAAACGGTCACGCCGAAACGGACGGCGAGAGATCAAAACCCCCTGACGGATCGAGGTGGAGGACCGACTGCCAGTAGACGAGGTAGTCTCCGGCAGCCCCCTCGGCCTGCAGGTCAGCCTTCTCTGCGTCCAGATAGCCCGGCGGCTGCTTCGCCGAGACTCGACGCTTGCCCTCGTCCACCATCGCCGACCAATCACTCTCGTCCGGCTTTGGCAGGACTTTGCCTTTCAAGACAGCGCCTAGCCTCGTGAGCACGGTGTCCTCGTCGCTGGGCGTGTCCGGGGAAATTCGGTCCGGAACCACCTGGATCGCCCTCGTCTCAATCGAATCGAGGGCCTCCTTGAGATCGCCACGGAGACGCACCAGCAGTGGTTCGTCCATGGCAACCTGCTGAGCCCAGCGACCGAGGGCACCATCGGCATTGGATCGGCTCTTCTCCAGCGCATCGCGCAGCTCCTTCAGGGCCGCGCCAGGATTGCTGATGACCGACAGCCTGTTGCGATGAAACTCGACCAAAGACTGGTGCGGGACGACAAGTCGGTCGCCGAGAGCCTCCAAAATGCTCAGGACATCCGTTACCGTCTGCGCGTTGTACCGGTAGAGACTCAGCATCACATTGGCATCGAGGGCCACCACAGCGGTCGCCAATGCACGGTCGATGTCATCACTACTGGGTAGGTAGTAGCCCTCGAAACCATCGAACAATCCATGCACCCGGACCTCCAAGCGGCCAAACCGTACCCAAGAGGTAACAGCTTCGGCCATCCCGAACAAGGCTCCCGGTGAATGCACGACAAAGCCCGAACAGGCCTTGCCGATTCCCCTCAGGCCGATCCGAGGGCGTCGGCCACCACCCGGCCCAGGTCCTCGGTGCGGTGAGTACCTCCGAGATCCGGCGTTCGCACGTCCCCGGAGGACAGCACCGAATCGATCGCCGCTGCCGCCTCCGGGTAACCGAGGTGGTCGAGCATCAGGGCGCCGCCTTCGGTGTTCTCGCAGATGACGACGAAGTCGATGTCGCCGGGCTCGCGGCCGATCCGGCAGACGAGTCGATCTGGACGTCGGCGGCCGCGCCCAACTTCATCCATGATGCGACCACGGCCCGCCACCCCGCGGAGGCAGCCTTCCCGAGTTGGTGAATGAATTGCTTAAATCAGCGGGAAGAGTTTTCGGGGGACGGATCAAATCTACATAGATATACGTCAAAGCCCTGACCGCATCTACGCTGGTCAGGGCTTTCAACGGTCGGGCTGACAGGATTTGAACCTGCGACCCCTTGACCCCCAGTCAAGTGCGCTACCAAGCTGCGCTACAGCCCGATCCCGCTCCGCGGATCCGAGAACCCCCGGCGCGACATCTCCTACAGACTACCAACCTCACCCGTGCGCTTTTCCGCGACCCCCCGGCCCCGTCTTCTTCCGGGGCTTCACCGAGAGCTCGATCGGTGACCCCTCGAACCCGAACTCTTCTCGCAGCTTGCGTTCGATGAAGCGCAGGTACCCGGCATCGAACGGGCCCGTCGTGAACAGCACGAACCGGGGCGGTGAGACGCCGGCCTGGGTCGCGAACAGGGCCCGCGGCGCCCGTCCGCCCCGCACCGGGTGCGGCGTCGCCTGGGTCAGAGCCGTCAGCCACTGGTTGAGCGCGCCGGTCGGAACCCGGGTCTCCCACGAGGCCAGCGCCCGGCGGATCGCCGGGGCCAGCTTGTCGACCGCGCGGCCGGTCTTGGCCGAGATGTTGACGCGAACAGCCCAGGTCACCCGCTTGAGGTCGCGGTCGATCTCCTTGTCCAGGTAGAACCGGCGGTCGGCGTCGACCAGGTCCCACTTGTTGAAGGCGATGACCAGGGCGCGGCCGGACTCGATGACCTGGGTGATGACGCGCTGGTCCTGTTCGCTGATGACCTCGCCGGAGTCGAGCAGGACCACGGCGACCTCGGCGGCCTCGACCGCGCCGGCGGTGCGCAGGGAGGCGTAGTACTCCGTGCCCGAGGCCTGGTGGACGCGTTTGCGCAGACCGGCGGTGTCGACGAACTGCCAGACCTCGTTGTCCATCTCGACCAGGCTGTCGACCGGGTCGACCGTGGTGCCGGCGACCGAGTCCACGACCGCGCGTTCCTCGCGGGCCAAACGGTTGAGCAGGGAGGACTTGCCGACGTTGGGGCGGCCGACCAGGGCCACCCGGCGCGGGCCGCGCGGGCCGCCCTCGACCACCGGGGGAGTGGGCGGGAGCGCGGCGAGGATGCCGTCGAGCAGGTCGCCGGAGCCGCGGCCGTGCAGGGCGGAGATGGGGTGCGGCTCGCCGAGGCCCAGGGACCAGAGGGAGACGGCCTCCATCTCCAGGTTCTGGTTGTCGGCCTTGTTGGCGATCAGGATGACCGGCTTGTGGCTGCGGCGCAGCATCTTCACCGCGGCCTCGTCGACGTCCGTGGCGCCGACCGTCACGTCGACGACGAAGAGGACCACGTCGGCGGTCTGCACGGCGATCTCGGCCTGGGCGGCGATGGCGGCGGCGCGATCCTTGGCGTCCGGCTCCCAGCCGCCGGTGTCGACCACGGTGAATCGGCGGCCGGTCCACTGCGCGTCGTAGGGCACGCGGTCCCGGGTCACCCCGGGCACGTCCTCCACGACGGCCTGCCGGCGGCCGATGATGCGGTTGACCAGCGTCGATTTGCCCACGTTGGGGCGGCCGACGACGGCGACGACCGGGACGGGGCCGGAGTGCGACTCGCCGTCCTCGGAGGGGGAGGAGGAGATCAGATCAAGCCCACCCTCGAAATCGTTGATGTCGAGGTCGGCGGGAAACTCAGTCACTTACTTACCCTGCTGTCCAGAAGACGTTGAAGGTGCGCGACGACCTCGTCGATGCCCATTCCGGTGGTGTCCACCTCGATGGCGTCGGAGGCCTGGCGCAGCGGGTCGGCCGCGCGGCTGGAGTCCAGCTTGTCACGGCGGGCCAGGTCGGCCTCGGTGGCGGCCACGTCGGTGGCGTCCTCGGCGCTGCGCCGGGCGGCGCGGGCGGCGGCCGAGGCGGTCAGGTAGACCTTCAGGTCGGCGTCGGGGGCGACGACCGACGCGATGTCACGGCCCTCGACGATGATCCGGGGGTGCGCCGCGATGATCGCCCGCTGCTGCTCGACCAGGAACTTCCGCACGGCGGGGACGGCGGCGACGGCCGAGACCGCCCCGGTCACCTCCGGGCCGCGGATGGGCACGTCGACGTTGGTCCCGTTCGCCGCGAAGCTCGGTGCCTGAGGGTCGGTGCCGATCCGCAGTTCGGTCTCGAGCGCGACCTTGGCGATCGCCTCCGGGTCGGTCAGGTCGGCGCCGGACTCCAGCACCGCCCAGGTCACCGCGCGGTACATCGCGCCGGTGTCCAGGTACACCCCGTCGATCGCGGTGGCCAGACGCCGGGAGACGGTGGATTTGCCCGAGCCGGACGGGCCGTCGACCGCTACGACGCACTGTTCCGGCCGTACCTCTAGCGCCACCGTTCCTCCAAAAGTCCCCGGGCCAACAACCCTCCCATTGTGCCCGCCGCCGCGACACCCGGCGAACCGGGGCTCTTCCCCCAGGCTACCCAGGCCGGGTTCACCCTGCGAAGACACGTCGACACCCAACGTCAAGATCAAACCCTTCCTCGAGTACGGTCCTCGCGCTCCCGCCCCGCTCAAAAGGCGACCGGCGCGGGCACCGCGGCACACGGGCGCAGGGGAGTGCGGAAACGGTCACGCCGAGCACGACGACGGGCGAAACGCTCATCGCGAGCGCGACGGCACGCGGGCTCCGGTCGTACCCGGAAAGGGGTTAGAAGGAATAGCTGTGCCGGGTGGCGGCGGCGAGCTTGTGCAGCAGGTCGGCGGCGGTGAACGGCTTCTCGATGAAGGTGATGTCGCCGTCCAGCACGTGCGTGGTGCCGAGCAGGCCGTTGCTGTAGCCGGACATGTAGAGGACCGGCAGGCCGGGGCGGCGCTCGGTGAGCAGCTCGGCCAGCCGGCGACCGGACATCTCGGGCATGATCACGTCGGTCAGCAGGACGTCGACCTCGTGTGCCCCGAACAGTTCGAGGGCCTGCGCGCCGCTGACCGCGGTCAGGACGTGATAGCCGTTTCCGGTCAGGATGCGGGTGACGATGCGGGCCAGCGCCACCTCGTCCTCGACCACCAGCACGGTCCGTCCGCCGCCGGGTGGCGCGGCCTGCCGCTCCGGGACCATGGCCGACGTGCCGGCCTCGGCGAGCGGCAGGTAGATCCGGAACGTGGTGCCGACGCCCGGCTCGGAGTAGACGTTGATGCTGCCGCCCGCCTCGGTGACGATGCCGTAGACGGTGGCCAGGCCGAGTCCGGTGCCCCTGCCGACCGGCTTGGTGGTGTAGAACGGCTCGAAGATGTGCGCGATCACCTCGGCCGGCATCCCCTCGCCGGTGTCGCTGACCAGCAGCCGGGCGTAGGTGCCGGCCGGTAGCGGGGGCTGCATCTGCACCTCCTCGCCGTCGAGCGTGACGGTGTTCGCCTCCAGCACCAGTGTGCCGCCGTCGGCCATCGCGTCCCGGGCGTTGATCGCCAGGTTGAGCAGCACCTGGTTCAGCTGGCCCGGGTCGGCGTGCACGGCCAGCGGCGTGGTGGCGGGCGCCGTGATCAGATCGATGTGCGCGCCGATGGTGCGTTCCAGCATCGCCCGGACCTCGGCGATCGCCGCGTTGAGGTCGACGTCGCGGGGCTGGATGGCGTCGCCGCGGGTGAAGGTGAGCAGCTGCCGGGTCAGGTTGGTGGCGCGCTCGACCGCGGTGCGCACCTGGGTCAGGTCGGACTGGACGCCCGGTGTGCCGGCGGTCTCCTCGATCGCGAACTCGGTGTAGTTCGCGATGATCGCCAGGATGTTGTTGAAGTCGTGGGCGACGCCGCCGGCCAGCTTGCCGAGGCTCTCCATCCGCTGCGCCTGCTGGGTGCGCTCCTGGATCGCCCGCTGCCGCTCGGCCGCCTCCTTGGCCGCGGTGACGTCCCGGGCCACCGCCGAGATCCCGATGACCCGGTCCCGGTGGTCGAGGATCGGCGACACGCTGACCGAGACGTCGACCGGGGTGCCGTCGCTGCGCAGTCGCCGGGTCTCGTACGCGACCCCGCGCTCCCCGTTCCGGATCCGGGTCAGGACGTCCTCCTGGTGGTCCGCCCCGTCCTCGTCGGCGAGCATGACGGCGTGCTTGCCGAGCACGGCGCCGGCGGGGTAGCCGAAGAGCCGTTCGGCGCCGCCGTTCCACGCGGTGATGATCCCGTCCGGGGCGAGCCCGATGATCGCGTCGACGCTGTGCTCGACCACGGCGGCCAGGGTGGCCCGGTGCGCCTCGGCGATGTCCCGGGCGGCGCGCTCCCGGGCGTCCGCCTCGTCCAGCCGGTTCTTGCCGAACGGGTCGAGGTACATGGCGCCCGGGCCGAGCAGGATGCCGTACCCGCGCCGCAGGGTCCAGTAGTAGACGCCGACCCCGGCGGTGACGGCGTCCCAGACGGCCGACGCCCAGCCCCAGAACGGCGCGCCGTTGTGCGCGGTGTGCCCGGCGTGCGCCCCGGCCGCCAGGTACGCCCAGGTGATCGCGGCGTGCAGCCCGTGGCCCACCGCGCAGCTGAAGAAGATCAGCGCGGTGGCGGTGGCCAGCTTGTTGCTGATGAGCTGGCCGGCCCGGACGAGGGGCACCACGATGGCAACCATGATCGCCAGGTAGGCGGCCATGATGACCAGGTTGCCGATCAGGAAGATCTGGTCCTGCACGACTCCACCATCGGACGCCGGGTGCAGGACCTGAGAGCTGTCACTCACAGCGTCCACTGATTCGACGGATGTCATTGCCGCCAGGTCAAGCCCCGGACACTCGGAATCGGCTCATATTTTCCACAGAACGCGCTGGGCTGCGGCACAGTTTTCCCCCAGGCTCCGTCCATACGTTGCTGGCTCAGGGATTCCGCCGCCGATGCGGCACATTTTGCGGAGGGAAGCCAGGGCCATGCTCTATGCCTCGACCAAGCAGAACGAGTCGGACGAGAAGCGGGTGTTCGTCGACTCCACGGGGAAGCGGAAGAGGATTCTCGCCATCTCCGGTGGCCTCGCCGCCCTCGGCGCGTTCGCCTACATAGGGGTCGTGATCATGAGTGTCGTCCAGGCCCCGGAGGCCGAGCTCTCCACCAAGGCGACCGTGGCGGCCACGACGGCGGCCAAGAGCTCGGCGTCGACCGCGGCGAGCGGCAGCGCGAGCGCCGCGCCCAGCGCCGCCACCAGCGCGCAGCCGATCGCCTCGCCGGCGCCCCCGAACGGCCAGGACCCGTTCGGCGCCCCGCCCGGCGGCAACGCGCCGGCCGGACCGCGGTAGGTCCGGCCGGTGTCACAGGAAGCCGGGCCGGCCGGGGCCGGCCCCGGCTCGTCCGGCGCCGGGCCCGGCCCGCTGCACGACGGGCCGAGCCGGTTCGTCGCGGGCCCCGGCCTACTCGAAGTCGGTGAAGAGCTTGGTGAAGGCGTAGTCGGACTGGTCCACGCCGCTGCACGCCCCGCTGAGCTCGCCGTCGTCGCAGTCGCCGTTGTCCCGGTTGAGCGACCAGAAGCGGACGAAGCCCAGCCCGCTCTTCTCCGCGTAGGAGACCACGGTGCGCGCGTTCGCCACCGTGGTGACCCCGCCGGAGTCGTTGACGCCGATCATCGGGGTGATGCCGAGCATCGCCGAGATCCGGGCGTCGCTGCGCCCGGACCAGATCGCCGCCATGTCGTCGTGGACGGCCTGGGTGGTCTCGGTGATCGCGGTGGCCCAGTCCTCACCGGCGTCGTCGAAGTTCATCGTCATCGCGTTGACGGTGACCTCGACGCCGCCGGCCTTGGCGTCCTCCAGCAGGGCGATGCTCTCGTCGGTCAGGCCGACCGCGCTGCCGTCGGCCGGCACGGTCAGGGTGACCGCGGTGTTCCGGTCCTCCTGCAGCGCGGCGAGCGCGCCGATCACGGTGTCGTTGTCGACGTCCTGTTCGATGTCGACGTCGAGGTGGTTGCTCCCGGCCGCGTCCAGCGCCTTCTTGTACGCCGCGACCAGCTGCTTCTGCGAGCAGACGCTCTCCAGGTAGGTGCCGTCCGCGCCGCCGGTGGAGACGATCACGTCCCCGCCGAACGCGTCGATCTTGTCGATCCGGGCCTGGACCGTGCTGTTGTTCAGCGCCGTCGTCCCGCCCCAGGTGGGCGTGCACTCCCCGGAGCTGTCGGCGAGCACGAAGGCGAGCGTGAAGTCGGTCAGCCCGGTCTTCTTGTGGATCTCCTTGACGTCCGCGTCGGCGGTGATGTCGAGGTACGGCGCGACGGCGGGCATCGCCGGGATGGTCTCGGTCGGGGCCGGGCTCGCGGAGCTCTCGGAGGGGGACGCGGACGCCGACGCCGAGGCGGAGAGCGACGCCGGGGCGGAGGCGGTGACCGCCGGTGCCACCGAGTGGGTGGGGGCGGCTGCGGACATCCGGGACGGGATCGGGCTCGCGTCGGCCACCGTGCCCTCCTTGCACGCTCCGAGGAACAACAGCGCGCCTGTCGCGAGGCAGGTGAGGGGGCGGCGAATCCGATGCATGGCGGCATCATTGCATTTATCCCTTATATCGGTCTTCAACTATTTACCGGGATCGCCGCAAATCGGACTCCGACCATGTCCATTTCTCACCGAAATAGCCGGGGGTAAAGCCAGGTTTTGTGTAACGCGTCACAAACGAGAACACCAATCGGGCCGGGCGGACGGGGACGCCGGGCCGTTCAACGCTGGAAAGGAAATCCGTGACCGTCTACGCGTCGAAGGAGTCGGCGACACCGGAGGAACCGGCGCCACCGCCCTCTCCTCCACCCCAGGCACCACCGCTGAAGCTGAAGGTGCCCGAGCCGCGGTGGATCGTCTTCGCCGTACTGATCAGCCTCTTCGCGAGCATCCTGCTGGTCAACGGCCTGGTCCAGGGCGAGTTCACCCAGGACGGCGCCTCCGAGTCGACCGAGAACATCGACAAGGTGCCGGACGAGGCCTTCGACGGCGGTCCGATCATCCAGACCGACGGCACCACCACGAAGACCGCCGCGGTCGCGGACAAGCAGGTCGTGCTCACCTTCGACGACGGGCCGGACCCGACGTACACGCCGGAGGTCCTCGCGGTCCTGGCGAAGTACCACGTGACCGGCACCTTCTTCATGCTCGGCTCGCAGATCAGCAAGTACCCGAGCCTGGTCAAGCAGGTGAAGGACGCCGGCAACGAGATCGGCATCCACACGTTCACGCACCCCGACCTGGCCGGCAAGGGGGAGTGGCGGCGTACGGTCGAGATGCAGGAGACCCAGCTCGCGCTCGCCGGGGCAGCCGGCGTGACCAGCGTGATCTTCCGGCCGCCCTACTCCTCCACGAACGCCGCGCTGGACAACCGGACGTGGAACGTCATGAAGGACATGGGCAAGCGCGGCTACCTGACGGTCGTCAACAACCTGGACAGCCGGGACTGGGAGTCCGGCGTGACCAACGACGAGATCATCGAGGCGGTCACCCCGGACGACGGCGCCGGCGCGGTCCTGCTCTTCCACGACGCCGGTGGTGACCGCTCCAAGACCGCCTCCGCGCTGGACACGGTGATCCCGGAGCTGCAGAAGCAGGGCTACACCTTCACCACGATCGCCGCGACGGCCGGCCTGGACACGGTCAACCCGGAGGCCACCACCAACGAGCTGACGCTCGGCAAGGGCCTGGTCTTCGCGGTGCAGATCGCCGAGCACGTGACCACCGGGTTCGCCAGCCTGCTCGTGCTCTTCGGCGTCCTCACCATCGCCCGCCTGGTCCTGATGCTGGGACTCGGGCGGCGGCACGCGTCCCGGGACAGACCAGGAGGTAAACGGAGACCCGGGGCGTTCAAGTCGACCTGGGGGGCGCCGTACACGAAACCGGTCACGGTCATCGTGCCGGCGTACAACGAGAAGGAGTGCATCGCCGACACCGTCAACTCACTGGCGGCCAGCACCCACCCGATCCGGATCATCGTGGTCGACGACGGCTCCACCGACGGCACCGCGGAGATCGCCGAGCGGCTGGGCCACCCGAACGTGACGGTCGTCTGGCAGCCCAACTCGGGCAAGCCGGCCGCGCTCAACACGGGCATCGCGGCCGCCGACACCGAGATCGTGGTGATGATGGACGGCGACACGGTCTTCGAGCCGGACACCGTCAAGAACCTGGTCCAGCCGTTCGCGGACCGGGAGATCGGCGCGGTCGCCGGCAACGCGAAGATCGCCAACCGGAAGGGCATGATCGCCCTCTGGCAGCACATCGAGTACGTGGTCGGCTTCAGCATCGACCGGCGCGCGTACGACGTGATGCGCTGCATGTGCACGGTGCCCGGCGCGATCGGCGCGTTCCGCAAGCACGCGCTGCAGCGGGTCGGCTGCCTCTCCGAGGAGACCCTCGCCGAGGACACCGACCTGACCATCGCGCTGCTGCGGGACGGCTGGCGGGTCGTCTACGTGGAGGACGCGCGGGCGTGGACGGAGGCGCCGACCACCGTCGCGCAGCTGTGGAAACAGCGCTACCGCTGGTCGTACGGGACCATGCAGGCGATGTGGAAGCACCGGCACGCCCTCGTCGAGAAGGGCCGGGCCAAGTACGCCCGCCGTGGTCTGCTCAACCTGCTGCTCTTCCAGACCCTGATGCCGCTGCTCTCCCCGCTGATCGACGTCTTCCTGATCTACGGGCTCTTCTTCCTCGACACCGGCGAGACGCTGATGGCCTGGGGGCTGATGCTCGCCATGCAGATGGCCAGCACCTTCTACGCCTTCAAGCTGGACAAGGAGTCGACGAAGCCGGTCTGGCTGGTCCCGCTGCAGCAGTTCGTCTACCGGCAGCTGATGTACCTGGTGCTGATCCAGTCCACCCTCGCCGCCCTCGGCGGCATCCGCCTCGGCTGGCAGAAGCTGAAGCGGGCCGGTGGTCTCAGCGCCGCCATCAGCAAGAGTTAGTGCGGTACCCACCGAACAGTTCTCCTTCTAGCGTGACGGCATGACAGTCACGAACACCGGCGCCCGCGCCCGCCCCTCGATCATCGTCCTGACCGCGGTGATCGTCACCGTGCTGGCGTGGGCGTCGGCGTTCGTGGCCATCCGTGCCGTCCGCGACCACTTCCACCCCGGGCCGCTCGCGCTGGGCCGCCTGGTCACCGGCACCCTGGTGCTCTCCGCCGCGCTCCTGCTGCGCCGCACCTGGGTCCGCCCGACCCGGCGCGAATGGCTGTTCGTCGCCGTCTACGGTGCGGTCTGGCTCGGCTTCTACAACGTCGCGCTGAACGCCGCCGAGCAGCGCCTCGACGCGGGCACCGCGGCCATGCTGGTCAACATCGGGCCGCTGCTGATCGCCCTGCTGGCCGGCGCGTTCCTCGGCGAGGGCTTCCCGCGACCGCTCCTGATCGGCGCGGTGGTGGCCTTCGCCGGTGTCGTCCTGATCGGCGTGACCGGTGGGGGCGGCACCGCGGCCGACCCGCTCGGCGTCGTCCTCTGCCTGCTCTCGGCCGCCGCCTGGGCGATCGGCGCCACCGTGCAGAAGCCGGTCCTGCGCCGGCTGCCCGCCCTCCAGGTCACCTGGCTCGGCTGCGCGATCGGCACGCTGGTGACCCTGCCGTACGCCCCCGGCCTGCTCGGCGACCTGCGGGACGCCTCCGCCGCGTCGATCGCCGGGGTGGTCTACCTCGGCGTGGTGCCCACCGCTCTCGCCTTCGGCACCTGGGCGTACGCCCTGTCGCGGATGCCCGCCGGCCGGCTTGGCGTGACCACGTACCTGGTACCGCCGCTGACCATCCTGCTGGCCTGGCCGGTGCTGGGCGAGACCCCGCACCCGCTGGCCCTGCTCGGCGGCGCCGTCGCGCTGACCGGCGTCGCCCTCTCCCGGCGCCGCTGACCGTTCAGCGCCCGCCCCGGCCGTTCGCGGCATCGCGACCGTTCATGGCATGGACCGTTCGTGGCGCCCGCCGTTCAGCGGCTCTGGCCGTTCAGCGGCTCTGGCCGGGCTGCTGGTTCTGGTTCTGGTTCTGGCTCTGCGGCGCGGGCGGCATGCTCGGGTTGCCCATCTGCCGGGCCGGCGGGTTGGTCGACCAGCCGGCCTGGGCGGCCCCCGGGTTCCAGGACTGGTACGGCGCCTGGAACCCCTGCCGGGCGAGCGCCGCCGCGTCGCTCTGCATCCCGGCGTCGGGGGAGGGTGCCGCCCCGAACGTGTAGCTCGCCGGCATGCTGGGCTGCTGGTTCTGCACCCGCGACGCCGCCAGCCGCTGCTCGCGTTCCCGGTCCCGGCGCGCGGCGATGTCCCTCTGGCTCAGGAAGTTGAGCATCTGGGCGCTCTGATGCCGCTGCTGGGCGTTGGCCGGCAACTCGTACCCCTGGTCCCGGGGCAGGTCACGGGACCGATCCGCCAGCCGCGGATCGGGATGCGTGAACCCCTCGCTCAACCACGACCGGTTCCGTTCCTGCTCACTCATCGCCCGTCCTCCGCTCTCCCCGGGCTCCCCTGCTCTCTGAAGGGACGCCTACCGGAAACGACGTGGAAACACGCCTCCCCGTTCCCTCCATCGGTGGTGATGACTGCCACTGCGGTGGCCGGAGCGAGGGCACAATGGTGGGTGCGACGAGCGCGACAGGGCTTCCGGACGTCGTGAACGGTGACCGAGGAGGTTTCTGATGACCGTGCTGGACATCCGTAAGGTGGGTGACCCGGTGCTGCGCCGGGTCGCCGCGCCGGTGACCGATTTCGATGCCGAGCTGGCCGTGCTCGTGCGTGATCTGACCGAGACGCTGGAGCGCTCCCGCGGGGCCGGGCTGGCCGCTCCGCAGATCGGCGTCAGCCTGCGCGTCTTCGCGATCAACCCCGATCTGCCGGGCAACGAGCTGCGCCTCGACCACCTGGTCAACCCGGTGCTGGAGTTCCCGGACGAGGAGGTCCAGGACGGTCCCGAGGGCTGCCTCTCCATTCCGGGCATCTACCTCGACACCCGGCGCCGCCTCAACACCGTCGCCCGCGGGTACACCAGGCAGGGCGATCCGGTGCAGGTCGTCGGCGCCGGGCTGCTCGCCCGCTGCATGCAGCACGAGACCGACCACCTGGACGGCGTCCTCTTCGTCGACCACCAGGACGAGGCTGGCCGCCGCCGCATCCTGGACACCCTGCGCGAGGCCGCCTGGTCCGCCGAGCTCCCCGAGCTGCGCGTCAGCCCGCACTGAACCCCCCGTTCCCCGCACGGCCCGGAGTCTCTCTCCGGGCCGTTTCTTTTGCGGTACGTCATGAGCCCGCTCACATCCGACCGGAAGAGGCCAGTGGACTCTTATAGTGGAGTGCACAAGGTTCCACTGGCCTCTTATAAGGGGAAGCGTCATGAGCAAGGTCTGGCTGATCACCGGCACGTCCCGCGGTCTCGGCCGCGCGCTCGCCGAGGCGGTGCTGGAGTCCGGCGACCTCCTGGTGGCCACCGCCCGCCGGCCGGAGCAGCTGCGCGATCTCACCGCGAAGCACGGCGACCGGGTCCGCGCGGTCGCCCTCGACGTGACCGACCCGGACGGTGCCCGGTCCGCGGTCGCCACCGCCGTCGGCGCCTTCGGGCGGCTGGACGTCCTGGTCAACAACGCCGGGTACGCCGACGTCGCGGCGATCGAGGACATGCCCGCCGACGAGTTCCGGGCCCAGATCGAGGCGAACTTCTTCGGCGTGGTCAACCTGACCCGGGCCGCGCTGCCGGTGATGCGGGACCAGGGTGCCGGCCACGTCATCCAGGTCTCCTCGGTCGGCGGGCGGGTCGGCGGGCCCGGGCTCGGGGCGTACCAGGCCGCCAAGTGGGCGGTCGGCGGCTTCTCCGAGGTCCTCTCCCGGGAGGTGGCCCCGCTCGGCATCCGGGTCACCATCGCCGAGCCGGGCGGGATGCGCACCGACTGGGCCGGCACGTCGATGGCCGAGCACCCGATCAGCGACGCGTACCGCCCGGTCATCGAGCCCGCGGTGAGCCGCCTGCGCGCCGCCGACGGCACCCAGCCGGGCGACCCCGCGCGCGTCGCCCGGGTGCTGATCGACGTCGCCGCCCACCCGGAGCCCCCGCTGCACCTGCTGCTCGGCGCCGACGCGGTCGCGGTGGCCCGGGCACAGGCCGACCGGCTCGCCGCCACCGACGCGCAGTGGCGCGCGGTCAGCGAGTCGGTCGCCTACGCGGGGTAGTCTCGCCACTCGATGAGCCCCGAGACGAGTCCCGAGACGAGTCCCGAGACGAGTTCCGCGCCGAGTCCTTCGCCGGGCTGCGAGACGAGTCCCGGCCTGGACTTTCAGCGCGCCCGCAGCCCCGAGCAGCGGGAGGCCCGCCGCCGCGCCATCCTCGGCGAGGCGGCGGCCCTGCTCACCGAGATGCCGCTGGCCGACGTCAGCCTGCGCGAGCTGGCCCGCCGCGTCGGCCTCTCCAAGACCAACGTGGTCCGCTACTTCGAGACCCGCGAGGCGGTCTTCTTCGCCCTGCTCAACCAGTCCCTCGACGACTGGCTGACCGATCTCGATCTCCCCACGGCGACTCCCGGCGCGGTACCCGGCGGCCCGGCCGGTCCGGCGGTGGTGCCCGATGGCTCGGCCGGTCCGGCGGCCGTGCCCGGCGCGCCGGCCGATGCGGTGGCCGTCGTCGGCGCGCTGGCCCGGTCGCTGGCCGGGCGGCCGGTGATCTGTGAGCTGTGGAGCGCCCTCGGCCGCGAGCTGGAGCGCAACATCTCGGCCGGGACGGTCCGCGAGTTCAAGCTCGCCCACACCGCCCTGCAGTCCCGGCTGGCGGCGCTGCTGACCGACCGGATCCCGGCCCTCTCCGACGCCGCGGCGCGCGAGCTCGTCGCCACCACGATCCTGCTGATCGCCGGGCTCTGGCCCTTCGCCAATCCGTCCCCGCAGGTGGCGGAGGCCGTCACCGACCCTCGGCTGGCCCACTCCCGGGTCGACTTCGCGGACCGCCTGAGCCGGAGCCTGCAGGTCACCCTGGCCGGGCTGCTCGCCCTGGGCTGAGCGGGCCGTTCACCCCGGGCCGGGGCGGTCACCAGTTCGGCGGCTCGATGTCGATCGAGGAGCGGCGACCGGTCTCCATGCTGCGGGTCTGCGGGTGGTGCGGTCCGTAGACCCGGCGGAACTGGGCGATCGTCTCCTGCCGGGCGACGCGGGCGGCCTCGGCGTTCCCGGTCGCCTCGAGGTCGAGCACGTAGTTCTGCCGGCAGGAGACGGTCTGCGGATGCTCCTCGCCGTACGTCCGTACCAGGCCGTCGAGCGCCTCCTTGTTCAGATCCCGGGCCGCCTCGACCTCGCCGGCCACCGCGAGATCGTTGGCCAGGTTCATCGACGCGCAGTAGGTGTAGAGGTGGTCGTCGCCGAGCCGGCTGCGGAACCCGGCCAGGCTCTGCTCGTCCAGCTCCCGCGCGGTGGGATGGTGCACGAGCAGGCGCATCACGGTGGCGAGGTTGGTCGACGCCGCGAGCGTGAAAGGGTGCTCCGCGCCGAGCCGGGACCGGAGCGCCTCCACCGCGTCCTCGCCGACGACGCGTGCCTCGGTCAGCTGGCCGACCGCGGTGAGGCAGTTGCTGTAGGTCATCAGCGCGAGGATGGTGTCCGGCGCGTTCCCGCCCAGGCTGCGCCGGGCGGTCTCGGCCAGGATCCGGCCCATCTCGTACGCCTCGACCGGCGACCCGATCTTGCGCAGCGTGATGACGTGGATCCGGGTCGACTTGATCACCTCGGTGTGCTCCTCGCCGAGCACCCGGCGCTGGGTGGGCAGCCACTCGTTCAGCAGGTCCAGGGCCTCCTGGTAGTTCCCCAGCCCGTAGTAGTCGCGGGCCAGGTTGCTGAACATCCGCAGGGTGTCCGGGTGCTCGTTGCCGAGCGTGTTCTGCAGCCGGGAGAAGGTCTCCTCGTCGACGATGCGGGCCTCGTCGAAGCGGGCCATCAGGCGGTAGTCGACGGCCAGGTTGTTGGCGGCCCGGAAGGTGTTCCGGTCGTCCAGGCCGAAGATGCTCCGGTGGATGGCGAGCAGGTCGACGTCGAGCGCCTGGGCGGCCGGCCAGTCACCGAGCAGGCGCAGGTCGGCGCCGCGGCTGTTGCCGATCGAGATGGTGATCTCGTGGTCGGCGCCGAGCGAGGCGACGGAGAGCTCGTAGATCTCCTTGTTGAGGTTCCGGGCCTCGGTCACCGAGCCGAGCGCGCGCAGGGCCATCGCCCGCTGCTGCTCGGCGACGAGCGTGTGCTCGTGCGCCGGGCCGAGCATCGTGGTCCACCGGCTCGCGGCGAGCGCCGCCAGTTCCCGGCTGCTCTCCAGGTCGCCGCGGACCCAGCGGTACCGGATCTGGTCGAGCACCACCCGGCGTACCTCGTCGCGGGTGCCCTCGACCAGGTTCGCGGGGACGACGTGCGCGGAGAGCTCCTCGTGCCGGCTCCAGGTCTCCTGCTCGTCCGGGTCGCTGGGGTTCGCGGAGGCGAGGAGCGAGTGCACGTTGGCGACGTACTGCTCGCGGACCTCCGGGGTGAGCCGGTCGCGCAGCAGCGCCTGGACCAGCCGGTGCACCTGGAAGCTGTTCTTGGCCGGGTCCACCTTGGCGAGCCCGTACCGGTCGATGTCCCGGACCGCACGCCGGGCGATCATCTCGTTGTTGAGGGCCTCGCCGAGCGGCCCGGGCAGTTGGGCGGCGATGTGCCGGCCGTTGCGCAGCAGGCGTACCGAGATCGGCTCGCTGCTGAGGAACGCGCACATCTCCAGCATCTGCAGCGCGGCAGGGGCCCGCTGGGTCAACTGCTCGAAGGCGAGGCCGAACACCTCGGCGACCGGGCGGGGGTAGTCGGCGGGCGCCTCCTCGGAGAGCAGCGTCAGCGCCTGCTGGGAGAGCAGTTCCAGGTAGACGCTGGCCGGAGTGCCGGTCGCCTCCTGCCAGGCCGCCGACTGCTCGAGGGCGAGCGGCAGGTCGCCGAGCCGTTCGGCGAGGGTGTCCGCGTCCTCCGGGGAGATCCCGGGCAGCCGCCGGCGGAGCAGCGCCACGCTCTCGTCCCGCTCGAAGACGTCCACCTCGACGGTCTGCGCGAAGCTGGACCAGTTCCGGTTGCGGGAGGTGATCAGGATGTGCCCGCTGGGATTGGAGAGGAACGGCTCGAGCGCGGCCGCGGTGTCGGCGTTGTCGAAGACCAGCAGCCAGCGGCGGAACGGCGTCTGGGTACGCAGCGCGTCGTTGATCGCGCGCAGCCGCTCGTTCGGGTCCTCGTACGCCGGGACGTTGAGCCGCGGTGCCATCGCGTTCAGCGCCTCGCGGACCTGGGAGGCCTGCTCGCTGGGGATCCACCAGATCAGGTCGTAGTCGCTGCGGTACTGGTAGACGTACTCGACGGCGAGCTGGGTCTTGCCCACGCCGCCGAGCCCGTGCAGGGTGTGCGGCAGCACCGCGGTGACCTTGCTGGTCAGCTGTTCCCGGAGGGAGAGGAGCAGGTCGGCCCGCCCGGTGAAGTTCGGGTTCCGGGGCGGGACGCCGCCCCAGACGACGGGCTGCTGCGTACCGGGAAGCGGGGACGTGGACACGGTTCCTCCACTGAAGACAGCGCTTTCGCCGAGGCCGGCACGGGGACGCCGGCGGTGGGGACTCGGATTCTGGTTTCCGGACTGCTCCGAACGTCGCACGAACTCGGCCAGTTGGTCGGCGAGATTCTCGTACCGTCCACCGAGCGTGCGCAGTACGGTCTGGGCGACCTCGGCGAACGGGCGGCTGGTCTCGTCCAGCGCGCCCGGCAGGCCGACGCCCGCCACCAGCGCGGGGAAGTCGAGCGCCGCGCCGTACCGGCGGCCGATGAACTCACTGACCCGGGAGAGCACCCGGAGCGCGGTGCCGGATTCCAGCGCCGAGGTCAGGATCTCCCGGGTACCGGGCTGGAAGTCGTAGCGGACCCGCTCGGCGTCCTGGCTCGCGAGGTGCGGGGTGGTGCGCACGAGCAGCCCGCTGAGGAAGAGCTCGGCGAGGTGCCGGGGCCGGGACGCGGGCATCATGGTGTGCTGGACCAGCCGCATCACCGGCAGGTTGAGCGGTGCCGCGGACAGGTAGGTGGCGAGGGCGAACGCCTCGGGGGAGATGTCCGCGCGGATCCGGGCGAGGAGCTCGGCGGGATCGTCGGTCTGCTCGGTGACGGTGGTCCGGCCCGCGAAGATCCGGCCGCGGGGACTCCAGCCGGTGAAGGTGGCGGCGCCCCAGACCGCCTCGCCACCGGGCGCGGCCACCAGCCGGGTCCACGGGGCCAGCCACCGGGGCTCCCACTCCATCACCGGGATGGGTACGCCCGCGGGCCGGTACTCGGTGCCCTGGGTGGCCACCCGGAGCCGGCTGTTGGCGGTGCCCGGCACCGGCGCGTTGAGCCGGGCCCGGACGATGTCGAGGGCGCACCGGTGCCACAGCCGCTGCGGCAGGGGCTGGATCAGCGCCACCGGCCCGGCCCGGCCCCACATCTCCATCCAGTTCAGCGGGGTGCGCCGGAGCCAGACCGGCCCCACGCAGTCGCTGATCATGATGATCATCCGGCGGCCGTCGGCGGAGACCAGCTCGCGGGGATGACGGATGCCGCCCGGCCGGTTCGGGTGCCGGCTGCGCCCGTCCCGGAGCAGCGGCGGTGCGTGCCCGTCCAGCCCCGGGTCCATCCGCCACAGCCGTACGTCCCGGAACGCACCGAGACGCTCCAGCAGGACCTGCAACTCGGCGACGGTCCGGCGCCAGACGACCATGGACGGCGAGTCGTCCACCACGATGGCCAGGTCGAGCCAGCGCTCCTCGCCGGGGCGGAAGACCGGGATCGGCCGGCCCGCGGTCGCGCTCGCCTCGGCGGTCGCCGGCTCGTCCAGCTCCTCGTTCCAGCGTCCCGGCGCCCGCCGCCGTAGCGGCCGCAGCGCCTGGGAGGTCCGGAGCGTCTGGCTCAGGGCCGGTACGGCCGGTGCCCGGGTGGGCAGCCCGGTGGACCGGGTGGTGGTCTCGCCGTCGAGGTAGAGCGAGGCCGCGCCGTCCTCCGGGGGCGGGGCGGGTGCCGGGTGCCGGGACTCCGGCGGGGGCGGCGTACGGCGCGGCGGGCCGGTCGCCGGGGTGCCGGCCGGGTCACCCGCGCCGCCCGGCTCCGGCACGGTGCCACCCCGCCCGGCGCCCCGGCGCAGACCGTGCGGCGGGAGCTGGGACGCGAGCCAGAGGATCTCGGCCAGACTCGTCGGATCGGTCTGCCCGAGATGCCGGGTGAGGGCCGTGATCGTCTCGTCCATGTGTCACATGCCGGTGCTCAGCTCGCGCAACAGGGCGGTCTTCAGCGTCTCGCGCATCGACGGCGGCGCCGCGTCCGCCCCGGCCACCAGGTAGATGGCGTTGAGCAGCTGGTCGGTGGCGAGGTCGGCGTGTTCGCGCAGCCCGATGAACTCCCGGATCAGGTCGGCCGCGTCGGCGGCGTGCTCGCCGGAGAAGTAGCCGGCGACGATCCGGGTCAGCGCCTCCGGCCGGGGCGCCGGGATGTCCACCCGGATGCACCGCCGGAGGAAGGGCGGCGGGAACTCGCGCTCGGCGTTGTTGGTGATCACCACGATCGGGAAGGCCCGGCAGGTGACCCGGCCCCGGTGGATCGGCACCTGCAGGCCGTCGGCGGAGAGCACCCGGACGTCGGACTCGCTCTCCGGTAGCCGGGTCAGCTCCAGGATCTCGTACTGCCCCTCCTCGAAGACGTGCAGCAGGTTGTTGGGCAGGTCGACGTCGCTCTTGTCCAGCTCGTCGACGAGCAGCACGCGCGGGCGTTCCCAGGGGAGCAGGGCGGTGCCGAGCGGGCCCAGCGTCAGGTAGCGGCCGATCGGCGGTGCGTCGGCGCCGTCCCGGTGCTCGTATCCCGCGCCGAGCCGGCCGATCGCGTCGTACCGGTAGAGCGCCTCGCCGAGGGTGGACCGGCTGGTCACCGGCCAGGAGAGGACCGGGCCCAGGCGGAGCTCGTACGCGATGCTGTGCGCCAGCGTCGACTTGCCCATCCCCGGCTTGCCGGTGACCAGGAGCGGGCGGCGCAACCGGATCGCCGCGTTGACCAGGTTGACCGTCTCCTCGTCGGCCTCGTACGACCGGGCCCGTACGGCGAACGCGGCCGGCGTCGGGTAGGCGTCCGGATCGAACCGCAGGGCCGGCCCACCGTCGAACCGGCGCCACGGCGGCGGTGGCGGCAGCATCTCGATGCCGTCGTGCGGCTCGGAGGCGGCCCGGTAGATCTGCCACTCGGCGGCGGGTGGCCGTGGCGCTGTCTCCCGATCGATCATGGTCACTCCTGTCCCACGCTCAGACCGGCGCGCTCAGGCCCGCGTCGGGCATGAGGCGCTGCGGGTCGTCCCAGAGGAGGCACACGTGCGTCCCGACATGGTTGTCCGCGCCGTCGGCGGCGCGGCGTAGCAGGTGCACCCGGCGGACGAGGTCGGCGACCGCGAGACCGCTGAGCTGATTGGCCGTCTCGGCCATGAACTGGTCGGCCAGCCGGTGGCTGCGGCACCAGAGCAGGGCGACCACGCCGAGCGCCAGGGCCTCGTTCACCACCTGCGGCACCACCCGGGCCAGGGCCGAGGGGACCCGCCAGGTCAGGACCAGGCAGACCGGGACCTCGTCGGTGTAGCCGTCCCGTTCACGCAGGCGGTGCTCCAGGGTGGGGGTGGCGCCGGCCGGCAGGGCCGCCCAGGTGATCGCGAGCGGGTGATGGGCGCTCCCGTTCTCGTGCACCCACCCGGCCCGCCGCTCCCACCGCCGGCGCAGGAGCGGGTTGTGCATCCGGGAGCCGCTGCGGACCACGACCGGGTACGCCGCGCCGAGCCGGACCAGCCCGCCGTCCAGCATCACCTCGAACTGGTCCACCGCGTGCCCCAGGAGGTCGTCGGGGAGCACGAACTCGATGCTCAGCTCGCCGACCGGCGTGACGCTGTGCAGGACCCGGCGCAGCTGGGTGCCGATGTGGCCGGGTATCTCCTGCAGGCCCAGCGGCTGGTCGTCGTAGGTGACCAGCACCTCGCCGGTCCCGTCGTCGTGGCGCAGGACGATGGTGAGCAGATAGGCGCCTGGTGTGGGCAGGTCCTCGTTGAGCTTGACCATCAGGTAGGAGCGCTGCGGTGCGGTGATCGCCGGGCGCTCCGCGGCGATCGCGACCGCCTCGGTGGGCACCTTCCAGCGGTCCGACAGCAGCTGCGCCCAGCCGGCGAGCGCGTCCGACTCGGGCCGGGGACACCGGGCCGCGAGGCGGGTGAGCAGCACGAGCAGCGGGGGCGCGCCGGGCATGCCGAGTTGCCCGGCGAGGGTGTCGATGATCGCGATCGGGTCCCGGGCGTCGAGGCGGTCGCGGGGGCCGAGCGGTCCCAGCGCGAGGTGCATCGCCTCCTGGACCTGCTCGGCCGGCAGTTCGGCGAGCAGCGCCGCGAGCCGGGCCGCCTCGTCGCCGAGGAGCCGGCGGCCGGGGTTCTGCCCGGCCAGCAGGTTGAACCGGTCGGACTCGTGCCCGTCGCCGAACAGATCGTGCACCACCGCGGTCAGCGCGAGCAGGGCTATCCCGCCGGGGTGCTCGAGGCAGGCCCGGACCACGGCGTCCAGGTCGGCGCGGACACCCCGCCCGGCGGTGACCCCCAGCGGGCTGTCCAGCCGCTGGTCGAGCGCGGCGATCAGCTCGGTGCGCCCGGCGAGCAGGTGCAGGCCGTCCAGGTCCATCAGCGCATCGACCAGGGCGGCCTGGTAGTCGTCGTGCTGCGCCTGCGCGATCGAGCGGGCCGGGACGGGCCCGGCCGGCAGCAGCGGGGCGACCGCGGCGAGGCGGGCGGCGACCGCCTCCATCGACATCATCCAGGCGCCCTTGACCACCACCTCGCGGTCGACGCCGACGATCATCCCGATGACCCGGGAGGTGCTCTCCTCGACCACGCCGGCACCGCTGTAGCCGCGTTCGATACGGGGGCCGGGCACGGTCACGTCGTTGAGCTGCACCCAGTCGCCGCCCGGCCCGGCCGTTCCGGTCAGGCGGGCGGTGGCCCAGCGGCCGACGGGGTCCCGGTGCGCGTGGCCGAACGCCCGGACCGCGCGGCCGGAGGGCGGTCCGCACGGTGCCAGCGCCGCCGGCTCGTGGCCGACCGGCCGGTCCAGTCGCAGCAGCGCGAGGTCACCGGTGAGCGGGGTGTCGCCGCGGGGCACCCAGCCGTGCGGCGCCACCGTGGCGGAGCGCCGGTCGTCCGCCGTGCCGGTCGGGAAGTCGATGATCACGGTGCTCTCCGGCGCCTGCCGGATCGACGCGCCCGGCAGCGCCGTCGCCACCACGTGCGCGCAGGTCAGCACCAGGTCGGGGGCGATGAGCACGCCCGCACCGCAGATCCGCTCCGCGCCGTCGAGCACGCTCACCCGCCAGCCCTCGTGAGTGGTCGGCACCGCGGGTCACTTGCCGGCCGGGCGCCAGACGAGCGTGAGCACGATGTGCCCCTCGCTCGCGGTCTTCGCCAGCACCGCTCCGGCCTCGCCGCTCAGCTTCAGCCCGATCTCCATGGTGATCTCCTGCGGCGGGTCGGCCATCCTGCGGAACTGCTCGAAGGCCACCTCCGCGGCCCGGCGGCCGTGCGCGACGGCGGCCGAGAAGGTCTGCGCCGCGCGTGCCGGGAGACCGCCCGGTGACGCCTCCGCGAAACCCGTGTCGTCGTCGTCGACCTCGACGGCGATGGTGGTTCCCTGATCGAGGGCGTAGTGGAGCAGTTCCGCCATACTGATCTCCGCTCATCAATGCGTGAGGGTGCTCACATCGTACGGGGAGAGTCGGACCGCGCCCTAGTACACGTTAAGGCACACATATCGGGCAGGTTCCCCCGAATGAGTGTCAGACGTGATTGAAATCGGTCCAGAGCCGGCGGTGCCGCTCCAGCCGCTGCTGCGCCGGGATCATCGACGACACCGGTACGGTGCCGTCGAGCCACCCGTGGAAGCGATCGTCCAGCGAGCCGACCATCCGGCGCCCGGCGTCGTTGAAGGCCGGCGCGTCCCGCAGCGTGGCGAGAACCTCGCCGAGTTGTACGTAGAGATCGGCGAAACTGCGCTCGGAGGCATCGAGGGTCGCGATATCGGTGCCGAGACGGCGCCAGAGGTCGGCGACCGCGAGAAAGGCGTACGCCCCCTGGAGCATGCCGCCGATAGGCCGTTTATCGCGCCGCCATGGTGCGAAATAACGGCATTCGGGATCGCCGGAATGCAGGGCGATGAGATCGAGCAATGCGCTCAGCTTCGAATGCTGGAATTCGTGCACCAGCGCGGCCGCGGCGTGATCGGGGCGGCGCGGCGCGCTCAGGGCCACCGCGCCGAACGCGATCCGGGACGTCGCGCTGACGTCCGGGCTGCCCGGCTCCACCCGCAGCGGCACCACGGCGCGCAGCCCGGCGGTCAGCTCGGCGGCGTACCCCGGCGCCCGGTCGGCGAGCAGCCCCCAGGCCTCGGTGAGCACGGCCGACCAGCGGGCGAACGCGGCGTCGTCCAGCCGGGGCGTGGCCGGCACGTGGTAGCAGTCCCGGTAGGCGTCGGTGTCCTCGACCGCGACCACGCAGGGGCCGCCGAGGACGATCGTCCGGGCCGGCAGCGCCACGTGCCCGTCCAGCTCGAGGCGGCCACCGGCGTACGCGACCCGGACCCCGTCGCCGGGCACCCCCGCGACCGACCCGTGTCCGGGAAGGTGGACGGCGCCGTGCCGGGCGGGCACGACGAACTCGCCGGAGAGCCCGGCCCGCGCGCCGGCGACCACCGCCAGGGCGGCGAGGCGGCCGAGGGTGTCCGGCTCCGCCGCCCGGTGGCGTACGGCCGAGGCGAGCCAGGCGCCGGTGAGCGGCGCCGACAGCAGATCCTCGGTGACGTCCGGCCGGGCCCGCTGCGCCTCGCCGAGCACCGCGAGCGCCCGGTCGGCGGCCTCCCGGCGGGCGCCGGTGCACTCACGGAGCAGGGCCAGGAGCAGGTGCAGGTGCTTGGCGAGCTGCCCCGAACGGAGGAATCCGATGGTGGCCGGGGCGCTGGCACCACCGCCGAGGTCGGCCAGGACCTCGGGTGTCACCCGAAAGTGTCGGACTTCGGGGGTAGCGGTGGACACGCTAGTCACCTGTCGACGAAGCTTGACCAGCTGGAGATCGCCTCGGTCGCGTTGTCGACGTCCGCCAGCACCGACCGGATGGCGGTGTCGAGTGCTCCCTGATCGAGTGACGACAGGTCACCCAGCGGGATGGACGATACGTCCAATAATTCTGCCGGATAGCAGCAGAACTCGTCCCCGCTCGAGTCACCAACCGTCATCGTGTGTCTCCTCCAGCGTTAATCTGCGGCCGTTCGATGTGCGGGCAGAGAACGGCTAAATTAGTGTAAGTCCTGGTCAGGGGCGCTCGGCGGCCGAAAGGGCGGAACTCGGCCAGCGCAACTGTAGTCCCAAGCCGTTCGGCCATGGTGGACCGGTGGCTTATCAAAAACGCGTGCTCTAATTGCGCCGCAGTGTCGTCGAGGCAAGAGGCGGGTGGCCGGAGTGCTCGACGGGGAGACACCGCTCGCGGCCGGCCGGTCTCCGGTGCCGCTGCGCCAGTTCGTTCTCAAGATCCACCAGCGGTGCAATCTCGCGTGCGACTACTGCTACGTCTACACGATGGCGGATCAGAGCTGGCGGGACCGGCCGCAGCTGATGACGGCGGAGATCCGGGCCGCCGTGGTGCGCCGGATGGCCGAGCACGCCCGGCGGCATCGCCTCGAGGAGATCGCCGTCATCCTGCACGGCGGGGAGCCGCTGCTGGCCGGCGCGGACCTGATGGCCCGGTTCGCCGGGGAGATCCGGGCCGCGATGCCCGCCGGGACCCGGGCCCGGATCAGCACACAGACCAATGGCACGCTGCTCACCACGGGCGCCCTGGACACGCTCACCGAGGCCGGCATTCGCATCGGGGTCAGCCTGGACGGCACGGACGCGGCCAACGATGCGCACCGGCGGTACGCCGACGGGCGTGGCTCCGCCGGCCTGGTCCGGGCCGCGCTGGGCCTGCTCGGCAGTGATCAGTATCGGCCGTACTTCGCGGGGCTGCTCTGCACCGTCGACGTCGCCGCGGACCCGGTCGACTGCTATCTGGCGCTGCTGGAGCACCGGCCACCGGCGATCGACTTCCTGCTGCCGCACGCCAACTGGGTGGACCCGCCCGCCGCGGGGCACGGCGCATGGCTGATCGCGCTCTTCGAGCGGTGGTACTCGGCGCCCGTACAGGAGACCCGGATCCCGCTCTTCGAGGCGGCGCTGAGCCTGCTGCTCGGCGGGCGGAGCCGGTCGGAGCACCTCGGCCTGAGCCCGCACGCGGCGGCCGTGGTTGAGACCGACGGGATGATCGAGCAGACCGACGCCCTCAAGTCGGCGTATCCCGGCGCCGCGGCGACCGGCCTCTCCGTGCTCACCGACGACTTCGACGCCGTCCTGAAGCACCCGGGCGTGGTCGCACGGCAAGCCGGGCTGGCCGGGCTGGCCGCCTCCTGCCGCGAGTGCTCCCTGGTACGGGTCTGCGGTGGCGGCCACTACGCCCATCGATACCACCCGGACCGGGGCTTCCTCGGGCCCACGGTGTACTGCGAGGACATGTTGCTCTTCCTCGGCCACGTCGCGGGCCGGGTCCGCGCGGACCTCGACCGGCGCCGGGCCCTCCTGGCCGGCGTGTCGACCGGGCCGGCCGGTCCGGCGGGCGTGATCCGGGAGCGATCAGCGGCGCGGGTCGGTGGAGCGGTGCCAGAGGTCGCCGGTGAGCTGGTCGAGGGCGGCGGCCAGGCGATGGCGGTACGTGCCGAAGGCGATGCCGAGGCGTTCGGCGGCGCTCTCCTGGGTGACGGCGCCCTGGAGGAACGAGACGGTCAGCGTGCGGTGCAGGGTGTCACCGCGGGCGGTGCCGCGTAGCGCGTCGACGGCCTCGCCCACCACCGTGCGCAGGTGGTCGGCGCGGGCGGAGAGCGTACCCTCGCCGGCCAGGCGGGTGCTGAGCAGTGCGCTGGCCTCGACGCTCGGGCGGTGTGCCCAGTTGCGGAGCAGATCGCGGACCGCGCGCTCGAAGTCGGGGCGGGGCGGCGCGGCCGGGCGGGTGGGTGCGGCCGTGCCGCCGTTGAAGAGGCGGGTGCGCATCTGCTCCAGCCAGGCAGGGACCGGTACGGCGGCCCAGTCGTGGGCGAAGACCGCGGAGAGCGGGCCGGTGAGGCGCTCGTGGCCGATGTACTCGCAGACCGCGGCCCAGTGGTCCGGATCGGGCATCACCAGGAAGGTCCAGGCCAGGTCCGGTTCGAGCAGCGAGATCGAGCCACCGCGGGCGTTGAGCAGCTCGCTGATCGGCTCGGGGTCCGGCTCGCCGGGGCGGATGACGACGAAGCGCTGCACCGCGATCTTCTGGCCGGGACGTGGCGGCGCCGTCTCCATCGTGTACGCCCAGACGCCCGCGATCAGTGCGTCCCGGGCGTTCTCGGTGTCGTCCGGGCGGTACATCCGCAGCCAGCAGACGTACGCGACCGGCTCGGTGTGGTCCGTCCGGCGGACCACCCGGAACGCGTCCGGCTGCCGGTCGAGC
This sequence comes from Actinoplanes sp. NPDC051851, assembly GCF_040681165.1. Classification (NCBI taxonomy): domain Bacteria; kingdom Bacillati; phylum Actinomycetota; class Actinomycetes; order Micromonosporales; family Micromonosporaceae; genus Actinoplanes; species Actinoplanes sp. NPDC051851. The sequence goes on along the minus strand of NZ_JBFAYF010000079.1, from coordinate 9,863 downwards.
CAGAACGCGACGAGCCCGGGCTCGTCGGAGATCGCGAGCACGGTGTCCCGGTCGGTGTCCCGGTACGCGTCCTCGTACACCCCGCCGTCACGCCCGTGCGACCCGGTGAACCGGCCCTGCGGGTCGCCCTGCCGGTGCAGATAGCTGAACGCGGTCACGGCGGGGAGCACGTCGGTGGCGACCGCGGTCATCGCGCGTTCCACGAAGTACGGGCTGACCAGGGTGTGCATCGCCTGCCACTCGTCCGGGTCGCGCCAGCGCAGGTCGGCCACGAGCAGGTCGCGGACCAGGGCGTACGGCCGGAGACCCTGGGGACCGGCCTCGATGAACGGCTGCTCGCGGAGCCAGGCGAAGAGCTCGGCGCCGTGCTCGCCGAAGATGAACCGCAGCAGGTCCTCGCGGGTGTCCAGGACGTGCGCGCAGACCTCTAGGGCCCGCCGGTGCGCGGCCGAGGGCAGGTCGCCGACGAGGCGGTCGAGCAGCATCTTCACGGCCGGCTCGTGCGGCTGCCAGCGGCTCACGTCGCCGGGGTGCCGGAGCGCCACCTCGGCGGCGAGCACCAGGGCCAGCGGGTGGCCGCCCGCGAAGCCGTGCACCGGGCCGCCGAGGCCGTCCGGGACGCCGCGCCGCCGCAGCAGGTCGGCGGCGTCGGCGGGGGAGAGGCCGGCGAGCGGTACCTCGCGGACGGCGGCGGACCACTCCGGGTCGGGGCGGCGCTTCGGGTCGGGTGACCGGCGGCCGGCGATCACCACGACGGTGTCCGCGGGGAGCCCGGGCAGATAGCGGTCCCAGAACCAGCTCTCCAGTCCCGGCGCGGCCTCGAACGTGTCGACCAGGAGCACCCGCCCGGGCTGATCGAGGGCGGTGGCCTGATCGGCGGCGGCCTGCTCGAAGGCGGCCGGTGTCGGGTCGATGCCGCGGACGTCCACCCGGACGACCGGCCGTCCGGCGCGCTCCGCCTCGTCGCCGCAGCGCCGCAGCAGTGCCGACTTGCCGATGCCCCCGGGACCCCAGACGTAGAGCACCGCGTACGGGTCCGTCCCGTCCAGCGCCGCCCGGAAGAGGGCGAGCTCGGCCTCCCGCCCGGCGAACGCGGCCGTGCGCGCGTCGCGGAGCCGGTCGGCCAGCGTCAGCGGCGTGCTCATGCTCTCTCCCGGTGTCCGATCGCCCGAGCGGCACCGTACTACCCGTACCTGGTATCCGGATCGGTCAACGGGAGGCCGGCCCGGGTTTCGGGAAACAAACCCAGGAGTTTCCGAAATAGCGGTGAACCGACCCCGGGTCCGCCTCGTAAACCCTGCACCCACTCTGCGTCGCCCGGTATCGGGCACTCGCACCTCCAAGCTCCCTTCACCACTCCGGAGGCGACATGAACCTCATCCCACGCGTGACGTCGCGGCTGAACAGAGCCGTAGCGGTCGTCGCCGTCACCGTGCTCACCCTGGGTCTCATCGTGGGTATGTCGACCCGGTCGGAGGCGACCTCCGGCGCGACGGTGACCTTCGTGAACGCCACCGGCGAGACGCTCTGGATCGGCTCGAACATGCAGACCGACGGGTCCAAGCGGATCACCGGGCTGCCCACGCTCGCCCCGGGCGCGCAGGGGAGCGTCAAGATCCCGGACGGCGGCTCGCCGAGCTACTGGCGGGGCACGTTCTTCGCCCGTCAGCGCTGCACCGGCGATGCCGGCAGCACCTTCCACTGCCTGGTCGCGGACTGCGGCAACCTGATCGACCAGTGCGTCACCGGCGAGCAGGACGCCAGCCTGGCCGAGTTCAACTTCGATCAGAACGATGCGGGCGCGCCCTGGTACGACGTCAGCTACGTGAACGCGGTCTCCACCGCGATCACCATCGACACCCCGGGCGTGACCGGCGCCAAGGCGGCGGGCACCTGTTCGCACATGGACTGCTCCGGTGGCCAGCTGCTCGCCGCGTGCCCGGCCCACCTCGCCGTGACCGATCCCACCAAGGGCGACCGGATCAACTGCATCAACAAGTACCGGAACGACGTGACCGACTACGTCGAGGCGCTGCGCCCGTACGGCCCCCGGGCCTACCTCTGGTCCACCAACGACGCGGTCGAGGGGAACGAGACCATGTTCACCTGCCCGGGCTGCGGTTCCGTGGTGATCACCTTCCGGAACAGCGGCACCGTCGGCACCGGCGGCGTGACCAACGGCGCGGTCTTCACGGAGACCGGCGACGGCGGGAACAACAGCGGCACCTTCGCGATCAAGGGTGACTACGGCCGGTGTGTCGACGTGCCGGGTGCGAACTCCGCGGACGGTCTGAAGATGCAGATGTGGGACTGCAACGGCGGCGTCGCGCAGAAGTTCAGCTGGGACTCCAGCGGCAGGCTCGTGGTGATGGGCAAGTGCCTGGACGTCGCCGGGGCGGCCACGGAGAACGGCACCAGGATCCAGCTGGCGAACTGCAGCGGCAACCCTGCCCAGGTCTGGGAGCTCGATGGCAAGATGCTGCGGAACCCCATGTCGAACCGGTGCCTCGACATCCGCGACTGGAACAAGAACAACGGCGCGGGGCTGCAGATCTGGGACTGCAACCCGGCCGGTCAGGTGAACCAGAACTGGACCCTCGCCTGAGGGAAACGGTCTCCGGCCGCGTTGTGAAGTAGGGGAACGGAAGGAAACGCATGGAGTCAGGTGCCGAGAGGCGAGTACCGCGCTGGTGCGTGGTGCTGATAGCCCTGCTGGCGATCCTCATCCCGGCGGCTCCGGCCGCCGCGAGCGAGACCGGCAAGTACTACATCGTCGGCGCTCCGGTGAACGGCCAGCGGGAGTACCTGTACGACATCGCGTTGAAGACGCTCGGCAGCGGCAACCGCTTCCGCGAGATCATCGCGCTCAACAAGGGGCGGAAGCAGCCGGACGGCGCCACCTTCACCGACGGGGTGGAGGTGGCGCCGGGCTGGATCCTGATGCTGCCCAAGGACGCCAAGGGCTCGGGGGTGCACTCCGGCGCGCTCCCGCAGATCGGCGCGTCGAAGGCGACCGCGAAGCCGACCGCCACGAAGACCACGTCCGCGGCGCCGTCGCCCTCGGTGACCCGGACGACACAGGCACCGATCACGGTCACCGAGCCGCCGGTCCAGGAGGCCGCGGCACCGTCGACCGACTACACCTCGTACGTGATGCGGGGTGGCGCCGCCGTCCTCGCGGTGGTGCTCGCCGGCCTGGCCCTGTGGGTGCTGCGCCGGGGCGCCTACGCGATGAAGCCGGTGCCCGCCGAGGCGGACGACGACGGATGGCCGCCGAAGCGTCACCACACGCCGACGCCGGCCGAGATGGGCGGGGAGCCGACGGCGCTTACCCCGGCCGGGTCCGTCGCTCCGCACGGCCGTCCCCCGGCGCCGGCCGGGATGTCCGTTCCACCGTTTTCCGGGTACGGTCCTCCGCCCGCCGAGGCGGCTCCGCCGCTGGGGGTGGGTGGCCCGCCACCGGGCGTGGCGGAGCCCCGCTTCGGCCAGCCCCGTCCGCAGTTCGCCATGTCGGGTCAGTTCATGGGCGGCGGCGAGGAACCGACCGAGAAGACGCCGGCCGCCCCGCAGCCGGTCTCCGCCCCGCCCGTGCCGGCACCGGTCTCCTACTCACCGCTGGCTTCGCCGTCCGGCCCCATGCCGTTCCCCACCCCCGATCCGGTCTCCGCGCCCCCGTTCGCGCCGGTCGAGCAGCCGTCGATGGCGGTGCCACTGCCCGCCGAGCCGGTCTCCGCACCGCCCGCCGAGCGGCCGTCCACCGTGGAGCCGCCCTCGGTCGAGACGCCGAAGTGGGAGGCGCCCGCGGGTGACCCGGCGAGGATTCCGGCCCGGGTCCGGAACTCGGGCATTCCGCGGATGCGCCGCCAGGTCCGCCGGGTCGACCCGCAGCAGGTCCAGCAGCCCGCCGCGGTCTCCGCCGTCCCGGCCGCGCTCGGCGAACAGCCCACGGCACCGACCGCCACCGCCGCCCCGGCCGCCGCCCCGACGGCTCCCGAGTTCTCCGACCCGGTGTCGGTCGTGCCCGTGCCGGAGACCGCGGTCTCGGCGTCCGTCCCGGCTCCGGTCGCCCCGGCGCCCGTGCCGGACGCGCCCGTGGCCGCGCCGGAGCCGGTGGCCGCGCCGGAGCCGGTGGCGGTGCCGGTGGAGCGGCCGACGTTGCCGGTCGACGGTGAGATGCCGTTCGTCAAGGCGGAGCTGATCAGCGAGGCCGGCCCGATCCTGGTTCGGCTGGCCGGGGTGACCAGCGGGCCGGACACGCCCGCGTACTCGTGGCTCGCCGAGGACGAGCCCACCCCCGCCGCTACCGTCCCGCTGGTGCTCGGCCGGCAGGGCCCATGGTGGCTGCACGTCGACCTGGGGCGTACGCCGGACGTGCTGACGCTGGTCGGCAGCGCCGAGGACTCGCGGAGACTGGCCGTCGCGTTCGCGCGCCAGCTGCACGCGGATGGCATCGGGGTGGCCGTGGTCGGCGACGCGCTCGGCGAGGACGTCTTCGACGGCTGCCACCTGCTCACCGGCTTCCCCGAGGCGGGCGACGAGCCGCCGAGCCGGTGCATCATCATCTCGGCCGGGCTGCCCGCCGGGGGCATGGCCGGGGTTCGTGGCCTGGTCACGGCGACCCGCGGCCGCTGCGTCCCGGTGCTGATCGGCGAGGTCCCGAACAGCCGGTGGTCGGTGCAGGTCGGTGCGGCCCCGGGACGATGACGGTCCGGCGGATCCGGTTAGATCAAAGTTCGCTGAAGCTTTGGTCGTTCGGTGAACGCGGAGGGCTTCTGATCCGCTGTAGAGGACGAACAGCCGGGCCGGTCGGCCGCGGGCGACTGAAAGAGGAGGTATCGGTGCGCGCGAAGCGCCCAACCCTGGTACGCCTGTTGGCTTCCATGGCGGTGGCCTGCTGCCTGGCAGTGGCGACGATGGTGATGCCGGCCTCGGCGGACGACACCCAGGCCTACGTCAAGTACTACCTGGTCGCGTCGGCCTACCAGGGGCAGCCGGAGAACCTCACCGAGATCGCCCAGCGGTTCCTCGGCAGCGGCACGCGGTCCGCCGACATCTACAACCTGAACGCCGGGCGTGCGCAGGCGGACGGCTCGAGCCTCACCGACGGCAACACCCTGCACGCGGGCTGGTACCTGGTGCTGCCCTGGGACGCGGCCGGTGACGGCGTGAAGTACGGCCAGATCCCGACCGGCGCCACGCCGACGCCGACCTCGACCAAGAAGACCAGCAAGCCGACGAAGACGCCGAACTCGGGCTCCAAGCCGAGCCCATCGTCGGCGAAGCCCACCAAGAGCACGAGCTGCGCCACCACCACCGGGTCGAGCAGCAAGTCGGACTGGGCCCAGCTGCGGATGGCGGTGGACAGCGCCTGGGACGTGAGCCGGGGCAACGGCGTGATGGTCGCCGTGATCGACTCCGGTGTCGACGGCACCCTCGACTCGCTCAGCGGCCGGCTCTCGCCCGGTGCGGACGTCACCGTCGGCAACGGCAAGGGCACCACCGACTGCCTCGGTACCGGCACCGCGATGGCGAGCATCATCGCCGCGAACGCCACCTCGGCGAAGACCCCGGTCGGCATGGCGCCGGACGCCACCATCCTGCCGGTCCGGATGGTCTCCACCACGGCCACCGGCCGGGCCGCGGACGCCGCGAACGCGATCGAGGTCGCGGTCAGCGCCGGCGCCTCGGTGCTGACGCTGGGGTCGTACGTGGACCTCTCCGCGCCGGAGGTGCTGACCGCGCTGACCACGGCCCTCAACCACGACGTGATCGTGGTGGCCGGTGCGCCGACCAAGCCGATCACGCTGCCCTCGCCGAGCGACTCCTCGGCCACCGGCGCGCTGCTGCTGGTCGGCGGCGTGGACGCGGACAACAAGCTGGTGGAGGCGTACCAGCAGGACAGCGTCGAGGTGATCGCGCCGGGCGCGGACGTGGCGGCGATCGGGCCGGGTAAGTCCGGCGCGCTCAGCTACACCGGCACCCAGTACGCGACGGCCTTCGTCGCGGGCGAGGCGGCACTGGTCCGGGCGGCCTATCCGGAGCTGGCCGCGGTTCAGGTCGAGCAGCGGATCACCGGTACCTCCGACGCGGTGGCCGACGCGACCGGCCTCGGATCCGGCATGATCAATCCCGCCGCGTCGGTCGCCAAGGCCGTCGACGGCGAGGCGCCCGCCGCGACCGCGGTGGGTGATCAGGAAGTGGCCAGCAGTAGCAGCGGTGGTGGGAGCAAGCGGGGCCTCGCGGCGTTCCTCTGCCTCGGCGTGGTATTGATCGCAGGCGGCATCGTCCTCTGGACACAGAGGATGAAGAACCGCGACTGACGACCGACCGACGCTTTTGTTGATGGAGGTGGGGCCGACCATGAGTGATGTGCTCGCGCCGAGGTTCGCCGACCCGGCCGGTGACCTGCGGCGATCCGCGGGCGCGGTGCTCCGCGCGGTGGTGGCGGTGTGGTCGTCGATCCGGAAGTCCGACGCGGGGGCCCGGGCGGCGGTCCCCGCGCAGGCGGTGCCCGCCTCCGCGTCCGCCGTGCCGTCGGCGCCGGGCGGCGGGGATCTGAAACCCGCGGACGCCGAGGCGCTGATGCGGCAGATCGTCGACGAGTACCGCCGGCCCCTGCTCCGCTTCCTGACCCGGCTGCTGCTGGGTCAGGAGGAGCTCGCCGAGGACCTGGTCCAGGAGACGCTCCTGCGGGCCTGGCGCAACCGGGAGTCGCTCGCGGCGGACCCGCCGAAGATCGCGCCGTGGCTCTACACGGTCGCCCGGCACGTCGCGATCGACGCTATGCGTGCCCGGCAGGCCCGCCCGCCCGAGGTGAGCCTGCCGGACCTGAACCGGGTCGCCGACGCGGACGACGAGATGGACCGGGTGGTGAGTGTCCACGCGGTACGCCTGGCGCTCACGAAGATCAGTCCGGAACACCGTGCGGTGCTGCTGGAGATGTACTATCGGGGCGCATCCGTGGCCGAGGCGGCAGCCCGTCTGGGAATCCCCGAGGGCACGGTGAAGTCCCGGGCGTATTACGCGGTGCGCTCCCTGCACGCCGCTATCGGGTCGACCGACATCTCGCGTGGTACCCAGTCGTAGGGGAGGCTCGGATGCGCGCAAGCGGGAACCACACCGCGGCGGAGCAGGAGAGGCTTGCCCTCTACCTGATCGGGGCGCTGGACTCCGACGATCGTGAGTCCTTCGAGGCGCACCTGGCCGACTGCTGGGTGTGCCTGAACGAGGCGACCGAGATCGGGGCGTCGGCCGCCGGTCTGGGGCTGCTCGACGCCGCAGACTGGGATCTCTCCCCGGACCTGGCGTCGTCCCCGGCCTTCCGGGACACCGACGTGGTGCCGGACTTCCTGGCGTCACCGGCCCCGTCGGCTCGGTCCATGGCGGCCCCGTCTCCGGCGGTCCAGTCCCCGGCGATCACGCCGGATCCGGTGCCCGCCCCGGAGTCGTCACCGGTCTCGGCGAAACCGGCCGGCTCCACCCGGCCGGGCAAGGACCGGCCCGCCGGCTCCCGTCCGCCGGGCCGTCCCGGTGCGGCGCGGCGCCGTAAGCGGGTCGCCACCTGGGCCGGCGCGGTGGCCGCGGTGCTCGTGCTGGCGCTCGGCGGTACGGCGGCGTTCAACCAGCTGACCGCGACCGATCAGGGCGTCGTACTGAGTTCGTCCGGTGAGGCGCACGCCTCCGGGGTGAGTCTCTCGGTCAACGTCACCACCGGGGAGCACGACGCCTCCACGATCCACCTCACCGTCACCGGCCTGCACACCGGCACGCTCTACCGGCTGTACGCGGTGACCCGGGACGGGGCTACCCACGAGGTGCGCGACTGGACGGCCACCACCAGCCCGCAGACGGTCGACGGCGAGACCGAGCTGAAGGTCGACGACATCTCGTTCGTCACCGTCGGCATCGTCGGCGGCGCGGCCGTGGTGACGGCCCCGCTGCACTGAGCCCGGCGCTGTTCACCTCCGCGTAACCGGCGTCACGTCGGCGCCGGTGAACCGGGGTGGGTGGCGGGTCGTAAAGCTCGGGTCAACGTCGACGACCCGAGAGCACCGGAGGCACCACCACCATGGACGACCCTCATCAACGCCCGGCCTCCCGCCAGTCGTGGAGCACCGTTTACCGCGACGCCGACAGGGTGGCCGTCACACTTCTGCGGCGCGACCTGGCGCGGCAGCGATACTTCGTCGCTCCGCGCGCCCGGTCGATCTCCGACACCACCATCCTGCACATCCTCAAGCGCCACTACCGTGCCGAGGGCGAGGGCGGCGGCCGCGAGGAGTGCGTGCCCGCCGACCAGAAGCGCTGGACGCCGGAAGACCGGCTGCGGGTTCTCCGCCATCTTGCGGAAATCATCCGGACCGGCCGTTTCGCCAAGTCGATCAATATCGACGAGCACCGGCTCCAGCAGCTCTGGGTGAGCGGCCAGCTCCCCTCGGTCGAGAAGCTCTGCCGCGACGTCCAGCGGGGTGGCCTCTCCGCCGCCGGCAATGCCGAACTCCAGTGGCTGATGTCGACGTGGACGACCCGGCAGGAGACCGAGAAGGCGGCGGCGCTGCGGACGAGCCAGCGGACGGCGGCTCGTCGCAAGCGCCGGAAGGCCCTGTACGACCAGGCGACCCGGGTCAACCAGCGCCGCCTGCGGGCGGCCGCCCTGCGCGGCCCGTCGGCCCAGCGCGTCCGCTGAGCCACCGTCCGGCAACGAACCGCAACTCGTGGTGAACCAGCGCGGTACGCCCAACGTAGGGCGGGGGCCCGTCGCACTCTCATCGTCAAGCGCAAGTCACGCGGAGGTGGGCGCATGCCCGAAGCACGGCAAGTCGCCATCGACATCATCAGTAACGATGCTCAACAGAGCGGAAACTACAACGCCCAGGACGCGATCCGGGAAGCGCAGGGCCGGCTCAACAGCGCCCCGAATCAGGGCCCGCAGGTGCCGCCCGATATCCGGCACTGGGAGGCTCGGCACTACGAGCGGGTCGCCGACCAGATGCGCGACGTCATCAGCGCCAGCGAACGTCTTCGGGCCGCCGATCGTGCTGGAGACCTGCCGACGGCGCGCGATTTCCGTGACGCGGTCACCGCCGAGCGGGATGCCCGGAGTGCCGCGGCCATCCAACAGGCCCGCGATGCGAAAAACCAGCCACGGAGCAAGGGGGCGCTGTTCTCCGGCGCGGCCAGAATCGTCCAGGGTATCGCGAGCGTCGTTGCGGCGACGGCACCCAAGGGCAGCACCCGGGAGGCGGTCGCCAAGCGGGTGAGCACGGCGGCGAGTATCGCCAGTGGCGCGGGCACGTACGTCTCCGGTTCGTCGACCTGGGAGGACCGGGACCAGAGCGTCGCGGGCATCACCCGCGACGCCGTGCGGCTGGTGCCGGAGGATCGCGTACACGAAGCCAAGAACATTCGGGATGCCGTCGGGATCGGTGTCGGGACCAAGTCCCTCAGCCGTCGCGCCCGCGAGCGTGGCGAACAGAGCGAACGAGACGAACGCCGGTCGGCGGCAGCGAACGTCGGTAGCCGTGACCGTGACCGGGACCGTGACCGGGACCGGGATAGGCGCCGGGACCGTGACCGGGATGGGCGCCGGGGCCGGAGCGATGCACGGGACGACAATCGGCTGTTGCAGTCGAGCTCGTCGAGTTCGCCGAGCCCGGCGCCGCAACAGCAGCAGTACCAAGGACGCTGACGCCGATGGGTGCCGGGCACCCATCGGGCGGCCCGGCCCCGGCTCTCCATCTCGACGGACGCCCCGCGACGCCGGCGTCGCGGGGGGGGGGGCGGGTCCGGCCCCCCCCGGGGAAAGGCACCCGGATGGGGGGGGGCCGCACCCGCCCCCGCGCGGCACCCCCCCCGCCCCGGGG